>CAZKNG010000159.1:0-1595 GCA_964554125.1 uncultured bacterium | reverse complement strand
TTTTATTCCTTCTTTTCTTGGATTTTTTAGAAAGCAATTTATTTATTTTTTCATGATTTTCATTGTATTCAGAGTTGTCAGGCTGAAGTGAAATTGCTTTTTTAATAAAAGCTTTAGATTTCTGAAGTTGGTTAGAGGACATTAAGAATAGCCCTATCTTGTTATAAGCTTCAGAAAGCCTGGTTTTGATACTGTCATCTTCTATATTGTCAGGTATGGAAGAGATTATCTCGATTGTTTTGTTGAAATTCTCTTCGTGAATATTTTTAAAAACCCATTCTATTTTAGTCCTCGCAATCCTGATATCTATCAATTCTGTCTTTTCAGAGGAAATTTTTCGGGCATATAAGTAGGGCTCCAGTGATTTTTCATATTCACTTCGATCAAAATATCTGTCTCCGCATTCAATGGCCAGGTCTGAAAGCTGGTCAATCTCACCGGAGCTGAATTTTTCAATATAAAAAATTGTATCGTCCAGCAGGTTATACGCTTCATCCAGCTTGTCCGCTCTGATAAGTAATTCGACAAGCCTTATATCCCGGATCTTCTTGTATGCCGATTTCTTGTGTATCTTCTCAAGGGCTTCTATACCTGTTTCGAATTTGCCTGAATTCAGAGCAATAGAAGCATTTTCCAGGCATTTTTCAGGATCAATCAATTCTATGCCGCATTTTTTGCAGAACTTTTTGCCTTCTTCAGCTGTCTTTCCGCACGATGGACATTCCAGCATGAGTTCCCCCCTCAATTTAATCTTTCACAAATACTCGCATTTACGATCACAATAGAAAGAGTCAACTATTTATTTGAACCTTTTAACACTGTTTGTAGTTCAATATCTTATTTGAACATGAATAGTTCCACTACCCCTGCTGACCCCAGATATCCCTCGTATTGATCGCCTGTCAATCTCTGGTGCCGTAAACAGAAAATCTGTAGCAAATTCTCGGCAGGATTGCAATAAAAAAATCGAATAGCATCGGGAATAAAAAGAAACAAGATGACCCCCTAGTTGTTCGAAGAAGAAGGCAGCAAGAGTAACTATTATCTCTTTCTGGGGCAGTCTTTTAATCATCAGAGAGTGGGGATCGGGGGGAGATGAAGGTCTTAAGATATACAGTAACAAGGCTTTAAGTCTTCACGGTTTCCTCATCTGAAAAGATGCCATATCAATCAGAACAGCGTAAAGATTATCTCTGTTATATTTAGGACCTGAAACCACTCTGTTCTGGCCCGGGGTTTAACGAATAACTATAGAAAGATAAAGTTGTCGGAATAGACAGTAAAGACGGGGATCGCATTACCGGATTAGGGAGAAGCTCCTAGAGGGGGCAATGGGAATAAACCGCATCACTTTAAGATACCAGGTGGCTCCCGGTGGTGGATACTAACACGTTCTCTGCAAACGTTAATGTTTATCTTCTTTACGCCTTTTGGAAAGGGCAATCGTAGCGATCAGGATGAGAGAAAATACCGATATTACAACGACATTCTCTATTTGTCATACAAATAGGCTTCGGCTTTTCTCATCGCCTCCCCGGCGCTGCCGGCCTTTCCAACCTTGGACCAGCCAGCATAGGATACATATATTTCGCCAC
>CAZKNG010000158.1:0-1625 GCA_964554125.1 uncultured bacterium | reverse complement strand
ACCTTCCTGTGAAATTCCTCAGATTTTAAATCCATATGACCGCAGTCCAGCCAGACAACTGTCTTGGGCTCTCTTGCGACATCCTCAAGCTTTTTTGCCAGCTTGGCGGGTATCCGCGGGTCTTCTTTTCCGTTTAGTATCAGAAGGGGTCTTGGGGATATGTCAGCAACATACTTCAACGGCTCTACCGGAGAGACTAGAACAGAGGCTATAGAGGAACCTAGCCAGGGCAGGGGAAAGGGCAGTTCTATTTCGTTCTTTATCAGTTCTTTAAGGTCTCCCGCTCCGAATAGAATCGCCGCCGCGTCTATCCTGGCCTCTGAGGCCATAACGGCAGGTACGAAGAAAGCCCCGAGACTTCCGCCTATCAAAGTAATCCGCTCGGGGTCCACGTCATCTCTTAAGAGGAGATAATCTACTCCCAGCATTACAGCGGGAGGTGTCTCTAGTACGGCTTTGTGGATATCTGAAAGGGCGAGTATAAACTCTATTTCAGAGAGATCTTCCTTTTTGCCATCATAAGGGTAATCGATCGCCATAATGATCATCTCTCTTTGGTCTTGTATATAATCCACAATATCCCTCCCGGTTCTCAGTCCCCCCAGAACTATCAAAGCGGCAAGTGGATTATTCCTTCTTTCGGGCACTTTGATCCTGGCAGAGAAAGTTATGCCGGTGCTGCTTATAGATCTTAGTGACTTGCAGATATATCCGTTTTCTCTTACTTTCCCCAGTTCTTCTATTTCACCGAGCTCTCCCCGCATAGCTGAAAAATCGTCGCTGAAATCTCGGGATCCAAACCAGATCCCGGCAATAAATATCCCGAACGCAAGAACGAAGATTATAATGCAGAGTATTATTATTGTCCGCCCGCGGCGCGTCATAGTTCCCCCTTACATAAGAAGATGTTACTCTGTATTCCTGTTCCGGGGAAGTCTTTTCTGCCTAAGATAGAAGGTTAGGTTAACGCGCGCGCAGAGATTGCTGATAAAAATTCCGGGGCAGTTGTAACTGTTATTCAGACAAACCCCTTTGCCCCATATAAAACCGGGGAACTCTAAATAATCGATGCCAATTTGACATTTCTGAAACTGGCCTATATACTGCCCCAAAAGCGGGTCAACATAACAAAACAGATGTAACGGGATAATAGATTTTGAGTGATTATTATAGTAGCCAGGTGGTGATGGGTGGTGAAAGGTTGTTCTTATAGAAATTGTGCAGACAATTTATAACTATTTAGTGGAGTTTATACGGAAACCGTATAAGAAGATATTTATTTTATAATATTGAAATAACGCTTTAAATCAAAAGGGGTTAAGAGTAGTATATCAATATGTTATATACAGACAGAATATCTGAATAGCAGTATATACCGAAACCCTATATACATAGATGGCGCGGACGCTTGCGCCGATGAAGTTATGGAGAAAATTGTTGAAAGAGGAATATCTAAATGAGAGGATAATGTGGATTGTTGGCGGCGCTGCACGCCGCGCCATCGGGCTGCGGATTTCCAACCGCCCGATGCCCGTCGCTGCGCGCCGGCCATCAAGAGGCTGCGGCGGACAGTAGGCCCCGCGAGCAAGCTCGCAGGCCGCCTGCCGCCGATCCGCAGCCCGTTA
>CAZKNG010000157.1:0-1634 GCA_964554125.1 uncultured bacterium | reverse complement strand
ATCCTATAAGTTCGGTTACCATGACATTCATATGATCCTGACACATAGCCTGAATTCCTCTTGTTTTAAATCCACATTCCAATCCCAATCCTGGCCACATCCTGTCTTCTAATTTTCCACTTTCACTTACCGACCTCATAACGGTTGATAAGGCATTGCAATTATATTTCTCTATTAAAGCATCGAAAGCAAAATAGGCTCTAGCTGTTTTTATTATCTCCGATTTTGCCGCCAATACCCCTTGCGCTTCCTCCATCCATTTCTCTGCAGTATCTTCGGCTTTCTTTTCATCTGTTTTACTGTACGCTGTATAAAATTCTTCGGGTTCTGCACTAATAATTTCTGTTCCCATCGTTTCTTTTAATACTTGCCTAAAACGCTTATTATGATCTTCAGGCCAGTATTTCTGGTTATCATGGCCGTGATAATTATCGATGGAAAAATATTCTCTTGGAGATAACTGAAGAATTCTGGACTCCTTTAACTTCTTTATTACCTGGATCAATTTGATTTTATATATAAGGTTTTCTAACATTCCCTCAGAAGAAGTAGTGAGATTTCCTCTATCTAACTGGGCGGTTAAGATCTTACCGTTTTTATATTCAGGATTTCCCTCATATATACTTTCTTCTTCTTCACCTGTAGCAAATAGTTTATAAGGTGTATGCAACGAATCAAAAAGATTATATACAAAGATTGTAGGTAATCCAGTGAATGCTAATCTGTATTCACCATGTAAGTCACCAATAATAAGTATTCCATCTATTTCTTTTTTTAAATTTTCTAATTCATTATAGATTTGTTCGGCAGAAATATCAGAATGCGTTAGATCTCTTACAATGAATTCTATTTCACTACATTTGCTTCGAAGTTTATTCAAAAGATCTTTATTGGTTATAAAAGATTCTGCTTCCAACAATTCTTCGCCCCCTCCTAGGTAACTTCCATCGGTCATAAAGACTGTATATATTTTTGTCTTTTCATTATCCATTTGCCTACCTCCTGATTTTCTGATTAAATGATTGTCATTCCCTAATGTGGAATTCAAACTAATAGATATACAAAAAACAACTAAAACTAAGATTGACTTTTTCATAATTATTCCTCCTATTTAATTTTTTTCATAATAAATTCAGCACTTTTAATTGAAGTATACTAAAGTTGAGACTTTACCTGTCTATCTCCGGCGCCGTTATATACAAGCTAATCATGATATTACCAACATCCGCTATACTTTCATTTTCCAATGCTTTTTCCAATATAGTAAGCCCATGATTGTAAGAAGGTGTTCTGAAATGGGCCCGATAGGGTTTGTCCCCGCCGTTGCTCACCAGATAAAGTCCCAGCTCACCCCTGGAAGATTCGCATCGGACATAGGCCTCTTTCTCCGGAATTGTCCATTTAAAAGGATTGGGCACCCTGTTGTAAACCTCTCCACCGGGCATTTTGTCCAGCAGTTTGAAGATCAGGTGAACGCTTTCGATCATCTCATCCCTTACTACCCAGATGCGTGAGTAAGCATCCCCGTCTTCCCTGGTGGGTATTTCCCAGTCTACCTGATCGTAGGCTGCATAGGGTTCCGTTTTGCGGATATCTTGTTTCATGCCGGTAGCCCTGAGTACCTGCCCAACAGC
>CAZKNG010000156.1:0-1733 GCA_964554125.1 uncultured bacterium | reverse complement strand
AGAGGAGGGAAGCTTCAGGACAGACCTTTTTTACCGCGTCTGCGGAACGAGGATACTGGTTCCGCCACTGCGGGAAAGGAAGGAGGATATTTTACTGCTCGCTTCCTATTTTCTTAATCTCCATGCGGAAAGGGAAAATGCGGGGCTGTCGAGACTTTCAGCCTCCGCTGCTAAAAGAATGTTGTCCTATAACTGGCCGGGAAATGTAAGGGAACTGGCGAATGAGATGGAAAGAGCCGCTGTATTTAACGGGGGAAGAAGGATCATTAATGAGGAAACACTTTCAGAAAAATTAAGGGTAAAGACAGAAGATAATATGTCAGATATCTGTAAATATGCGAAGACGCTTCCCGCCGCTGTAAATAATCTGGAGAGAGAGATGATTTCGAATATACTGGAGAAGTTCGATGGGAACAGATCAAAAAGCGCCGAGGTTCTGGGTATTTCCAGGCAGGGCCTATTGAACAAGATAAAGAAATACCGGCTGACGTGATCTTAAAGAAAGAAACAGCTGAATATAGAAGTTTTTTAACTGTTTGTCCGGCCAGTAACTTATAAGACAAGTAGAAAAAAATAAGATATCGAGTCAGCATTCGTCAGATATAACAATATTTAAATAAAAACTACGGAATCATCTTTATAATTGAAATATATCATATTCTGTGATATAATAGTCTGCATAAAGCCAGAACTATTCGTTATAATATTGATTAAAAGAAGGTGGTTTTAGAGAAGAAAGCTAAGAATCCCAAACAGACAATAAAAAGGATATAACCGTTATTTTTATCCTGAGAGCATTTAACTGAGGGATAAATAGAGGATGGGTACTTTATAAATTCAATTATAAAGGAGGTGAACAAGAGGTTTTGAGGGAAGATATTCTTCCCGGTATGTTTTTTCAGCTTGTTTAAAAAGGTATTAACAAGCTTGGTTTGTGTCAGATAGTCTTTTTAGGGGGTTAGAACATGAAGAAAATTGGTATTATCATCTGTTTTAGTTTGCTGCTTTTTGTCGCTTCCAATGTTGCCGCTCAAGCGATCAACGACTCCTTCTTTATAACAGTAGGGTCAAATTGTGAAATAGTAGAAGGCGGAGGAAGCGGATATGACGGCGGAATGTGGTATGAGTATGATTCGAGCTGGATAAATGAATGGTTCTATGATCATCCTTTGGATTTCAACAGGGGAAAGGTAATACACATCGAATTCGATCTGGTTGTTTTAGATCCGCTCGATGCCAGCAACATCTGCTTCGCCGTAAACTGGTCAACACCTGAATGGTCATATCTTGGATATGGAACGGATTATCCTCCTATACCCAGTATACCGGAGTTTGTTGAAGCTGAACACATAATGAGAGAAACGCTGTTGACAGAATGCCCTGTTCCTGAAGTAGTAACTCATTATGTATTTGACTATATTGTATATGATTATAATCCTGAATGGGTGTCGATCGATGTTATGGGTGTAAACTTTGAAGTTACAAACGGTATTATCACTCATGATTGCGTGGTTGAATCTGAGGAAGAAAGCTGGGGCGCTATAAAGTCGATGTATCGCTGATCACTTTGCGTCAAAGGGTTTATTATTCTTAAAATAAATTGGAAGATAATAAGCCTCTCAGAATAACATTTAACCTCATCCGGTCTTTTCCGGGTGAGGTTTTTATATATGGCGGCAGGGATAATCATCTTTAATACAATTCCGGGTATACCTTGATTCAGGATTAAGCTT
>CAZKNG010000155.1:0-1750 GCA_964554125.1 uncultured bacterium | reverse complement strand
TAACATACGACTCCATAATAGTCAATAAGTTTTCAAAGTCTTCCTCTTTTGTGCCACTCCGCTGCTTCTTCAATTCAGTTTTGGAGATTTCCGGTGAATTTGAATATGCAGTCAACGAGAGTTCCGGTTCAGAGCTAAATAGCAGCCGGTTTTCGAACTGGCCGGCTATTTCAGCCAATAATCCCTTCGACAATTTCACCTTTCCGCTGAAAACAACACTTAGAACACCTTCACGGCTCATGTCAGCTTCAACTATCCCGACCTCCCGGGCGCGCATTTTCAAATTTACAGCCCTCAATAGATTCCCGGCGGCTCGGGGGATGGGACCGAACCTGTCCGAAAGCTCTTCGGCAATGCTGTTCAATTGATTTAAATCTGTTGCCCTGATCAGACGCCTGTAAATATCCATTCTTTCTTCAGAATCCGATATATAATTCTCCGGGAGGAACTTGTCCGATTTTGATTTAATGAGGACATCGGCATCCTCGCGCGGAGTCTCTCCCTTTAATCTCGCCACCTCCTTCTTGAGCATCCTGGAGTATAAATCCAGCCCCACACTGTTGATCTGGCCCGACTGCTGATGTCCGAGGATATTTCCGGCCCCTCTGATCTCTAAGTCTTTCAGAGCTACTTTATATCCTGCTCCCAGATAATCAAATTCGCTTATTGCTTTAAGCCTCTCCATACTTTTGGGAGTCAAAGAACGGTTTTCCCCGACAAGAAGAAACGCGTAGGCCTTTCGGTCTGACCTTCCTACCCGGCCTCTAAGCTGATAAAGCTGAGCCAGACCGAACTTGTCGGCGTTATTAATTATAATTGTGTTTACATTCGGGAAGTCGAGCCCCGCCTCTATGATCATAGTGGAAACAAGGACGTCGTACTTTCCCCTCATAAAATCAAACATGACCTTCTCTAATTCTTTCCCCCTCATCTGCCCATGCGCGTGTACCGTTTTTACACGGCTCGGGAGCAGACGTTCCAAATAACCTTCCATTACACCAATACTTTGAACTCTGTTGTGCACGAAGAAAACCTGCCCGCCCCTGTCTACCTCCCTCATAATGGCTCTCTCAATCTGATGATCATCAAAGGGAAGTATCTCCGTCTGAATAGGGAGTCTGTTTCTCGGAGGTGTGTCTATAACGGAAATATCCCTTATACCTGACAGTGCCATATTAAGTGTGCGGGGTATAGGTGTGGCTGTCATACTCAGAATGTTAACATTTTTCTTTATCTTTTTAAACGCTTCCTTCTGTTTTACTCCGAACCTGTGTTCTTCATCCACAACAACCAGCCCGAGGTCGTAAAAATCCAGGTCGCCGGAAAGGAGCCTGTGAGTCCCGATGACAATATCAACACTTCCTCTCTTTATCCCTTCCAGTATCCTCTTCTGCCTGCCCCTTGAGACAAACCTGCTTAGAACAGAAACGTTAACGGGAAATCCGCTCAACCTCTCTCTCACCGTCTCGAAGTGCTGCATCGCGAGTACGGTGGTGGGCACGAGAAAAGCACATTGCCGCCCCGAGAGTACCGCCTTGAATATTGCCCTTATCGCTATTTCCGTTTTACCAAAACCTACATCTCCGCATAGGAGCCGGTCCATCAGGCGCGAAGATTCCATATCCTTCTTTACTTCTTCGGTTGCTTCTATCTGATGAGGGGTTTCCTGATACGGGAACAGGGCCTCCATCTCGAACTGCCACGGTTTGTCAGGATCAAAACTGTATCCCTCCGAGATCTTTCTCGCCGC
>CAZKNG010000154.1:0-1765 GCA_964554125.1 uncultured bacterium | reverse complement strand
TGCACTTACTGCACTTACCACTTCATTTACGGTAGATATTCTTAACACAAGAGGCATGAAAGAGAAACCGCTTAAGCGTCTGAGGAAAAAAGTGCATGTGGGAATGTCTGTCGTTCTGGTTATCATTATACTGATCTTTAACGCGGTAAACAATGAAGCAGTAATATCAGCACTTTTCACCGTAGCCGGATATACTTACGGCCCCTTGCTGGGGTTGTATACTTTCGGATTATTCACCAGGTATCAGGTTCGGGACAAATGGGTGCCTCTGGTGGCTATACTCTCACCCATTATTTGCGGTATCCTGAGCTACTTTTCAGAAACTCTCTTCAATGGGTATCAATTTGGCTTTGAAATTTTAATCGTCAACGGGTTCTTTACGCTTATCGGATTGTTCCTGCTGAGTAAAAAGAAAGACCAAAGAAACAAGATTGAAGAAACAAACTCCGCTTAATAAACGACGGAAAGAAATAATATTAAAGGAGCATCAGAAAGCACAAAATCATTAGAATAACAAATACAGAATATAATTATTAAAGGTAAAAGTGCCTGAATTCAAGGAATACATTTATCACCTAAACTGAGCCAGGCAACGCCAGAAGCGAATAAATCACCACCAGGATTACAAGTACCACAGCGGATGCCAATATAACCCGAAGTCTGAGCGGCTTATTACGGAAACCAGGCATATTTGCGGTCAAACCATCTATGAAATTGATTAAAGCGCTGGGCGAAGATTTGACTTCTTCTCCGGATAATTGACCACTATCTTTCAATATTTTTACAGCCTTATCCACATCATTTTCGTGGATGCGCATCTTGATCGGACTGGCAGGCTCGGAAGCTTGAGGAATCATTTGGGCCGTAAACTCGTTTTTCAAAAATACTTTGATTCCTTCCGATTCCAGCTTTGTTTTGACTAGATGTGCCTGAGTAGGATGTTTGAAAGTTAATATGGTCACCCATTTTTCCATAACCCATTTATTTATTCCAAAAATATAAAAGAATACTTGGAAAGTAAAAGAATTAATTGTTTACTATTTGCAAAAGAATCTCTTAGAAAGGATATTATCAAGAAGATAAAGTATTATAAAACAACAAATATCAAAATAATGGGGAGAATTATAAGGAAGATCATTCAAACTTAACCGCCTGGGCTTTGATGATCACCCTATCCTCTTCTTCATGCTCAAGCCGCTTAACTGAAAAATCAGTAAAAACCAATGCGTCGGCTCCTACCTTTTTGGCCTCCCGGATCATTTTCTTCTTAATCCGCTCAACATCATGTTCTTTTTCTTTGTCATGGGCCATGCGTCCAATGACAGTATAAGGCTGCTGAATCTCCTGCTCATCATAAAACACCTGAATCACTCGTGTCCGATCGAAATTCTCACCCAGATAGTATATGGAAGGACCGCATGACGTTGTCAGAAAGACAAGCATGAAGACGTACAAGATCTTTTTGCTATAATACATAAGAAGAAAGATTAATATAATCCACCATTTAGTAAATATTTTGCAAAAAACAGGCCATAAATGATATAGGGAAAAGTTCATTCCTTTAAGGTAATTATTTTCCTTATTAAAACTTATAAGACAAACCTGCTCCGAAAACCTCCTTGAACTGGATACGGGGACCCATTACTTCCCCTTGTTTGTTCACATAATTGATATTATCATCATAAATCAGCTGAGTGTTGATGTTGGCGGATAAATATTGATTTACTTTCATTGATATCAATATGTCCCAGTTAATATCTACATT
>CAZKNG010000153.1:0-1805 GCA_964554125.1 uncultured bacterium | reverse complement strand
TTAAATACAAGATCATTCAAGATCTTTTGATCTATTCTCCGGGAATGGGAAGGGGTAAGATGACCCCTGGTTGTTCTAAGAAGTTTGTTATCTTTGGTGAAGAATAACCACCCTGCATGTCCTTCTTCTCGCATCTCTCACCTAAAAAGATACGACTGCAATCAGACCATCTCCATCACCTGGGGAAAATAACACTTGCAGGGGAGTCCAGATACGGTAGTTAGATTGCTTATAAATACTACCTTCAGCATTAACAGACAATCACGGACAACTAACTAGATTCCTTAGCAACCGGCGTCAGATAAATAAACTTTCTATTGAATGTTGGTTATTTTTTCGTAATTGTTTAGCCGGGCATACCAGACCTTAATCGATAAAACATTTCCCAAAGCCGATCAATCTCTCCTCGTTCTATTACTTCGATTGGCTTCAATCCACTAAAAGCTTTATTTGGAATAGATAACCAATCGCCTAAGTAATCTTTATCTATTACTTCGCTAAGGGAATCACACAACCGCTTGACCTCGAGGTAATTACGTTGAAGTTTCTCAACCTTCTTTTTTTTTGATTCCACATCGGCTATAGTACGTACAGAAACATTGACTAGACGCCCAAATAGTTCCCTGGCCATACCTAGTTTGTGCCGCAGTTCCAGCTCGGAGGTCTTTCCTGTCTTTACAACTCGTACTCCGTGTAATCCACGTATTGCTACAGTTCGAGGTATTGATTTTCTTCTTGTTGTATTATTCCTTGATTTTGTGGACACTTTGCCATCCTTTCATAACTTAACTTCTTTTCATATAAATTATACCAAATATAAGGCAACAATACAAGCTATAATACGTGCAATAATGCATGCTATTTTGGCCAAGTTGATGGGTGAGGTGGCAATGCATCTTCAGCCAATAATTTTATAGCATTTTTAGAAGCAAGGTTGTCCGGGAAAATTACTACGTTCTTTCCTTTACGATGCATCGCAGATGGCACAAGCAATCCTTCGAATCCTGCTATTAAAGTGGTATTCCCCCAATATTCCAGACAGTCAGTTAAGCTATGTTTACCGACCTTTCATATTCTTCAGGGCTTTTGTACTCCAAGTATGAATGGCGGCGAATGCGATTATAAAACATTTCAATATACATGAAAATATCTTTTTTTGCCTCCTTCCTGGTTTTATACCTTTCTGAATAATCAGATTCGACTTTCAATGACCTGAAGAAACTCTCCACAAGCGCATTATCCCAGCAGTCTCCCTTCCGGCTCATACTGCAGATCATACCGTGTTTTTTGAGCTTTTCCTGGTATTTATAGCCAGCATACTGGTTTTGCCCCTGTCTAAAGTGGTGAAGAAGCCCTGGTGTAGGCCTTCTGGCCTCTATGGCCATATCCAGAGCATCTATCACAAGTTTTTCAGTCATTCGCCTGTTCATAGACCAGCCCACGATGCGTCTCGAATGCAGGTCCATCACCTTGGCCAGATATAACCACCTTTCATCCGTGGGGATATAGGTTATATCCGACACCCACACCCGGTCAGGTTCATTAATCTCAAAACATCTTTTCAAAAGATTAGGCGTCACAGGGAAATCATGCCTGGAATCTGTCGTTCTCCGGAACTTTTTCCTGAACTTCGCTCTGCTGCTCTCAGGACGCTTGAGCCAATCATAATAACTCTTCGGTGATACTCCCAGAACACCACTCATCACCGACACCGGATATCTTCCCTTGTTCTCTGAAACAAATCCGTACTTCACTCTTCGTCCTTCGCGAAGTAACCAACTGTTTTTTTTAGAATCTCATTCTCC
>CAZKNG010000152.1:0-1829 GCA_964554125.1 uncultured bacterium | reverse complement strand
GCATTTGAACACCCAGCGTCAGAGATAGAAGACCTGCCATCATAATCTTTCTGTCACCTGACAGCAATCGCCTGGCAAAAAGGACCGCGAAAGGCATAAACGCCACAGCGCAGGCCTGGGAACCGTGTCCATTAGCTCCCATAGCGAGATAATTCGGAAGCATAATAAAGAGTACCCCGGAAATAAGCGACACCGAAGATAAAACACCAAAAGAGCGTAACAACAGATAAACCCCGACACCCGCCAGGAAATAATGAAGTATAAGCCAGCTCATCCTGGGAAAAGCCAGAAATTTATGTAAGAACTGTGTTATCCAGCTTAGTGGATAAACATATGGATTATAAGCCATGCTCGAAAAACTCGGCATCCCGGAAAAAAGATAAGGGTTCCAGAGCGGATATATCCCTGACTCGAGAGCTTCTTTTCCGACTGAGGCAAAACTTACAGGAGTTTTGCTGTCAGGGACAAAGAAAATCTTATTCTGAAAAAAGATGCCCGGCATTAAAACAGCTATAACAATAAGCAGAACCGCGCCGACGATCAACGTCCTTTTCCATGTGGAAATCCTGTCCAGCTTAATAACAGGATCAAAACCTGAAAAGTTCCCTTTTTGTCCCTGATCTATATCAACCAATCAAACACTCCTTTTCAAAATATAATCCGGTCTTTCCTGCGTAAAAAAGTATAATTGGAAGTTGGCGTCCCTTCTGTTATATACATTTACCACAAAGGGTTGTCTCAAGCTATATAACATTCTAACATTTTAATATCTTTTAGTAAACATATCTGACTACATATTTCTCATAGAGGCTAATACACCACGCATGCCCTTGAAAAGGCTTCTGAAAAGAGCCCACTTCCCGGAAAGGGAAAAAGCTAATGCCAGTAATAGAAAGAAAAATCCGTACAGGGGTAAAATCACAATTCTCCATACCCGTGATTTATGCAGTCTGAAAAGTCTGTATGTACTGACAATCCTCTTTTCCAGTTTATATGGAGTAAACCCTCCGCCGCTGCTTGAACTTACTTTATGCCATACATGAGCCTCGTGAGAATAATAAGATTTCCATCCCGCTTTAAGCGCGCGGAGACAGAAATCAACATCTTCACAATAGATCTCATAACGGGGATCAAGAAACCCGATCTCCTCTAATACTTCCCTTTTTATCATCATCGCGCAACCGGTTACATAACCTGTTTCTTTTATTCCTTTATCTGTTCCCCTGTCGAGTTTCCTTATGTTGAGATGCCGGGGCAGGGCTATCAAAGGATAAAATCCGCCCCCTCCATACCAAATCCTCTCAGGATCGTCATAATAGTATATTTTTGCTCCAGCTATACCCGCGTCGGGACGTTCGAAAACCCCTGCCATCTCAGAGATAAAATCCGGAGCTACAACAGTGTCATTATTCAACAGCAGGAATAACTCGCCCCCTTCCTTTATATATTTCCGAAGGCCCACATTATTACCCTCGGCATACAATAGATTTTCTTCATTGCAGATGATATTAACCTGAGGAAATCTTTCCCTGACTATCTCCAAAGATGAATCTGAAGAAGCATTGTCTATTACGGTTATTTCCAGGGGAGAATAATCAACCGCGCAAAGAGTCTCGAGGCATTCCTCTATTACATCTTCCCCATTCCAGTTAAGTACTATCACGTGAATTAATTTTTCTAACAATTTAATCTTCTCCAGTATTACTTTCTAAAAAGCTCTTCGAGAGCGGAAACCATACCTTCCCAGCTGAAACGTTTCTTTTCTTCTTCAAAACAGGGTGACATCTTAAGATTCCATTCCTCAAGAAAGAATTTCGTCACTGCCGAGG
>CAZKNG010000151.1:0-1865 GCA_964554125.1 uncultured bacterium | reverse complement strand
GGTCAGCTTTCCTTGGAATCAACACGCTTATAGGCTCTGTCTACGCCGCTTACGGGATAGCTGAAGGCGGCAGGAGCAACTATTATCTCTTTCTGGGACAATCTTTTAACCACTGGAGGGTGGGGATAGGGGGAAGGTGAGGAAGTGTGCCTGTCACCGGTTTCTGTGCCAGTCTGAGAGTTATACTGCCGTTATTATCGGACGCCGCTGAGCCGCCTCAAGATAAGATATGTCTTCTGTTCCTGAGTAAAAAATAGTGTTTTTCAACTACTAAAACCTCAGCGGTTATAAATAAAACAGGGGATTACTACAAAACTTGCAGAAAAATCTTTTCTTTCTCCTTCCTCTCTGTCAGGAAAGTGTTTTGAAACCGGATAACCCGCCGCTCCCGTTGTAAATATCTTATCTGCATATTTAGCATCTTTTTTTGGCGGCACAATACAATTTGTTGTAAACTCTTCAATTGTGCTGCCCGTCCATAAAACCGACTCGTGAATATCCTCGGGGATTGTGAACTTAGTATTATTGTAATTTACAGTTAGCTTCGGTTCTCTTGAATGGCTTTTTCTACATGGTCATTATCTTGCACAGATGCTCATTTCAAAATAGTCATTTTTCTTGTTTTTGAAAACTTGCCGCATTTTAACTTGCAAAAATATATTCCGCTCGCCAAATCGGGCGCATCCAATCTGATTTTATAACTGCCGGGGTCCATTATTCCTGAAATAAGTGTTTTAATATTATTTCCTAGGACATCATAGATGTTCAATTCAACAAATTCTTCCGATGGAATTCGAAATTCAATAAAAGTTGTTGGATTGAATGGATTGGGGTAGTTCTGCATAAGTTTAAGCTCAACATTAATTGTAAAGTTAATTTCAACTGTATTCGACAGAATAAATGAACGGTCTGAATATATTTTCTTAATCCTGTATCTAACTAAGCCCGATAATGGATTCTTATCTTCAAATGAATATTCGCCCGCCCAATTCGATAATCCATTCGATTCAACAAACCCAACACTTTCCCAATTATTTTGATTAATCGCTCTTCTCTCTATTTCAAATCCATAATCATCACGCCCGATCTGCGCCGCCCAATTTAAAATAACCGAATTGTCCGCTCTCTGAGGAACAAATAATTCCAGTTCAACGGGGAGGGCGCCGTCACTAAATATCCTCTGCATGTAAATGTCATAAACGGAAGGATTATTTCTATAGTCCATCCAGATGATAAATGCTCCTCCGTCGCGGTCCTTAAACATTGTCGGAGTCCATTGTCCATAGCTCGCTGTGCAAACTGGTACCCCATTAGCTGTCCACTGAATTTGACCTGAACCATTTACCCGCTGAGCGTAAATATCCGGCGTACTGCCCGACCGTTTATCCCACCAGGTTATTATAGCCCCGCCCGATCCGTCAGAAACTATAGTTTCGTATTTATAATCATTTGTTTCCTGATCCGACGCGGCCGTACATATTCCTACTCCGTTCGCGGGCCATTGGTTAACCCCTAAGCTATCTACTTTTTGAGCATAGATATCTGAATTTGTGCCGTATATATCATCATACCACGTAATAATCGCTCCGCCGGAGCCATCATCCACAATCTGCGGGTGACACTGGTGCCCCTCAGCTGAACATACTAAAGCCGCGCTGTTCGTCCACTGTCTTGAGCCTGAACCATTTAGTTTCTGAGCGTATATATCATAGTCGCCGCCGCTTCGATAATCATACCACGCTATAATGGAGTTTCCAGATTCATCACCTATGATATAGGGACGATATTGCCCTGATGATTCATCAGCGCAAAGTTTAACTCCGCTGCCCGAACCCCACTGCAGGATCCGCAGCACGTCGTCGAGC
>CAZKNG010000150.1:0-1877 GCA_964554125.1 uncultured bacterium | reverse complement strand
GATTTTAAGTTGCGGTAATTGAGCAAGGAGGTGTAAACTATCATAGGAACAAGGGAGAAAGTATTAAGGTTAAATTCTATAAGTTGAATTCGAATAAAAAGGGGGCAAAATATGTTAACTAAAAAGGTATTAATCGCCGGGGCGGCAATATTGGTTTTATCATCCTTTTTCTCAGCAATGTCATACTGCGGAGAAGAGTTTCCTGAGTGGGTGCCTGAAGGTGCTATTAAGGAAGCACGGGAGTCTTTAAAAGAATTTGCTTATTTTAGTAACGAGATTGCGTCAGGGTACGCAAAGGACAAATTAGAAGAAGTAGATTCTACCAAATGCAAGCTAAAAAATCCTTTTGAAATGGTCTGTATTGATTTTCTGAATTACAAGAAGGGAAATAATATAAAAGATCTCTTTTTCAGAGATTGTCTTAACCTTGAAATTGAAAAGCATATTGGTTTTGGTATTTATCAGGGGAATGTTTGTGTAGGAGAAGTTACAGTATACTTATTAAACGGTATTTGGAAAGAGGGGAGGAGTGGTCCAAAAAGTCCGAAAAGCAAAATACTACTTGAAGAAATTTCAAATATGTATCCGGTCAAAGAGGGGTACAGAATATATAAAATAGGATATTTTTCTCATACCTACTGTGTTGAAAAAGATGGAAAAATAATACAGATAATGAAGAAGGACGAGAAAAGTACACATGTTACCAGCAGGGACACTAAATATGTTAAGAAAGATGGGTGGGAAAAATTACCTATTAAGCAGTATATGTTATCAATGAAAAGAAAAATAGCAAGGAAGATTGAAACAGATGAACATTTAAGAAAAATATATGAGGGGAGAGGAAATGACTCTGAATAGGAAAATATCGTTTTTAGTCTTTATTATGTTACTAACACTATTTTCTCCACTCGCAGGGGGAAATTCCGCTGATGACAATTTTGTTACTTATCCTCCTCCTGATGAAACATTAATTGCAGCGGGTTATTTTGTTTCCCCTTCTTCTATTAATGTGGAAACAGCAGGGAAATCCAATTGGTGCTGGGCCGCAAGTTGTAAAATGGTTATTGATGCTATCAATGGTGGTGATATTCAGCAATGCCAGCTCCAGAATGATATGAATACTCTTGAGGGTTTAGTGTGCGCTGAGAGTAATTGTTGTTCTGCTGGTAGCGCTTTCAATGAATCCGATCATAATATAATAGTTGGGGAGACTATAGAAGATCTTGTGGCGGATTTTAGTGCAACCCCGCGTTCAGGTAGTCCTGGACTTGAGGTTAAATTCACTGATTGGTCAGAGGGAGACCCTGATTCTTGGAACTGGAATTTTGGTGACGGCGGTACTTCGATAAACCAAAATCCCAGTCATACGTATAATGACCTCGGGGAGTACACGGTATCGCTGACGATTAAAAAGGGAGAGGAATCGGCTACTGCTATCTCTAATAATGGTTATATTACAATCACCTGCTGTAATAGGGGTAACACGCTTACCGAGGGACCTGGCTCATGCTATAATATTTTAGACAGCTATTTAACAGAAAATATAGGAGAACTTGATGAGATGGAATGGAAGGATTATTACGATATTCTATCAGTCGGTACTCCAACAATTTCTGGTATTGAATACCTTGGCGAACCGCATGCAGTAGTGGTTATTGGGGCGTTTCAAAATACGGATTATGAGAAGAAGATAGCATATATTAATCCTGCTGTTAGTGGCAGTGAGAATCCGAAAAGAATGGATGAATATATGTGGACTGGGTATAATATGTACGGCAACCTCACGATTGCCCAAGCTTTAGGTGTCTTAGTAATCAACGATCCGATAGCCTCTCTATCATCCTTTAATTCCCGGGTAGAGGATGGCGTTGTGAGGT
>CAZKNG010000149.1:1029-1931 GCA_964554125.1 uncultured bacterium | reverse complement strand
ATTTTATAAATACAATGCAGACTATATTTACAGAAGAAGTAGCTAATGCTGTTAATATCAGCAGATTGAGAAAGTTAAAGGATTTCAATAAAACAATACTGGAAAATATTAACAGCGGAGTATTAAAAACGGACAAGCATGGAAAGATAATCTTTCTTAATAGATGTGCCAGAAAGATAATTGGTGAGCATGCTTCGAGTAAACTATATTTCAACGATTTATTTAAGTATGATGATAAGAATAAAGACCTCTTCATGGAACTAGTCTCAAGTGGCAGGGAAAACTTTTCGTTTGAAGATATTCTGAGAATCGATCCCGATCAACAGATTCCAGTGAAAGTAGAAACGACACTGGTTGAAACAGACGATTTCAGTGGTAAAAGCCTTGTTACTGTTTTTGAAGATCTCTCCGAGCAAAAAGCGATAGAGAGAGAGTTAAGAAAGGCTGACCGTCTGAGATCTCTTGGAGAACTATCAGCTGGTGTCGCACACGAAATAAGAAATCCGCTTACGGGTATAGCTACTACAGCTCAGCTCCTGAATGATAAGCTAAAGGGGGACAAGGAGAAGAAGAAATATCTGGATGTTATCCTGGGAGAAATCAACAGGCTCGATAATATTATCAAGAATCTACTTGATTATTCACGTCCTTCTAAACTCAAGCTGGCTGAAATATCCCTCGAGAAGATAGTGCAAAGCAGTATAGTTCTTTTAAAGAAAAAAGCGGATAAATATGGTGTTAATTTCAAAATTAAAAAGAGCATAAAAGATGACAGGTGTGTAGTAGATAAAGACCAGATAAAACAGGTAGTATTGAATTTATCAAGCAATGCAATTCAAGCTTGTCAGGCCGGGGGGGAACTGAATGTAGAGATAAGAAGTTCGAGTAAATCCGGTTTTCTG
>CAZKNG010000149.1:0-1019 GCA_964554125.1 uncultured bacterium | reverse complement strand
TTTAAGGATAACGGAGAAGGGGTCAGTGAAAAAACAGCTGATAATATTTATAATCCCTTTTTTACAACTAATTCGGATGGTTCCGGACTTGGGCTTCCTATTTCAAAGAAAATCATCGAAAATCACAAGGGAACTATTTATTATAGAAATAATAAAGACAAAGGAACAACATTTACTGTTGAATTACCTGGGAAAAATAAAACTGCAGATAAATAAATTGACAGCTCAGATCAGTTAAGAGGTGAATTATATTGAAGAAAGTAATAATTATCGATGATGAACAGGCTATAAGATGGTCTCTGGGAGAGGCACTCAAGAATGAAGGATACGAGACTGAAGAAGCTGAAAACGGAAAAAAGGCCCTGGAGGGCTTCAGCGCAGATCCCGCCGATATTGTGATTTTAGATCTCAAGCTGCCTGACATAAATGGCATAGAAGTACTTAAGAAAATTAAGAAAATAGATGAGCGGATCCCCGTTATAATGATGACCGCTTATGGTGAGATAGAGACTGCCGTTGAAGCAATAAGATGCGGCGCGTATGATTTTATCTTAAAACCTTTTCAACTGGAAAAAATGAAAATTACTATTAAGAATGCCTTAGATAAATACAATCTCAAGAATGAACTCAATGGGATCAGGGAAAAGAATAGAGAATCCTACAATTTCGAGAACTTCGTAGGTGAAAGTGGCCTTATGATCCAGGTCTTTGAAAGGGTAAAAAAGATCGGCGAGAGCAAAGCAAGCACTATACTGATTCAGGGGGAAAGCGGCACAGGGAAAGAGCTTGTAGCCAGGGCAATTCATGAGAGCGGCGCTGGAAAAGATAAGGCTTTTATGGAAATAAATTGCGCGGCTCTGCCTGAAACACTTCTGGAGAGTGAATTGTTCGGACATGAAAAGGGTGCTTTTACAGACGCGAAACGCAGGAAAAAGGGGTTGTTCGAACTCGCCGAGGGAGGAACGATTTTCCTCGATGAAATAGGGGAAATGGGAGTAACCCTTCAGACCAGATTATTA
>CAZKNG010000148.1:0-1970 GCA_964554125.1 uncultured bacterium | reverse complement strand
TCTTTTCTTCGTCGTGTAATAAAAGCTATTGAAGGTGATGATAGACTTTCGCTAGTCGACCAATGCAAAGTTCGTCGAGGACAACGAAGACACGAAGGCGATGGTTTTAGCGAGATTGCCGTTCTAAGCGTGAATAAGGTTTTTGTGGACACGGCATTTAATGAGAGACTCAAAGTATCAGGTCTCGCTGAAGGGGATATTACTGAAGGAACAGTAATCGACGTTGCTAAAACTGCAGCGCTAGTAGATGTGCAGGGAATGAACGGTGTGATTTCACTCGCTGAGAGCGCTTGGCATGTTGTTCACGATTGCAGAGAAGTACTTGCACCGCAAAATCGGCGAAGATTCCTGATTAATAGCATCGATGAAGAGAGGAAGCGTCTTATATTGTCGAGGCGTTTACCACAGGATGATCCTTGGCATTCAAAAGATATTCCAGAAGTAGGTGAAATGGTTAACGCAACCTTTAAAAGTGCCCACCCCCGATATCTGTATGCGAGCCTCGATTCTGGGATAGAAGTGCGCATTGCTCGTGACAATCTTACATGGCTTGAAAACCAATGCCCAACCGATGATGAGCTTGTGGGATCTACTCGTCCTGTAGTTGTTTGTGAGAGAGATGATATCAATAGAATAATTACATGTAGTTTAAAACTTGCTGAACCAGATCCTTGGCCAAATATACACAGAGCGTTTCCGCCCGGAACACCATTTAGAGCTACAGTAGCAGAAGTCAGATCTGAGTTTGTCGTTGTTGATCTTCCAGAAGGACTTTCGGGTATTATTCCGGGCGAGGCACTTCGTCGAGGAGGGCATGAGTTTACTGATTTTGAATATACCCTGGTACCGGGCCAAGGACTAGATGTTATTGTGAGCAAGATCTTTCTGAAGAAGAGGAAGATTCGGCTGGATTTATCTAGAAACGTTTAAATCATGGTTTATACATGCCTAACACCTATGAGGCCTTCCCTTGTCAAGAGATAAAGTTCACATTTTGACAGTTGCCTCAGGCAGCTGTTATTTTAGGTCACAGATTCTGAGCTCCGGCTTGATTTCATCAAACTGCTGCAGAGATGACATTCTGCAACAAACACCTATAGAGGTTCGGGGTTCATATCAAGATGAACCTGCGGATCAGTGAACTCCGCGACCTAGAAACGCATACGTTCCCTTATGCCGTCCCAGTCAAAAGTATGGCTGAATGAAGTGTTCATTCTCCAGTTAGTGTTGGGATCGGGAAAGGGGCAGAACGCCAGAACCGATGATATATTTATCAAAAGGGAGCAAAGCGGCTGTCCAATCAATCGCAGAGGCTGCCTGGAATATATCCAGTACCGTGAGTGCGGTCATTGCCACAGTGATTATATCTTTTAAAAGGTACCGCACAGGTTTTTCCATAATAGCTCCAGTTAGACGCCTGGCTCAGCCGCCTCCTCCCGAATCAACCTGCCAAAAATTTATTAATATCGAAAGCCTCCCTTCGTTTGAGGATAAAGTAGGCGGCTCGTCCTAATCTATGGGCGATGATAGAGAGAGCTTTAGTTTTCCCGTGTTTGCTTACCAGTCGGTTTTTATATTTCATCCCCCGGGGGTTATTTCTGTAGATTCCGGACCAAACCTGCCACCTATTCCGGAAATAACCTGCCACCCATTCCGGTCCAAACCTGCCACTGATTCCGGAAAATAGTATACCAATTTTCGGGGTATTTTCCGGAATGATATTCGACCTGTAATTCATTCTATTCCCGTAGAGATGACGTCATATACTTCTCTGTAAACTGTTAGCACAAACAGAGAGGTAGGATATGGCGAGAAAGAGGATAAGTATGAAGAAGATACGGGAAATTATCCGGCTGGCAGATGAAGGCGGGATGAGCATTCGGCAGATATCAAGAGCGCTCAAGGTATCAAGGCCTGTAGTTTCGCAGTACTTAAACGATTATACAGCCAGCGGGTTGAGTCTCGAGCAG
>CAZKNG010000147.1:0-2004 GCA_964554125.1 uncultured bacterium | reverse complement strand
GAATACTGAATCCAAGCGTTACCGCTGAGCTCCGAGCGATATGATCCTTCCCGGGAAAATAATCTTCCGACCACTGGCTCTGAAGCGCGTAGTTGGCTGAAACCTGGAGCATGGGCCATCTCTGGGCCTTTCTCATACTAAGGTTATATTTACCGGCGTTCATCCTGTGTCTCAGAGCCTTTATCTCCGGACTGCTTTCAAGCGTAACTCTGAGCAGATAATCAATCCCCGGAATAGTTCCCGTTGCCGCCAGTGTATCCGCCAGGGTTATCTTCGTTGAATAATCAACTCCGCACCGTTTCTTCAATATTATCATCTTCTGCCGGAGATTATTCTGCTGGATTGCCAGCGGGGCCTTTCTGTTGGCAAGTTCTGTTTCAGCCCTCATTTTGTCGAATCTGCTGACAGAACCCCTCTCATATCCGACCCGGGCAATTCTCGCCGCTTCCAGAGTCATCGAAAGAGCCTTTTCTGCAATACGGACCCTTTTTTCTGCAAGAAGCACATTATAATATGCCTCCTTCACTCTATAGGAGGTCAACTTCTCAACTGCCTCCTGCTGATACCGCATCGCTTCCGCGGCCTGGCTCGAAGCCTCAATTGCCGAAGAAACCCTCCCTGCTGTCCAGAGATTCAGAGTAAGAGTCGCGGCACAGGTAAAATCGTTGTCGCCGCCCATTTCAACCCTGGCAGGAGCGTTCATAGCATTCTGAAAGGCCTCCGGAAGGAAGAACGCGGGCTTTTGGATATTCCTGCCGTATTGCCCCGCTATATCCAGATGGGGCAGCCGCTGCGCCTTGGCGGAAAGAAGATCGGCCCTCGCGGCTTTTATCTCCTGACGGGCCTCTTTAAGAGTCTCGTCATTGTTCAGAGCAAGCCGCAGGGCATCCTCGAGGGTGAGATCAACTGACTTTCCGTCGAGATCGCCTTCTGCCTCAACAGGGCCGTAATCAGTATTCTTATCACTCTGCGCGTTCTTCCCGGTTAAAAGACCCTCTGTTAACAGCGTGTCTGCCGAAGAATACGGCTTCCGGGCGGCAACTCCTTCGATTACTGAAAGCTGCAGTCCGGTGATTAATACAAGAAAAATCTTAATAGCATACTGACTGGATTTGATCTTCATCTTACCTACCACCTCTTAATGGATCCGGCTCTCTTCCCTCCAGCGGTCTGAGTATTATTCTGTCGAGAAGCTCCAGCATCTCATCAACTGAAATTGATTGGCTGCGTGAAACATATTCATCTATCATATGATCTACAGCTCCAATTATCATGGCCGCTACAAGTCCGATATTATCCTTTTCATCAATAACAAAATCTCCAATCCGGACAGCTTCAGAAAGAAGAGCTGAAAGTTCTTCACGGTATTTCTTTATCTTTTCATTAATTTCTTTATCTATATTAACGGGGTTTTCATTCTGGTAAATCAGCATGAAATCACGGTTTTCATCAAAATGCTCGAATGTCGCCCTTATCGTGCAGCGGATACGCTTCAGGGGAGGGTCGGCCTTATTGGAGCATTTTTCACTTTTAAGCTCAAGCTGCCGCAGCTGATACCTCATTATATTCTTAAAAAGGTCCCTCTTGCTCCTGTAATAATTGTAGATCATCCCGACCGAGACACCGGCATTCTCCGCGATAACCTTAACGGTTGTCCCTGCGTAACCGTACTTCGCGAACATCTTTACCGCACTTTTTATTATTATCCCGCTGTTCATACGGTGGCGTTCCTGCCTCAGTATCAAACGTTTTTCTTTAATATCTTCTCTTTTCATCCAGGTTGCCTCTTAAACAAAACCCATGCTTATCTTAGAAATCGTCAGCAAGGGTCATTCTAGAAATGAACATATATTCATTTTATGAACTAATATTCATATAATATCTGCGGGAACCCTTCGCAACCATTTTTAAGGATTTTAAGAGAGATCCTGTTTTTAAAAATTATTAATTAATCGAGTAGGAGATGAGGGCGGAAATTATTCCGGCCTCATCGTCCTCTCACAC
>CAZKNG010000146.1:0-2023 GCA_964554125.1 uncultured bacterium | reverse complement strand
CAACTCTGTTTTTACCCTTGGAATATCAATCGCTCCGAACTGAAGGTAGGCCATCGTTCCTGTCGCGTTCTGCGTGAGGGTCTGATCTATTTTCAGAGCGACCTCTTCCCCCGCCGTTGGTTCTCCCTCGACGATATGATCTTTTAATATCGTCTCGGTGATGGTATTGCCCATGCTCATTTCCTCCTGTTTTAAGCTTGGCAATTACAGTAAAAAATTGACAAAAAGCATGCTTAAAAAGCTCATGCAACAGGACTATAATAAAATGAATTCAAATAGCAAATAATTCTTGACTATTTTCAAAATTAATTGTGGGGAATGCTGAAAATAGAGTTGATCATTCAGCCGGACCACTCGTTAATCAGGGTTGATAATCTTTCTGATGTCCGATTAACCCGCCGGCGTCGGTGAGGGTATTATCGATATATCAATTCGCGGATCACAAGGCCGGGCAATCTTTTATACGATTCCGCTTCATGTTAATAGTTCTCCAGGTGATTCCATTCAGCGTTCTCGAGCCAGTTTTCCGGTCTTGATACGAATTCAATTATGTTTTCCAGCAGGAAATAATGTTTCCGTTCCTCTTCAGCAATTCTATCAAATATTTTTTTCTGATCTTTATCGTCGGTTTCAGCGCTTTTATCTTCGTAAAACTGCCAGCTTCTCTTTTCTATATCCTGAGCCTCACGGTAAACGGCAATCTGGTCATCCTGTTTGTCAATTAAATCTTTCCCGCCCCTCATCTCGCTGAAGATATTTTTTGCATCCTCCAGGATGGTTGTCTCGGTCATTACGTATTCATCAGCTTTCATCTTCTGTAGTAACCTGTAATGTTTGACCTCTTCGTCAGCGAGCATATTCGTTATGGCCTTCAGCCCCGGGTCATTTGTTCTCGAGGCTATTTTTCTGTAGAAGTTTTCCCCGTCTTTCTCCATCTGCATAGCGTAATCAAATATATCCATCTTCAACCTTTCTTAAAGCCTCTGAGTCTCTTTGAATTTATCTTATCCACACCTGCTTAAGGTCTGTGTCCGGTGTTTTTGCCGCGGGGCACTAAAGACAGTCTTATCCACCTCGTTTATGTAGTATTATTATTCCTCCCGGATCGTTTCAAGTATAGGGCTATCGCGTAATTTCTGTCAACTTGTATCAGTTGCGTTTCTTCAGCGGAGGCTTATTTATACATTTATTTATCGCGGCTTTCCTCAATTCTTCAATGCCGAAGTGGAGTTTGAGCAGATTCATTCCCCTTCTTCAAATCAGCCAGCATTTCATTTGTGAGCCTCTTTAAAAGCACTATATGAGCAGTTACCGCAACAGCTATAATTAAGAGTAAGATACGTATCCATAAAGCACTGACTACGAACACAATTGAATACCCGATGAATAGCCAGAGAACTGTAATTGTCATCACCTTCATTCTGAAGGAGATCGCCCGGAACTGCTGGTAACTCCGGATATAGTTTCCGAATACCTTGTGATGAATCAGCCAGTCATGAAGTTTTTCTGAACTTCGAAAAAAACAAGCTGAAGCCAGCAGCAAAAAAGGTGTGGTAGGAAGAAGCGGCAGGAATATACCAACCGTACCAAGTACGAGAGATGTATAACCACTGATAATAAGCAGCTTCTTCTTCATAATGTTTCCTGCCGTTTTTTTCTTTATTTTAAACCCGGATAATTGCCGTGCCCGCCGGACAACAGTAAAATATACCGGCAGGGGCGGAGCGCAGCCCGATTGCCTTCAGTCTGCCGGCAGATTGGATTTGAAAGCAAAGTTTCAGCCAGTCAGCTTCTCCGATGCAGTTCAAATCGGAAGATTTAAAAGACGTTTCATACAGGATTATAAAAAATCCGATTTTTTCTGTCAACGAGGTAAGTACAGGCAAGATTGTCTGCAAAATGAGATATGATGGTGGATGCCCCCTTCTCCAGGTGGTCCCATCAGGAATACCGCCCTTTAGCCGCATGTTTTTACAACCTGATCAATTCAGCCAGGGCCACGGGGGAAAGAAAGAGGAAGCGG
>CAZKNG010000145.1:0-2059 GCA_964554125.1 uncultured bacterium | reverse complement strand
CGAGAAGTAAACCGGATTCACGCGCGACGGAGGAAATCTCCTCCGCCTTCTCTATCACACCGAAATAATTGGGCTGAGCCATCACAACAGCAGCCGTATCCGGGCCGACCTCTTCTTTGAGTTTACCGATATCCAGAGTGCCGTCTTCCGTGAAGGGGATATATTTTATTTTTATATTCCCCCCGAGAGTATATGACCGGAGGACCGACTTTATTCTCCCGGGAATAGAATCTGAGATGAGTACTTTATCTTTCCTCTTCACCGAACAGGCCATTAATATCGATTCAGCCATGGCTGTTGCTCCGTCATATAGAGAAGCGTTGGCCACTTCCATCGAAGTCAGTCCGCATATCATACTCTGATACTCATAAATCGACTGCAGTGTACCCTGACTTACTTCCGCCTGATAGGGGGTGTATGAAGTATAAAACTCGCTTCTGGAAAGCACGTACCTGACGGCAGCGGGAATAACGCGGTCATAAACCCCGCCGCCCAGAAAACTCTTCATCGAAGAAGCCGGATTGTTCCGGGCGGCCAGCCGGTCAAGCTCCCTTATGACTTCAGCTTCGCTCTTTGGCCCGGGAAGGTCCAATCCTCCCTCGACTCTAAACTCTGAAGAGACCGGCCTAAGAAGTTCTTCGACAGACGATACTCCTATCGCCTTTAACATCTCTTCTCTGTCCTGATTAGTATTCTGTATATAACTCATCTGTTACCCTTCTTTAATGCTGTTGCCGCACATTATGATTCGGCTCAGTCAGCCGGAGTTACTCCTCACCAAGAAAATCTTTGTATTCCTCATAGCTGAACAGAACATCGAGTTCAGACTCATTTTCAATCCTTATCTTAACAAACCATCCCTTTTCGTAGGGGCTGCTGTTGACAATATCGGGGTTATCCACTACATCTTCATTTATTTCAGTTACTTCGCCCGTAACGGGTGAGAAGAGCTCGGCCACAGTCTTGACCGCCTCGATAGTCCCCACAGGATCCATCTGCTTTACTTTCCGGCCCGGTTCGGGGAGTTCAATAAAAACGATGTCTCCCAGCTCGCCGGCGGCGTACTCGCTTATACCGATTGTCGCCACTTTATCTTCGACAAACACCCATTCGTGTTCCTTGGTAAAAAGACATTCTTCTATCTCCATTTCACACCTTCCTTTCGGTAAAGTACTAATCCTTCACCCTGCTCTTGTAAAAAGGGAATTTAACTCTCTTTGCCTCCAGCCTTCTGCCCCTGATCTCTATTTCAAACTCCTTTATCTTCTTGGAGATTGACCGTCTTATCATTGCAATCGCCAGAGATTTGCCGAGTGTGGGGGAATAGTTACCGGATGTCACGCGTCCCGCTTCCTCCCCGTTCTGGAAAACCTTAAATCCCGTCCTCGCTATACCCCTTCCGATCAGTTCAAGGCCGATCAGTTTACGGGCCGGTTTATTTTTCTTCTCATCCGCGAGGGCGTCTCTTCCGATAAAATCACCCTTATCAAGTTTTACCGTCCAGGAGAGACGGGCTTCGAGCGGAGAGGTGTCTTCATCGAGTTCATTCCCGTAAAGGCAGAACCCCGCTTCAAATCTTAAAGTATCTCTCGCTCCCAGGCCGATAGGCGCAACGCCAAGTTCCTTTCCGGCCCTCGCTAAATCATCCCAGACATCGACAACGCGGCTGGCGGGGACATAGAGCTCATAACCCAGTTCGCCTGTATATCCGGTTCTTGAAAGAATAATCTCCTCTCCGTCTTTCTCGAAAGAAAAGAACCTGTAGTAATCCAGGTTCTTCACCTTTTCTTCGAATCCCGCGCAGATATCACTCTTGAGCATAAGCTCTCGTGAACGGGGGCCCTGGATCGCTATCTGTCCCGTAGCGTCAGAGATGTTTTTGACATCAACATCATCCCAGCGCTTATCAGAGAGATGACGGAATATCTTCTCATAATTAGCAGCGTTGGAGACTATCAGAATCCTGTCGGGGGAAAACCTGTAAACAAGCAGATCATCGAGGGCGTGTCCTTCGTTATTGCAGCAGACAGTATAACATATCTGCCCGTCATCGAGTGAG
>CAZKNG010000144.1:0-2237 GCA_964554125.1 uncultured bacterium | reverse complement strand
GCATACAGCTGAGCGTATCGCCGAAGCTCCGGGAGTAAACGGTCGCCATCTCCAGGGTGTTGTTCATACTGCTTCCCATATCGGAATAGTAACTGTGCGTGCCGGCGTCCGATCGTGTATCGGTCAGATAGAAACCGTCGGCGTGCCACAGGGTATCGCCAATCTCACAGAGATCTCTGGTCCCGGAAAGCCCCCTGAATTGAAGGATATTGTACCCGGCCGGCTGATTCGGGTCCGATGGAGAAGGCCCCGACCATTCCAGCAGGAAATCGGGATTGGCAAGAGGGGTTACCTCGCTCAAAAGGGGTATTTCAGGGCCGATTACACTGTACGGTTCTTCAGCTCTTGCTATCATGGTCAGATTAAGATCCAGAACCTTATTGAAAGTCGGCTCTATCAGGGTATCCGGAGGGGCGAACCCTCCCTCCTGATAGGAGTTCAGCTCGACTGTAAGAGAGTAAATCCTGTTCTTCTCGGCCGTTTCACCGTAAGCCCAGTCATCGGTATCACCGTTGGTGGGATATATAGCACCGGTTGCCGAACAGCCGGGAAGGTAGCCGGTACCTCTCTCGAGGGAATCGGCAAATGTGGAGAAGAATTCGTGGTCATCCGTATAGATCGGGCTGTAGCCCCACGGATACAGGATAAGCTCACTGTAAGAATGGTAGGAGAGGGCGACACTGAACGAATGTTCGGCGCAGAAATCCCGGACAGCCTGAGTCTCAGGTTCGCTGAAAGGAGCGGGCCCCCTGTAGACAGGGGAACCGGTATTGGGAGAGGAGCCGGTATCGTCGTATCCCCATTTATAGCTGTAATTCCTGTTAAGATCAACGCCGTAGGTTCCATCGAGGTTATCTCTGCGGTTCTTCCTCCACCAGTTATACGATTCTCCGCTGTGGTTGTTCTGAACATATACGTGTCCGTCAGGATTTACCATCGGAACTATCCATATCTCTCTGGTATCGACCAGATCGGTCAAGTGGGGGCTTGTGCCGTAACCGCCGAGAAGATGCTCGGCGAGCATAAGGGGCACTTCCACCGACATCAGCTCTCTGGCGTGATGGCATCCCATTATCAGAAGCTCCGCTTCATCCTCGTCCAGGCCGGCATTGTCGGAGATCTTAATCCCCCTTATCAGGCGGCCTTCGATACTGGTGCCCAGGGTGTCAAGTCTGGTAAGCTGCGGGAAGAGATTAGCAAGGGAATCGAGAACCGCCTCAGTCTCGTCATAGGTATGATAATCCCCGAGATTGGAATCGAGCTCGGCCGTCGCCCTCGGCATACCTCTTTCGTGAAGCACTTCATACCCCGGGGTTACCGAACGTATCCATTTGCGCTGCAGATCGTTTACAGCTATGTCAGCCCTGCCGTCGGGATATACCGCCAGTACGTCGACATTCCTCTCAATGAGATCCCGGTACCTGACCTCCCTGTTAAGTCTTATCCTGAGAAGAGCGGTGCTGTCTTCAGCCGCTCCGGCTATAGTAGAAAAACCCATAATTAATAAAACAGAAGCTGAAAGTATCAATTTCTTCAAAACTGTCTCCTCATTATCGAAACAAAAAAATACCAGATAGCGTACCTTCCGGGCGGTACACCTGAGTATCCAACGCGGGTATGTGACTATCAGTCAACCCTGAAAGTCATTATCATTCTACCATATATCTGGTTATTTTTCAATCTCTGTGGGGGGTTGAAACGGGAACAGGAAGGAACAAAGTGCTTCCTGGTTGTTCTAAGAAGTTTGTTATCCTTGAGGAAGATCGGATGAATATATTTAATTATACTTACCCGATAATAATCATTTTTTAAGCAATCCATCCTTCGCACAGAACTTCAGCCTGCTCCGGAACCGTCTGAGTCGCCTTTTCCTGCTTGTCGGGAAGACACCTGTATTTACCCAGTATCCGCTGCTTTACAATGACTCGGGTCTCCTCATGCAGCTCCTCTACGCCGGTTTTTCATTTGAATACGGGAATCTTTTCGATGATAGAGACGATATCAGGCTGGACGGGGGGATTACCTCTGGGTCCGCTTTCCTGGGAATTAATACTTTAATAGGTTCAATCTACGCCGCTTAAGGGCTGGCTGAAGGCGGCCGCAGCAACTATTATCTGTTTCTGGGACAGTCTTTTAATCACTGGAAAGTGGGGATCGGGGCAGGCAAGTAATAACTATCCGGCTTTTTCGCTTTATTTCATTTTTAACTAAAAAGACACTGTCAAAATGGAGAGACT
>CAZKNG010000143.1:0-2237 GCA_964554125.1 uncultured bacterium | reverse complement strand
GAGAAAAAGGAGCTGAAGAAAATCGCGGCTCTTTTTGAGACCTATCGTAAAACTGCCGATTCTCTGCATCGAAAACGGATTTATAGCAAAATAGACAGCATTTCATCTGTAGCTTCTAAATATGTGATTGCCGGCGAGTATGACAAGATGATGGGCGCTATCGGCGCTAAGGGGACGAATGCCTATACGAACTGGGAGAGGACTGTTTACAAGGATAACATACCGGCAAATAAAATTGCCCAGTGGCTTGAAGTCGCCCATGAACGGTTTGCAGATCCGGTATTTCGTATCTTTCACACGGAACTTGAGGCCATTTACGAAGAGAAAAATATTGATTTAGACAGCGATCGCGAAAAGGTAAAAAATGCTTTAGACTCAGGGCTGTGGCGGAGGCATCCCTACGGCAGGCAAACAATCCTCGGCAGCGTGGAGGATCTTAAAAATCCATCGATCAAAAATGTGCGGGATTATTTTGACACATACTATGTACCGAACAATATGGCAATTTGCCTTTCAGGTGATTTTGACCCCGATTCTGTAATACAGATGGTAGATAAGACTTTCGGAGAACTAAAGCAGGGAAAGGTGCCTCCGTTTATACCCCCGGCCGAGGATCCTATAACTGAGCCTGTTGTTAAAGAAGTGTATGGGCCCGATAAGGAGAGTGTAACTATCGGATACCGCTTCCCGGGGATAAAATCAAGAGAAGCCGACCTACTCCTGGTCACAGATTGGATAATGATGAATAATGTGGCCGGCGTCATGGATCTTAACTTAAAACAGGAGCAGAAGGTGATTGCGCCATTTTGTTATGCAAGCTTCAAGAGTGATTACTCAAAGCATCTATTCGCGGCCAGGCCTCGTGAGGGACAACCGCTCGAGGAGGTAAAGGACTTGCTTCTTTCTCAGGTTGATTTGCTTAAGAAAGGAGAATTTCCGGACTGGCTTCCGGTAGCCGCGTCGAATGTTATAAAAATGATACTTCTTGAATCAACCCAGAGTAATAGAGGCAGAACAAATAGTTTTATTGATGCCTTTACGAGTAAGATTACATGGGAAGAACATGTGGCAAAACTCGATAGACTCGAGAAAATCACAAAAAAGGATATAATTGAATTTGCAAATAAATACTATACAGACAATTATGTCGTCGTATATAAAAGGAAGGGTGAAAGTAAGGAAGGGCAAAAGATTAAAAAGCCTGAAATTACTCCTGTTGAACTTAACAGGGATGCCGAGTCGAATTTCGCGAAAATTATTTCTGACATGAAATATCCAGAGGTTGAGCCAGTATTTTTAGATTTTAACAGGGATATGAGCAAATTTGAGATTAAGAGGGATGTTCCTGTTCTTTACAAACAAAACACGGAAAATGATCTATTCAGATTATACTATGTAGTGAATATGGGGCAGAACCACAATCGTAAATTTGATACCGCGATGGAATATTTCTCCTATCTCGGGACAAGTAAATATACGAATAAGGAGATAAAGCAGGGATTATTCAAGAACGCTTGTATGTTAAACGCCTGGGCCTCGGATGACAGAATACACATTTCACTCTATGGTTTGGGTGAGAAATTCGAAGAGGTGCTGAGATTGCTCGAGGATATTCTCTTCGACGCGCGGCCCGATGATGAAGCATTGGAGAAATTGGTGAAAGATATCATTAAGGAGCGGAGAGACAAGAAGTTGGACAAGTATCGGATATTGCGTGTGGCGATGAAGAATTACGCGATTTACGGAAAGCAGTCTCCATACACGAATATCTTATCCGAAGAAGAACTCTTGGAACTAGATGCGGAAGAACTTGTTGATATAATCAAGCATATAACTGATTACAAACATCGGATCACGTATTACGGTCCTCACGGAAGAGATGAGCTGACCGGGTTGTTGGATAAGTATCATAATGTATCTGGACAGCTGAAAGAAATACCGCGAGGCAAAGAATTCGCGCAGTTGCCCATGAAGGAGAATGTTGTTTATACGTGTGATTATGATATGAAGCAGGCGCGAATTATTTTTCTTTCAAAAAGCGCAGCGTATAACAAGAAGAACGCCCCTGTCAGGAAGCTTTTTAACCAGTATTATGACGGTAATATGGGATCGATTGTTTTTCAAACTCTTCGTGAGTCTAAGGCTCTTGCTTATTCTGTATGGGGATCATACACTGTCCCGGATGATAAGGACGAGGCGCATTATATATATTCATATATAGGTACGCAGGCGGACAA
>CAZKNG010000142.1:0-2521 GCA_964554125.1 uncultured bacterium | reverse complement strand
TAACATTCCGGGCATCCCCAACATCCGACAGGATCTCCCGCAGGGCAAGCCGCGCCCAGCTCTGATGCGGAACCGCTCTTGTTATATCGAAGCAGCGTGCCTCCCAAAAAATTCCAAGAACCAAATATCCAAAGGGAACTATTGTGCAATATCGCTACGACAAACACGGACACCGTAGTAAGGACAACCCCAATCCGGATACCAACCTTCATGTACCACAGTTCTACAGTGCAAAGAATCGCTGTAAAAAGCCCCTCCACGCAGGCTGTACCTGGTAACAGTATTCGGTCCTGATGAATTTTTCTGAGAGACACTTTGATAAGGATAATACACATCCCAACACCACTCCGATACATTCCCACTCATATCATAAATGCCAAGACTGTTTGGATATAACTCTCCCACCGGATGAGTGTTTGACCCTGAATTACTCAAATACCAAGCACAATCCACTATATTCGGATACAGATCATACCCGCTGTGTTCATCCCCGCATGAAACATTTGTGGTATCTATATACCTCGCCGCGTATTCCCACTCCGCCTCTGTCGGCAATCTGAACCCGTCTGCAGACCAATCCACATAAATATTCAAGGGCCAATGACGTCTAATTACTGTTGTATTTTCCCCATCTTCATAATAGACGGGCGTCAGCCCTTCTTTCTCTGAATAAGCGTTGCACCAGGGTATGCAATCCGACCACCCTATCATTGTTACAGGATGCTGATTTGTTGATGTACTATCATCATATCCCCTTTGGCCAACTCTCAAGTAGGAATAACCATTTTCATCTCCCCAGGTCTTAACCTCTGTCCAAAGCTCGTAGGTTACTTCGTATCTGCCTATCTGAAATGCATCAAGGGAGACAGTATGAACAGGCGCTATCCCCTCCCAACCCATTGGATATCCGGTTGTAGCAGGGACGTCAACCAAAACATCATAATCTGTTTTGTTTGTGTTATTGTTAGGATTTGTTACCTTATCTTCACTGCAATTAATCAATGAAAGAGAAATAAAAATAACCATCGTAAATAGTCCGACTATTCTTTTCATTTTACTCCTCTTTTTTGCAAATGTCAGTTTTTGTCCCTTAGTTGCTTCTATGTTAAATATTGTAGAATATTTTTCTCTTGATTTCAAATTTTTTTAATATGTAAGCAGGCTATTTTAAATATCACTTCGGGCATCCCCGACATCCGACAAGATCTCCCGCAGGGCAAGCCGCGCTTCGCGGCTTTGCAGGAGGCCTCATAAGTGTTATCTGTTGTGCCGTAAAACTCTCCCTTTAATTATTTATCTGACACTTTAAACCCAATTCGTCTCTTCTTTGCAACGGGCTTGGGACTGAGCATTCGCTTTATAACCTTAACCAAAGAGACTATTTCCTTGTCATGCTTTGAAACCTGTCGCTCCAGAATATCCAGCTTGCGAGAAATCTCCGAATACTCTTGCACGGCTCTTCGTAGTTTAGCAAAAGCTCTGACTATGAATATACTCATCTCAATTGCCTGATCAGAACTTAAAACCGTAGCTGCCATGATCGCCCCATGTTCAGTGAAAGCACGTGGCATCGATCTGGTCCTCTTTAGTTTCTCAAGATGAGGACAGGCCGAGACAACTTCAGCTTTCTCAGCCCTGGTTAATTTGAACATGAAATCGTCAGGGAATCTCTCTTTGTTGCGTTTGACCTGCTCGTTGAGACGCTTGGTTGAAACTCCATAAAAATCGGCTAGGTCCGCATCGACGATTACCTTCTCACCACGAACCTGCAGAATTCTACTTTCAACCTTCACGATTTGGTTATTCGATTTCCCTTTTTCCATAACTCTTTATTTAATAGAGCCTTATGATTAACTGGTCGCAATTTGCGACCAGTCCCCCCTAACTTGTTGTATATTATAATCTTACCTTCAGTGTCATGCCAACAATATTCCTATCCAGGCATTATCACATAACCACCTTATTTACGATTAAATTTTTCTTATATTACCTGAATTGGATATCAAATGTGAATTTCCCCCCAGGCCAACCGTTATTTCTCATTTAATCATAACCTGATTCTTCTTCATATTATTCTCAAATGAACTCAGTTTAAAGATTGCCCTATTCGTTCTTTATCACAGTTAGTCTTTTTTGTAAAGAAATTCACAGCTGTTTTATTGTTCTTAAATCAAGACAGATAGTGAGGGATATTTTTCATGCAGTGGTGACCATATGGTGACCATAGAAGAAAAACCGAAACACCTTTTAATAGCCCCACCTCATAACCCATTGATATATTAAATGTTAAGTGGTCTCCGTGTTATTCATAGGGATTTAACCCGCCCCCCTTCTTTAATAAAGTAAAAAAGGAAGCACAGGCATTGATTCAGCAAATAAATACTAGCTTGGACGTGAAAAAATAACGAAAGCACAACAATGGCTATAAGTAATTGCTTGTTCTCGCCTTCTTCTGAAAACCCTCGGATTTTCAGTTTGATGTGTACTTGTAAAGTTAAGTGCTAACCCTCGCCACTACTTA
>CAZKNG010000141.1:0-2608 GCA_964554125.1 uncultured bacterium | reverse complement strand
CGCTTCCAATCTCTATTTTCAGATGTTTATTAACTTCCTTCTTTTCTTTTATACGGATGTTTTCGGGATACCGGCGGCGGTGGCCGGAACACTCTTTATGGTATCGAGACTCTGGGACGCTGTCAATGATCCCCTGATGGGGATAATTGCGGACAGGACCGATACCAGATGGGGAAAATTCCGCCCCTATTTATTGTGGATGATGATACCCCTTGCAGTTGTCGGTGTATTGCTGTTTACCACCCCCGATTTCAGCATGAAGGGGAAGATTATCTACGCGTATATCACCTACATGTTTATGATGGTTGCTTATACGGCAATAAATATTCCCTATTCCGCCCTGTTGGGGGTACTCTCGCCACATTCGGTGCAGAGAACCAGTGCTTCAACATATCGCTTCGTACTCGCTTTTGCCGGAGCTTTCATTGTTCAGGGAGCGACTCTGCCGTTAGTAAACTATTTCGGAGGAGAAGAAGAGGGGATCTCACTATCCGGTGATTATGTGATTGTCCGGGAAGTTGATGCCGGAACCTCGAAGTTAATAATTGAAGCATCAGACGGGCAGGAGAGTTCATCACAGGAATTTCTGGTAAAAATAAACAGAGAGAATGAATTGCCTCCTTCCGTCAGAAATCCCATAGGCGATATTGTGATGGAGGGAGGGTTTGAGAAAAGAAGGGTCAATATTTCCGCGCTTTTCAGCAATCCAAACGAACACAGATTAAGTTATCAGGCCAGGAGCAGCAACAGCGATGTGGCCGGTGTTTCAGTTGAAGGGGATTCCGTTTTAATAATCGACGAAAAAGCGGTTGGTATATCAGACATAACCGTCACAGTTTCTGACGAAATATACGGAAAAAAGGATTATAGATTTGAAATCCGAATCAATGAAACGGGGAACTCTTCTCCTACACTGGCCGTGAAGATGCCGGACAGGCGGTTTGACAGGAAATCAGAGTTAGAAAAAATAGAGCTGTCTCCTTTCTTCAGCGATCCGGACGGGGAGCAACTCGACTTCATGGCATTTTCCGGTAAGAATGAAGTCCTCTCTGCTGATGTAAACGGCAGTGAGGCAACCCTTAAATTTAGAAAAACAGGGATCGCTGATATTTTCATAACTGCATTCGACGGAAGAGGCGGTGTGGAGAGAGATACATTTCAGGTGCAGGTAGTTACAGGCGAAAATGATCCGCCGGCAGTACTGAACTCAATCGGGGACCTCGAGCTTACAGAAGGTTTTGGTGAGCATAGCATCGATATTTCAGGGGCTTTTACCGATCTGGATGGTGACCGGATAAAATATTCAATTAAAAAAGTGGATGTAGCCAGGGGATTTCAATATACCCTTGCAATATACGGAATATTGGCCTGTTTTCTCTTCTACCTGACTTTTGCCGCGACCAATGAGCGGGTCAAACCCTCTGAAGGTCAGAAGAGGTCACTGAAGAATGACTTAAAAGACCTCGTTCATAACCGCCCATGGATGATCCTGCTGGTGATGAGTATATTTACTCTCGGATACGTGATTATCCGAATGGGAACGATCATGTACTATTTCAAATACTATATAGAAAATGAAATACTCGCTTCGCTGTTCATGGTATCTGGTACCGTAGCTGTTATCGCGGGGGTTGCCTGCACCGATTTTCTTTCCAGAAGATTGGGCAAGAAGAGGCTTTACCTGATTATAATGGGTCTTTCGAGCGTTTTTACCATCCTGTTTTACTATATTCCCGGCGAAAATATTTTTATGGTTTTTACTGTTCATATCATTATTTCACTGGCGATGGCCCCTCAGGCGCCGCTGCTCTGGGCCATGTACGCCGATACGGTTGATTATTCAGAATGGAAAAATGGAAGAAGAGCAACCGGGCTGGTATTTTCCGCCGCGACTTTCTCACAGAAATTCGGTATGGCTTTGGGTGGCGGATTGGCGGGCTGGCTGCTGGCCAGATTCAATTTCCAGCCGAATGTGGCACAGAGCGCGCAGACACTGACAGGTATACGGCTGATGATGAGCTATATACCAGCGGCGGGAACGGTCATAGCGACCATAGCAGCCCTGTTCTATGAGCTTGACGATAAAACCATGAAGAGGATTGAGAAAGAGCTTGCAGACAGGAAAGAGGATGAAGAAGAAGGGAAGATTTAATTGAGAGAGTTACTCGAATTTCCTGAAGATTTTATCTGGTGGGTTGCCAACCTCAGCCCAGTAGATAGAAGGAGGCCGGGAAGAAGGTGCAAAATGGAAAAAATGCTGTTGAAGTATGAAATCAGGATTGACTGAAGGAGGCAATTATGAAATCGATCGGTACGCACTTATTAAGCAGAATGGCAGTCCGGAGCGCCGCTTTTTTTATGGTCTTCATTTTGTCGGTTATGCTGTTCAGCGCGGAGGACCTGGCCGCCGACGCTGGTAAGGCCAGGGTGGTTAAGGACGGGGAGGGGATCAGGCTCCAGGTGGACGGAGAAGATTTTATGGTTTTCGGTATGAACTGGGATTATTTCCCGATCGGGACTAATTATCTGTTCAGCATCTGGGAACAGCCCGATGATTTCATAATTGAAGCTCTGGACCGTGAAATGCCGCTACTTAAGGAGATGGGAG
>CAZKNG010000140.1:0-2784 GCA_964554125.1 uncultured bacterium | reverse complement strand
CTTTATCATGTTGGACGCGTCTACCGCCCCCTCGGCCGCTCCCGCTCCGACGAGCGTATGCAGTTCGTCCATAAAAAGTATTATTTCGCCCTCAGCGTCCGTTACCTCCTTTAAAACGGCTTTGAATCTCTCTTCAAATTCGCCCCGGAACTTAGCACCCGCGATCAGAGATCCCATATCCAGGCCCAGAAGCCTCTTGTTCTTTATATTTTCAGGTACTTCCCCCGCGGCGATCCTCTGGGCGAGTCCCTCTACTATGGCTGTCTTGCCGACACCGGGTTCTCCGATAAGCACGGGGTTGTTTTTAGTGCGTCTGGAGAGAACCTGACTGACACGCCTTATCTCTTCATCTCTCCCTATAACAGGATCGAGTTTTCCCTGACGGGCGAGACGGACAAAATCGGTTGTAAAACGTTCCAGAGCTCTGTATGTGCTTTCAGCGTTCTGGCTCGTCACACTCTGTGAGCCCCTGACCATCTCAAGAGCTTTTATAAGTCCATTGCGGTCAATTCCGGCCGTGCGGAGTATTTTTCCCGTTGAAGTCTCATCGCCCGCCAGGGCAAGAAGAAGATGCTCACTGCTTATATAATCATCCTTCATCCTGTCGGCCTCAGTCATAGCTTCTCTCAATATCTCCTGCAGTTCAACAGAGGGACGGATATCCGCTAAACCTTTCTCTATTTTCGGGCAGGCTGACAGGGCTTTATTCAAAGATTGGGCGAGCACAGCTGTGTTTACGCCCATCTTCTCTATTACTGGAAGAACTATTCCATCCTCCTGTTTAAGCAGGGCTTCGAGGAGGTGTACCGGTTCCATCTCTGTGTTCCGGCCCTTAAGGGCGGATTCTCTTGCCGATACCAGAGCTTCCTGTGCTTTTACTGTAAATCTATCCTGGTTTAACATAATCTCTCCTTTGCCGTTAGATTAACGCAGTTAGCGTGCCATCTTTTGTGATATTTTGTATATGTATAAATAGCAATGACTTGGGTTAGCTATACCGAACGGGAGGGAGAAAATCTGCCTTGTAACCGACTAATATACTGCCGTGATGACAGGTGTTATTAATAAATAAGCGCCATTATGGCAGTAATATTTCAGGTTTTTTCTTAAAAGACCATCTTCGCGGTATGAAACAATCCTGCATCCGGCAGATGGATAATTGGAGTTACTCCGGCACGAGTTTATATTGCGTCAGTGGATATTAAGATGTTAGTATCTGTTAGTATATGAAGAGAAGCGTTGAAAGTTATTACTAAACCAGAGGGAGATTATTATGCGCACGAAATTTATTTTAATCCTGTTTCTGATTTTTGCTTGCCTGACAGAAGTTTCCGCGCGGGAAGGGGAAACCATAAAGCTTCTAAAACCTGAAATTGACGGCGGCAGACCGCTGATGAGGGTGCTCGGGGAGAGAAGATCAATCAGGGCGTTCAGCGAAGAGGAACTTTCAGATCGGGATATGTCAAGTCTGCTATGGGCCGCTTTCGGAGTAAATAGGGAGAAGTCGGGGAAGCGTACGGCACCGTCCGCTATGAACTGGCAGGAGATCGATATTTACGTGTCAACGGCAGATGGTCTTTATCTCTACAAAGCGGAGACTCACACATTGGAGAATATTTTCGATGGGGATATAAGGGATCTGACCGGCGGGCAGGATTTTGTAGCGGAAGCACCCGTGAATCTTATATTTGTGGCTGATTATTCAAGGATGAGTGATATGAGCGAAGAGAGGAAAGATTTTTATTCGGCCGCGGACACCGGTTTTATCAGTCAGAATGTTTATCTTTACTGCGCTTCTGAAGGGCTGGCTACTGTCGTGCGGGGTATGGTTGACAGAAAGACGCTCGCAGAGAAGATGCAGCTTAAGCAGGATCAGAGGGTTGTCTTTGCCCAGTCTGTGGGCTACCCGGAAAAGTAGCTGTTCTGGAATCGGAAAGGAATATCGATGAAGTATGATTTTGATTTAGTTTGTATAGGTCTGGGGCCGGCGGGGATGGCTGTTTCCGTGATGGCGGCGGAAATGGGGCTGAAGGTATGCGCTGTTGAAAAAGAGAAGATAGGCGGGGAGTGCATGAATGTTGGATGTATTCCCAGCAAATCCCTGCTTAGAATATCGAAGATGAAAAACGCGGCGGCTAAGCTTAAAGATATGGGACTGGCAGAAAACGGGGAGACAGAAATCAGTGAGCCCTTTACGAAGATAGATGAATATCTGAAATTCATTTCTGATAAAAAGACTATAAAGATGTTCAAGAAGGTAGAGCTTATTTTGGGGGAAGGGCACGCGAGTTTCGTCGACAGACATACCGTGAGGGTCGGAGACAGAACTGTTACGGCAGGAAAAATTTTTATCGCCACAGGCACAGAGCCTATGGTTCCGCCTATCGAAGGTATCTCGGACATAGAAATTCTGACAAACAAGAATTTATTTCAGTTGCCCGAAATCCCTGAGAGCATGACAATAATCGGCGGAGGAGCTATAGGTTGTGAGATGGCTCAGGCATTTTCGCGTCTCGGCACCAGGTGCAGTATAATTCATATGGATGATTTTCTTATTCCGCTTGGAGATCCCGAGGCGGGCGGCCTTCTGGAGGATATTTTTAAAGGGGAAGGTATCGAAGTCTATAATTCAAGAAAGATAAAGAAAGTTGAAAAGACAGGGGATAAAATTTCTCTGTATTCCGAGGACGGGCTTACCCTTACATCAGAGAAACTGCTGCTCGCGGCCGGAAGAAGGGTCGTCATGGATAAACTGAACCTCGACGCGGCGGGGGTTAAATACAG
>CAZKNG010000139.1:0-2798 GCA_964554125.1 uncultured bacterium | reverse complement strand
CTCATACACAACTGCTGATAACTAATTGTTTCTCCAGGAAAGGAAAGGGCGCTGAAGCTGAAAAATATTTCCTCGATGCTCTTTCTACCTATAGGAGGATAAATGACATTGTAGGAGAATCCTACGTACTCAACAATCTCGGATTATTCCATAAGAACGCTTGCCGTTGGGGAAGAGCCACGCAGTTCTTAACCAGGGCTCTCAGGATATGTAAAGAAAGCGGGTTGTCCCGCAGCGAAATCCGCGTAAGATTGAATCTTGGTATTGTGCATTTGAAAAAGAGGGATTTTGCCGAAGCTGGGATTGCTTTCTCCAAGGTTAGGGAGATGGCCAGTAGAATCGGCGATAATCTCAAGTACGTTCGTGCCACACTCATGCTGGGTGTTAAAGAGGTCAAAACCGGCAATCTGTTATCCGCTGAAAAACACCTTCTTGAAGCACAAGTTATTTCAGAAAAAGGGGATTACAAGAGAGAGCTTGCCTTAGCAGATGAATTTTTAGGCGATTATATGTTCACCAAAGGTGATTATGAAGGTGCCGGCGAGAACTATGAAAGGGCTCTTGAAAAGGCTCGGGAGATCCTTCCTGAAAGCGATATTGTTGCTGAAGTGCTCAGAAGGCAAATGCGAGTCCACCTCGCGCTCAAAGATCCGGCCAGGGTTTTATCTATAGGCAAAGAGGCTATGAGAATAGCCGATAATTGCAATGAGGTTCACGAACTTGGGTTTATAGAAAGAACCATTGGTGATGCCTACGCGATGCTGAAAGACAGAAAAAGAACAAAGAAATATATTAATTCAAGTATACGTGTGTTTTTAACTGTTAACAATCCTTATGAAGCCCATAAATCAGGGTACACTATTGGAAAATATCTATTCAGTCACGGTGACAGAAAATCGATGATTATGGGAAGAAAGTTTATCAAAGAATCACTTTCCTATTTTGACAGGGCTGAAGAATACGAGGAGTCTGTCAAATGCCATTTTCTGCTTGCAAAGATAGAATGTGCCCTCGGCAACTTGGATGAATGTCTACTTCACATATATGAAACCAGGCATCTTGCGGATGAATTAGGTGACAGCAATCTTCTCAGGCGGCTGAATCGTTTCAGGAAGAAAGTTGAAAAGGGCGCGGTTAACTCAGATTCTGAGATTATCCGGCGTACCGGTATAGAGGACATTTCGAATCTAGTTCCCGGTGATTCTAATCTGGGCGAATATCTAAACCATATTCTTAATGATCTGATGAGTAAATTGACTGCGCATCATGGTTTTGTTACTCTCTTTGGCAGCTCCGAAGGGGATAGTGCGCCTCTTGTTCTTGTAAGGCGAGGAATTTCCGAGAATAATACGACCAAGATCGCTAATTGGTTTCTCAGCCGGGATTCTGATGATCCTCCCCAAGAATTTCTGGTAACTGATATTGAGAATGACAGAAGAATATCGAAGGTAAGATATCTTTTGCCCGATTCCACCGCCCCCGTGTATTTCCATCCGATTGTAAAGAAGGGAAAATGCAGCGGGTTGTTGTTTTTCCAATCCGGGGAAGATAGTTCAGGAATCCCCAGGGTCGGGACTTTATATGATGTTGTATCAACATACGCAGGTTTTATCAGTTTTCTTCTCAAAGGAGTAATTAACAGAGGAAGAACTCAGGAATCATCAGATAAAATAAAGCAGAACCGGAGATTTGAAACTGTTATTACCCGTAATGAAAGTATGTTGAATGTTTGTAATATGGCTCACCGTGTAGCGGGTACCGATTCAACCGTTCTACTTATGGGCGAGACAGGAACGGGTAAGGGGCTTATTGCTAAAGCTATTCATGAGCTTAGTGACAGGCGCGGTTCTAAATATGTACATGTCAATTGCGCGGCCCTGCCGGAAAATATACTCGAAAGTGAGTTGTTCGGTCATGTTAAGGGAGCATTCACCGGTGCGGTTCTAAACAAGAAGGGCCTGTTTTCAGAAGCTGACGGAGGGACTGTGTTTCTGGATGAGATCGGAAAGATGCCTCTTTCTCTGCAGGGGAAACTTCTGCAGTTTCTTGATACAAGAAAGATAAGGCCTGTGGGCAGCAACAAGATGAAGGATGTTGATATAAGGTTAATATTCGCATCCAAGGTTGATCTTCTCAACCTCTGCAGGCGGCAGAAGATGCTGGAGGACTTTTATTACAGGATCAACGACTTTCCCCTTACAATTCCGCCGTTGAGAGAAAGGCCTGAGGATATCAAGCTGCTCGCTGAACATTATTTAAGTTACTTTACAGAATTGATGAAGAAGAACCTCTCCGGTTTTAATGATGAAGCATATAAGCAGATGCTTAATTACAATTGGGGCGGTAATGTCCGTGAGTTGGAAAAGGTTGTAAAACGTGCCGTAATACTCGCCAACGAAAGAAACTGGATAACACCTGATTTACTTCTTTTTGATTCATCTTTTGTTCCTGAAGAGAGCGGTTCAGGATCGACACTTCCCGAAAAAATATCGGCTCTGGAAAGAGATGTAATATCAAAATCTCTGGATAATTATTCCTGGAACAGAAAAGCTGTATCCAGGGCTCTTGATATCAGTTATCCCACCCTACTAAATAAAATAAGTAAATACGGGATAACTAAAAGCGGTTAAACTATTTCCCCCTCCTTTATTCTTAAGAAAATCTATCGTTTGATCTCTACCTGAACTTCTTTACACCTGGTTTCTCTGGTAAAACAAACCATATTATTGAATTTATTTATTGCCATGCTAAAATATTTTATTCTATAACCTTAACTCTTAACTGAACATATCAGCTTC
>CAZKNG010000138.1:0-2882 GCA_964554125.1 uncultured bacterium | reverse complement strand
TGTCGGATTTCGTTTTCAGCGGAGATGTCAGGGTAAGGTTCCTTTCCGCGGATGTCGGAGGAGATGGCGCAGTCGGGCCTTACGGCGAAGATATTGAGCCGGGGAATACGCTGCTTCGTAGAATTAATCTCAGAGTATCGAGGAAAGTAGGCAGGTACATCACAGCGGGGGGGCTGCTCAGGATAAGCAATGAAAGCCCGGAGGTTCTGCGATACGGACCGGAGTATTTCGATAATGAATGGGGCAGCGTTTTCGCAAGCTTCTCCGGAAATAACTTTTCTTTCAGAGCTGGATACTATCCGATCTATATGACACCGCTCACGATGATGCGGTGGGACTGGGATGACAATCCCAGGACGGGGGGCAGTACCGGATGCGCTTCGTGCAGCGCTGGAAGCAGCGGCCTGTTCTTCAGGACCTTAGAGGAGCTCGGGCCGGAGCTCTATTTCGAGGGAGGGAAGTTTTCTTACCAGAGCGGCAGGTCCGAGTTGGATATCTTCTACGGTATACCCCGGAGGGGTATTAATCTCGATCCATATGAAGCGGTATACAGGGGGAAGAAAGCAGCATATTCTCTGGAGACGTATGGAGCGTCTTTTCGTATTCGGGGAAGCCGCGGGGTTCCCTGGAAGCTGGGGTTCCATTTCGCCGGGAGCAGGGAGGATGAAAGAACGGTGGATACTGAGCCTTACGGCCATCCCCTGGAGAGTTACGATTCCCAGATATATTCAGTGACCGCAAAAATTCCTCTCTCAGAAGAGGTCAGTATCGGCGGAGAATTCGTTCCCCTGAGTATAACAGAGGGAGAGAATCTGGGAGAGGAATACGATCAGATTGAGGAATACGAAGGGTGGGGCGGTTATGGTGGCCTGGAAATGCATGACATTAAAGGGCTTAACGCAAAGGTCGATTACATTTATCTCAAGGAAGATATCATGGTTCCATTCATGGCTCTATCCTATCTGCCAGGGATGGCAGGATACCGGATCTCCGCCGACTACGGATTTTCACTGCGAAGTTGGAACAGCCTGCTGGATGCTGTTTCTGTCTCACTTTTTTACAAGCGTCTCAGTGAGATTGATACTCCCAGTATGATTTTGCCCAGCACGGGAGAGGAGAGTTTATTCTGGAACGGCGGAGGGGGAAGAAAGGATGAAGAAGTATCTTTTACCGGCGCCAACATCGATCTGATCTTTTCGAAAAGTTTCAACGCCAACCTGGGGTATATCGACCGGGGGAACTGGAGGAACGGGAGTTTTGAACCCTTTGATTCGAAAAGGGAGATATATACGGCTACACTTAATTACTCATTCAGCAAGCTGGCGGCGGCTGAGATACAGTATCAGAGGATAGATACCGATGATAATTCCACTGGTGAGAATCTGGGTTCGGTGAGCGATATATACAGCTTCTATTCGGTAATAGAGTTTTAAGCAGCTGTTACTTTGAATAGATGCTCTTTACCGCACCCCAGGATCGGCTTTCGGCAGCAGATTCCATCGGAAGATCAATGTAATCAACCTCGAGGCCGTCGTTCCCGTTTATTACTTCCAGCCGGGCTGTATAGTTGCTGCTGTGCGTTTCTACTGGGCCACTCCCGGTGACCACTACAAAGGGGTCGCCTCAGCCGCATCCTGCACCGGTAAATTCGAAGTCAACAGTTACCGCATCTCCCCCACCGGAAGGGGTGAGTGTCAGACGGAGTTGGTAGTTCAATGCGTCGTATCCACGGCAGAGCATCACTGCTGATCTGGTTCCGAACGAACTGGCGGAGTAGCTGTATTCCGTCCATTCACCGGCCCGGTCAAGGCCGACAAGGAAAAAACTCACAGGTTGAATACTGAATCCACCGAGATTATAAGAATCGGTATAGTTTTCCGCTTCTATCAGCGATCCCAGGGCAGGGGAATTAACACAGCAAATGGCCATTAATAGAGCGAGAGTGATGGTGTATGGTTTCATTAAGTACCGGACCTTCCTCCTTTACATAATTATACCACATATGAGGGAAAACGGCAATCGGAATGGCATTTTCTGGAGCTTCCCAAATTTTCATGATCTATAAGATGGTTTAATCATTTGTTTTTGATCTGAGTGATTAATTCAAAACCTTCGCCGACCTCCCGAAAATCATGATAACTCCGAGCAGCAGAGCCAGAGATATCATAAGCGAAATCAGGGATGGGCTTCAGCGGCGACCAGAATGTACCCTTTTGAATAGATACTGCTTCTACGGTCAGGGCGTAGGGAAGCTGACTCCTGACACGATCGATATGATCCGCACCCGACGCCCTGGAGGACATTATGTATGTTGCTTTTTCTTGGCGAAATATTACCGGCACGATGGGATGAGGAGGAATGGGAGTGGAAGTAAATCGATTTGAGGGTTATACGGTAAATCTGGATCCAACTATTGGAAGTGAGATCAAGCCCCCCGCCCTTGTTTAATTATTTCGCCTGATGAAATGAATCACAGCCACTCCGACACTCTTTTGCTACCCACCTTCTTGAAGATTGCTCGGATACAAAGATGTGAGAACAACCATGATTTATACTCATGTACTAAATAGAGGCGGGGAAGATGTAAGAAGCCCCTTGGAGGGGTTGTAACATTATTTAACGATTCAGGTCAGCATACTATATGATGGCGCAAACGTTTGCGCCGTAAAAGTAACGGAGAAAATTATTGAAAGTGGAATAGTTAAATAAGAGAATAGCAAAAGTTGGCGGCGCTGCACGCCGGCCATCATTCGCCTGCAGCGGGTGGTAGGGCCTGCGAGCAAACTCGCATTCTCTCCCGCCGCTGATACGCAGCCCGTTATTCTTTACAGGACTTCCCCCAAAAATCGATCTTTCAATTGATTAACCTGGTTAACATCAAT
>CAZKNG010000137.1:0-2963 GCA_964554125.1 uncultured bacterium | reverse complement strand
TTAGCGCTGGTTGTTATTTGTGTTATTTCTAATGAAGCTCCAGCAGGTGATACTATTGGAGTGAGAAAGAAGGGGCTTGTTATATACAGAGACAGGATACTGGAGCCGCCGTTTAAATTTACCGGATTTGAGGAGGACACTTTGAGGCTTAATGGGATCCCGTATTACCCGGCCAGAGTGACTGAGGAGGATAGAAGAGATAGAGGTCAATTGTTACCCGATTCGGTAGTAGAAAAGATAAAAATTAAATTGGAAAAGGAGCGTTTATTGTGGAATCGCCCCCCCAAACCTGAAGGAACATATGAATTAATGGTATCTGCTCACAATCGCGCTGATTCAGCAGAAACATTTGAGGAAGAGTTGGCAACATATGCCAGAATAATGGCGGAATCTCCTCATGTAGACAGTACTACCATTATGGGAAATACAGTTGCAGTGTATTGGAAGCATGATAGGCCAGAGGCAGAGTATTGCACAATCCCAATTGAAGACCCACCCACCTTAACAGAAGAAGAACGTCTTGCTAGGCGTTTGAAATCTCGCAGACATGATGTAGAGAGATTTTGGGATATATATAATAATGGAGGGACAATTGGATTTGGTGGATTTTCTGGTCACTTATATGCTCCGGAACTTGTAACAAAAGGGACATTAAAGGCGATAGAGAAGCTCAAGCGCGGGGATACTCTTACTGCCATGGAAAAGATGAGATCAATATTTTCCCAGAAAGAATCATTAAAGCTGTTTAAAAGACGTTTTAAAAGAATGAGAGAAGGGGAGTGATGGCGATGAAGAATTACACGAAAATCATAATATATTTTTTGGCAATTATTTTTGTTATGATTTCAAATGTATTTGCTGCGGATCATCAGACTCCCACCTCTTTTATCGCGAGAGTTATAAGGCCATGGCCAAGTTGGGGAGATAGACCGGAATCAGAAGACGCTTTGATTAACTGGGATTATTCAGTTCAAGTTCGTAAAAATCAGGAAATAGATCTTAATCCGGATGTAACGATATTCGATATGCTAAATGATGTATATAGAGGCTACGTTGGAGCAGCTGAGATTAGTACTCATGGAAATCCATCGGGACATTCCATCGAAGTGTATTCTTATACTGATGATGGAAAAGATAAACGAGATTATGAATACGATAATACATATGCGTATTATCAGAGTTTGCTTTACAAGGGGGAAGTAAAAGATGAAGGTTTCACCATTGGTATCATATATTCCGCGCTGCCCTCATATGTGAACAGTCAATTCGGCATGATGTCAAACGCAATTTTTCATAACGAGACATGCTATGGATCAGATGGTCTTGCCAGTTTGCAAAGCTGCGGCGCAGCTGTCGCGTACGGGCCTTCAGGTACAATATCCATTAGCGATGGAGCAGAGAATGTTAACACCCTTTGGAACAACTTAGGTGAGGACTGGTATGATCGGGATTCTGATTGCACAACAGGCGGCGCATATTTAAGTTGTCCAAATCTGGTAAAGCAAGGGCCAGACAATATGGTTTTAGGTCCCGCTGTAATTGAATGTTCGCAGGATGACGGGGCTCAGGTTCCACCAGAAGGATTTGATGTTAAGGTAACTCTGGATACTGATATAGATCAGAACCCGGATCTTTATCCTCCCGAGAACGCAGTTACGGTTTCTGGAGATCTTGAGCTGGAAAATCCCCACTGGGTTGAAAGTGACGCGATAGAAGTTACAGTGAAACCCGCAGAAAATAACAGTAGCGGTACAGTTACATTTCTGGCGTCAGATATTGTGAGCGTTAATTGTTGTTTGCTAAGAATGAACGGGAATGAGAATTATTCGCTCAGCTTTTACAGTGGTGACGACCCTGCGGCATCTCTAGGAGGGTTTTATGTTTCTGGTGGTGTGGCGCACTGGAGGGTATCGTCAGAATATGAAACTGCGGGTTACAGGGTAGAAGGGGCCTCCTCATACGGCAACCCATGGAGTGTTGTCGCGACAGATACAAAGGGAGCGGGTAATCATTCTGTTGCTATTTCTTCCGGAAGCCATTCCGTATATCGTCTTATAGAGGTTGAAGACGATGGAAAAGAGATTATCCACGGAGTTGTAAGGTCTGGACATAAAAGCGAACCGGAATATGATAGTCCCTCTGCAGCTGAGCTTAAGGAGAAACTGGCTCTTCTTTTGAAGGAAAGGGAAATAGGAGAAAAATCAACTTTAAACCTGGGAGAGGGCGAAAAGTACGTTATTTTCACTGTTGATTCTTTAACAGATGAAGTTGAATACTATGTTGCCGATTATTGGGATTATCTTGGTTATACTTCTATAGTGAAGACAGTGGATGATTATCCCAGTGATCCAGATAGTTTTAGAGCTGTGCTTAAGGATACGATAACGCAGCTGGCCTCTTCTGGAGCTTTTTATTTTCATTTAATAGGAGACGCTAACGATTGGCAGGAGTTTGGGCAAGAGTGGCCCGGAAGCTGGGAGCAGATAAGACAGGATTATCTGTCCAGTGGTTACCCTGAAAATGGCCAGCCGGAGAAGGACCTTATTCCAACGTTCTCTTTTCCAGATACACTTCCTCGAGACAGGGCACTTTCCTGGTATGTTCCGTATTCTTTAACCGACAAATCATACGCGGACACTGATGACGATGGGATTCCCGATGTTGTCGTAACACGCTGGCCTGTAACTACCGAAGAGGAGGTTCTCGCTCTTGCTTACAAGATGCAGTCTTATATGGATTGGGGGAACCCCTCTTCTTATTATTCTATTATGACTTGTGTCGGCAATCTCGATCATGACGGAGAAGGAGACGGTAAGTTGGCGGAGGATACGGCAGATTCTATTATTTCCGTGTTGCCGAGTGGACAGGATACGTCATTTATATACGAATCAGATTATCCTTTTGATGGTGACCGAAACGACGCAACAGTAGCGCTGTGGAACAGTGTTGATCCGGAGCTTGTA
>CAZKNG010000136.1:0-2968 GCA_964554125.1 uncultured bacterium | reverse complement strand
TGCTGGACATCTGAAGGAAGAAAGATTAACCTGGAGCGTGGCTGAATAAATGGGGGAAGGTCATAATAGTAAGGCTTTGCTGAAATAGTTGCGTTTTAAGCAAAGCCTTACTATATAAATTGAAAACCAAAAGGCAGATTCACCATGAATATTTCTAAACTAAAAAACAATCCTATCCTATTTATTGTTTTCTTATTTTTACTGGGTTTTCTTATAGGAAAGATCCCGATAAAGGAACATCTACATTTCTCCAGTTATCTTTCTAGTAGATTAGAAAACATTTTTATTTATTCATCTTTATTAGGCTTGTATATTTTTGTTATTAATAAATTTAGAATACCACACTCATATTTTCAGTTTATTGAGCGTAAAAATTACATTTATTATTTACCTGTTATTTTCTATATCATCGTATTTTCAAATGGATTTAGTGATTTTTGTCACATAAGTAATTTAAGTCTCTATTCTTGGAAAGTTATTTTATATGGGATTGAAACATTAACCTCTGCAATGTTTGAAGAGGTTCTATTTAGAGGGTTGATTTTAGGAGTTTTGCTCAGCAAATATTATGATTCAAAAAACGGGATATTGAAGAGCGTCATTATCTCAAGTTTGATATTTGGACTTGTACATATAATAAATATTTGGGCACAACCATATCAATCATCCACTAGAGGCACGCTTAATCAAGTGTATGCCGCATTTTGTCTTGGAGCAATGTATTCTGCTATATATTTAAAAACAAGAAGTATTATCATTTTAGGTGTACTACACTTCATAACTAATTTTTTCGCGGGTATTGGAGAATTAAGTGGATCAGAAACCATTGTCAATTCAATCAGCAGGGGAAAAACGATCATTGAAATGGTTGTATCTAATGCATTGACCTTAGTTATCTTTGGATTACCATTATTAATTGGTTTATATGTTTTAAAAAATACAAATAGAGAGGAAGTAGAAGAATTAATAGATAATACAAAATCTTTTGTGTAAACCGATAATATCCCCGACAATTATTTTTCCCGTCCCCCCTGATGTCATAGGAAATATCCACAACGAAGTACTGAAGGGCTTCTTTATAGAAACAGTCAAATGAAATGATGCTGGGTAGACAGGAAAGCAAGAAGCTGTTATTGGTTTTGGATTTTATTACTTTATTTTTTGCAAAAAGTAAAGATTATATGGAATCTTTAAGCGCACTTATTTCGTCAAATACCCTTTTTCTGAATGGTACCGAAAGGTAGCTTGTTTTAAGTTTATCGCCGTCTATTGATTCTGTTATCTGTCTGATCGTTTCAACAGAATCGCTGTAGTTTGAGAGAGATCTGTTGATATCGCCTCTGTTTTTATAGTATAGCGCGAGCTCGCGGTGCAGCTGCCAGGTGATTTCTCTTGTTCCCATTTTCTTGCTCAATTTGAGTCCCTCGGTGAGTATTTTCTCTGCCTTGTCTCTTTGCAGCCTTACGGCAAGAGCGCCCTCGGCTAGAAGAAGTGACGGTTCTAAATATCTGCAGTGGATCTCGTCAAAGATTCCGCGGGCTTCTTTGAGGTTCCCGGCTGCTTCCGTGTGTTTACCTTCTTCGAGGTTAATCATGCTGAGTACTATTAACGCGTGCACGATGTCGTCTCTGTCATTTGTTTTACGGAAAGATTTGAGAGCTTTTTGTATGTATTTAGCAGTTTTGTCAAATTGCAGCCTCTGGTAGTAAAACCTGGTTTTATATAGTTGGGAAATTCCGAATTGTATTGTATTATTAAATCTTAAGGCATTTTCTTTTGTTTTTTTGTAATATTTATGAAAATCATCTTCTTTTTCATTTCCTAAAGTAAGAGATATAAGACATAATTTACCAACAAAATAGTGAAAAACCTGTTTGATTCCGTATTCTTTTATTATTTTTTCCCCTTCATTGAGTGATAACAGGGCCTTGTTATATTCTGCAAGTGAATAAAACATAAGAGCCAGATTAGATATATTAGTCAGAAATGGTGATAATGCCTTATACTTACCGGCAACTTCAGTAACTTCTTTAAGAATATTTATCGCCTCGTGGAATTCCCCGTTTATATAATTGATTCCTCCGAGCATCCTTAAACTGAGAATTCTATTTAAACCGTCATTAGTTTGATTATCCATTCCAAGTTTCATATCCAGATATTTTTTTGCTTCAGCATAATCTCCGTTGAGTAAATAGAATGCAGATAGACGGGATAGTATTTGTTTTCTTGTATAGATATCAACTGAGTTTATTAATGGTTCTAATTCCTTTATAAGGTTAATAGTTTTCTCTTCGTTGCCTCCGATTTTCTCCTGATAGAGGTGTTTAGATAGAGCAACAGCGTATATATTAATATCAATTCCTTCAGCTATTCTTGCCGCTCTTTTTGTAATCGAGAGTCTTTTATCTTCTGTTAGTTCAGAAAGATTAAGCAGTATCTCACTCTGTAGTTTTTTATTCTCAGCGCTTACTGCATGTTTGAGGGCTTTATCAAAGAGGTCCCTAGGTTTCTTTTCTTTCCCCAGATAATCGGAATAAATAATACCAAGTTCTTTATAATATTCAGCTTTCTGTGTGTCGGAGGAGGCAAGTTCGATAAGTCTTTCAAAATCATTTATAGCCTTTTGCGTTAACCCGGCCTGAAGTTCAATCGGGGAGAGAAGCTCCAGTACGGAATGCAGTTGCCTGCCGTCCCCCTTCTTTTTTATCAGCTTCTTCAGTTTTGTTAGAAGGTCGAGGCAGTCATAGATTTCATACCTCTCTTTTAATTCATCAGCTGCGAGAAGACCGTATTTTATAGCCTTGTCCGGGATCTTTCCGTCTATAAAATGTTTTGCGAGTTGGACGGAACTTGCAGATTCATCTCCTTCAAGGATCCGCGCTATGGCGATGTTTAAACTGACTCTTTTCTTCCAGGATGTCTTTGCCCGTATAAACTCTTTGAATATCGATTGATTAAACTCAATATA
>CAZKNG010000135.1:0-3126 GCA_964554125.1 uncultured bacterium | reverse complement strand
TCATCTTCCCTCCTTGATTCGATTACTGATTCATAATACGGCTTTCATAATAAGAACACGAAACAACGGAAAACGTTCACGAAAAAATGCGTAAAGCTATGTAATTAGTATCGACAATAATTTATACAGGTCTATCCCCTCGTATATGGGGATAACGAAGTAACGAGCCGGAACAGCGAAAAAAGTATCCAGCCCGGCAAACTTGCAACAGGTAAAACCCCTGCCGGGGACAAAGCAAAAGCTTAATAGAAATAGTGTGAGACATATTTATTATAGATCTTCTCGATAGAAAGGAAATTTGATACTTACTCGCCATACGAACTTGTATATTTACAATTAATAAAAGGAGATTTTTATGGCGCAAAGATTTCAGCGATCACGGATAGCACTTTGTTTGCTGAACGCCGATCCAGCTTTCCAATTTTTGCGACAAGACGCTTTTTGTCAATCGTCCGTATTTGATCCAAAACAATATGCCCGCTTTTATTCTGTAATCGGCATGATACACGCGTAGGGTAGTTTCTGCCCTTGGTCATCATGGGAGCAACAATAACAGTATGAATGTTGTGATTCATTTCATCAGGGGATATGATCAAACAGGGTCGCGTTTTCTTAATTTCACTTCCAATAGTCGGATCAAGATTAACAAGATATACCTCGAAACGATTCACTTCCACTCCCATTCCTCCTTCTCCCAAATCGTCTCAGTGATTTCTTCACTGTCAAGCAATCTATCATCACCATTTTTGGCCATCGACTTATATGATTCAGCCCAACCAGTTCGGGCATTTTCAGCAGACCTTATAATGAGCCTGTTATTTTCCACAAAAATCTCAATATCTCGTTTTATGCCTAACTGTTCAATTAATGGTTTTGGTATACGAATGCCCTGGGAATTCCCGATCTTGACAATCTTTGACTTCATTTCAGCATCACCTCTTGTGACTACATTGTAATCACATTATGTGAAAAAGTCAACCCCTTTTCAACTATTCTCTCATATAGTCAATCTACCTCATTTCTTAATACTGAGAGAACTTTCCGTGTAACATTTCATGCATTCCCGGCACAGAGCAAGCGGCAGGTCCCGTTAATTAAGATTCTATCAAGAAAGCTTTTGGGTTGCAATAGCCTGAAAAGCCAAACTATCAATTAATGCCGGTTTTGCTGACGGCTCAACACCAGGAATACTAAACAACATTCTTAGAACACAAGAAGCCCCCTATTCCCTAACGCCAATGGCTGGCAAATTAAGCCGAGCAGCGTCGTGTCCCTAGGCGCTTCGCCGAAGGGCGAGCTGCGGAGCAGATCAGCGGAAATCCTCTTTTTATAGCGAAGTAGCGCGCCCTTTCAAAAATTTCCAAGGCCCAACTATTCTGGAATCCACGGGTCCAATGGAGACTAACGGGCGAGAGCACCGCGACAAACCCGAAACCCGAGGTAGTAGAGCGTGAACGTCGGGAAGTACATGTAGCGGAACGCAGAACGGCAGAGTAACGCATTACCGATCCACCCGCCGCCGCGAAGAACGCGAGAGACACCTGAACTCGGGCCTACAGGATCAGTTTCATCTCCGCCATAGCTATCGTACCAATCATTACACCACTCCCATACATTTCCATGCATGTCGTATAATCCAAATGCGTTGGCAGGATAATTCGCAACAGGCAAAGCCCATCCTTCGTAAGGCCCTCTGGGACATCCTGTATAAGGATAGTTGCCGTTATAGTTCGCCTCGGTTTCAGCATTTAGACAGTCTCCGGTATTAAACGGCGTCTGCGTACCAGCTCTGCAGGCATACTCCCACTCAGCTTCTGTCGGAAGCCGGTACCCCTCGGCATTGTATGGATCATCTCCGTTGCACTCCCAGCTGCTGTGGTCATAAGCTCTGGTAAATCCCTCCTTCATACTCAGCCAATCACAGTAGGACACAGCCCCGTACCAGGTTACTTCAATTACTGGATAATTCTCTTTGCCCGAATCCACGGTGAACGTGCCGAGGACATAGGATATCTCGCAGTCGCTATCATCAAAATCCAACAGCTCCTGTGTCGATCCATCCAAAGCATCCTGAAGGGTTGAATTGTTAGCCGTGCAGTAACCGTTGTCATACGCCCACTGTGCCATATCGGCGTACTGCTGGTTGGTTATCTCTGTCTCAGACATGTAGAAATCATTTGTTAGGGTCACTTGGTGCTGGGTCTCATTGCTGTCTCGTCCGTACTCGTCCGACGGGGTGCCCATTGTAAATGTATCCCCGGGGATCATCATAAAACTTTTGTCAGCTTTATGGGAAGCGGTGCTTTCTATTCCAGTAACCTCAACCCCGGTGGCATCCCCCACCTCATGCACAAGCATCCTCCACTGAGCACGGCTGGTTGCCGCTGAAATGATCACTGCCAGAATTATGCAGAATAAAATCAATCGCCTCATTTTTCATTCCCCTTTTTAGCTAAGATATTATTCTCATCTGTTGCTTCTTCTTAACGGAGCAGTATCATCCGGCGGTTTTCCTTAACCCGCGGTGTTGGGAGCGGGTAGAAATTCACACCGCTGGCAACTGAACGTTCTGAGTCATCTCTGCCGTTTCACCTAACTCTATTTTAAAAGAATAAAACCTAGACACACTATTTCACATAACACCCTTTATGCGGCGAAACAATATCAACTCTAAATACCACTATATCTATTAGATAATTCAATTGCCCATGAACCATGGACGGAATCATTTTCTCTTATGGCATTAATAATATCATCTAAATCAATAAAATTAAAACTATCAGGAACTTTCAATAATTGTTTGAATCTTAAAAGTATGTTATTTCTGAGAAGCGCTTTATTTTTAATCGGTGCTAAAACGCAAAACACCGAATTACTAATATTTCTGAACGATATTTTCGTTGTCTTGCCTCTGCTCTAGCTCTAAAAGAGTTACCTTTTGTGTATACCCTGCCGAGTATTGTTTTCATTATTTTCCTTTGTTTTGCCGGATGTGCCGAAGGCCGAGCCCGAAGGGCGAAGCGCATATCTGCTGTTAGACGACGTTTTTAGTCCCTAGTAATTGGTCTAAGTGAACATCTACATCCAATATGAATATGTATTTTGGGTTTATTATCTTTAGAATAT
>CAZKNG010000134.1:0-3145 GCA_964554125.1 uncultured bacterium | reverse complement strand
TCGGCGGCCAGCCTGGCTTCGAACCTGTTGAAAAAAGATTTTGAGTCCTTGCTGCTTTCTTCTCCGCTTCCCTTTCCGCCGGTATCAAGAAATACAACGGGCCTCTCGGGATCAAAAATAAATTTCTCAAAAGGGCTTTGCGGGACAGCTGCCGCGAGGTTTCTCAGCGTCCATTCTCTTACCGAAGGATGCGCGGTTAATTCCCCGGAGTAGAATTCGCTGGAAGAAAAGCCCATTATATCCTGATTCATCCTGTATTGAACCTTAAGCATCTCTCTGATACTGTCTCCGTGTGTCTCGAGCAGTCTCTCGAAAAGGGATTTTCCGAGGCCATCTCTTTTTGCCTCTTCGCTTAAGATAGTCGGCGGCAGCTGTTTATGATCTCCGGCAAGTACTGCCTTGTCGGCTCTTACAAGTGGAATAAGCGCCTCCGGTTCAGTAGACTGCGTGGCTTCATCCAGTACGAGCAGGTCGAAGTGACGGCCGCTTAACACCTCTGAACCAGCTGTTGAGTTGGTCGCGCAGACAACATCAGCTCCGTTTAATATTCCGCTTACAGCTTTCTGCTCGAGTTTGTCGATCTCTCTAAACAGATTGTCAATATCATCCTGGATATTGAGCCACCTTGCCATATCCTTTATCTTGCCGGCCGGGACACCGCGGTTTCCGGCTCCCCTGTCCGCGAGCCGTCTGATCTTAGAATCACTCATTCCGCGCCGCCATCTTCCGCCCGGGTGAGTGTATTTATTCTGTTTATCTTTAAGCGACATCGCCTTTTCCCTGAGGACGACCGATCTCCTGTAGAGCGGATCCTCTTCAAGCATAAGATCGAGAGAGTGTTTTCTGAGAACCGGATTTACCCGGGCGGGATGACCGATCCGCACCGCGTTTACTCCGTGTTCTACGAGTTTCTCTACAATATTATCAACGGCGACATTAGAACCAGCCGAGGCTAATACCGTCTCTCCGCCGGCTGCCGCCCGCCGGATAATTTCGATGCAGGTCACGGTCTTGCCCGTTCCCGGAGGTCCGTGGATAAGAAAGAAGTCACCGCAGGATAACGCCTTCCTGGAAGCCTCTATCTGAGCTCTGTTTAATTTACCGTCGAGAGGTTTTATCTTTTTGCCCTCGAGAGGTGACAGATCGGCATTGCCCAGCAGCTTAGATCGGATTTCGGATAATCTGTCCTCTCCCCGGGCAAGCAGATCAAGCGCTTCCGTCATCCTCTGGAAAGTTATGTCATTAACGTAGAGGTCCATCCTGAGACCCTTTTTGTACAGATATTTCGGTGGGGGGTTGTCAAAGGCCGCTGTTATGGAATATTTGCTCTTTTCAATAACTGTTGCTGAGAGATTGTTCTTTGAAAGCGGATTTCCTCTGCTTAACAGAACCAGGTCGCCTATATTTATCTCGTGCGGCGGCAGCATCTCTCCCTGCCTCTGCCTGACGAATTTTATCAGATATTTCCCCCCCAGACCCGTTCGTTGGTTCTTCCCCCGAAGGTGCAGTAAGGCTCTCCCCTTTTCTTCGCGTTCTCTTCCAGATAGATTTCTGATTTCGCTTTCATGCCGGCTCATCTCCTCTTCTCTTTCCTTCTCGACGAGGAGTTTGAATTTTTCAAAATATCTTTCGCTTTTTATACCCTTCAAATTATTCCTTTCAATATAGATAAAATAACAGACACCATGATCAATAGGAATCTATTTTCAATTTTTCCATCTGGATTATGAACAGAATTCCCCTTTGGGCGGTTTCCCTAAAAGATAAGTAGAGCGCCGGAAAAATAAGTAAGATCTGAATGCTTTGAGTGTTCCTCGCCTTGTCGCTTATAAATCTTTCTTTGTCAGCTTACGGCTTTTGCAGAGAATATTTACGACTTTACTTTTGAGCATGGATTTTTTGACTTTGGTAACTTTGGCTTTCCCGGCAAGTTTAAGAAGTTCGGCTTTGGTTTTCTCTTTAAGCATTTCCTTCTTGGTAGGCATCTATCTTCCTCCAGAATTATAAAAAAACAAGAACTAATTTGTAAAAACCTTTTACATATTTACCGACTAACAAACTGAAAAGGTATAGTCAAGGAACGATTGGAGGAAACACGGAATTGTTATTTGAAATATCCTTAACAACCGGCCGTGCTGCCGCCGGTGCATGGGGGGTTGTTCTCCGGTTATCACCAACCTGTATAGTTACCGGCGATAAGGTTCTTTTATATTTAGAAAAATATGGGAATATCGATATCATCAGTTTACCCTCACTCTGGAAAGGTGTAGGGAGAAAAGCGAATGAATCAAAGGTGACTATTCTTTTTTTTGTGTTTTGCCGGTAATAATCAGGGCGATCAGCATTTCGCAATAACATCAAATACTAAAGATATCACGACGTAGTACCGGCGCCGGTGGTCGAGAATTGGCCAGGGGGATGACGGGGGAGATCTTTGAATTGAATAGGGGGATAGATATGTAGAAAGATATGATTGAAAAGGGGAAAATGATTTTTCTCTCTATAACAACCTTTAAATATCCGTCCGGCTTTATCTTTCTTGTGGTTCCATCTAAAAAGCTCAATTTATACTTAAACCAACTTCGAGTTGAGGTTTGCCCCCAAATTGTTATAAAATAGAGGCACAGTGTCTGAACCGCAGCAATCGGGATTTAGAGTTGGCCATTTAATGGGAATAATGGTATAGTCGAATTGGCGTGGGGGTAATATAAAATCAGACATTGAGGGAGCCATCTGATTATGGAAGCGGCTGTTTATATTGAAGATGTTAATTTGGATTTGTTTTGAAGGGTTGTAGGGTTAAATTATTATACAGCGGAGAGATGCTGTATAGTTAAATAAAGAGATGAAAATAATATTATTATTTATTTGTTGTTAAAGAAGTTGGCAAGGTAATAAAACTGAATTAAACGATTTATACAGAGGAACTATACTGCGATTATTTTACTATACAGAGCTGTATACTATATTATGGCGCGGACGCTTCGCGGGGGAATTTGTTTGTAAAACTGATGGGAAAGGTATAAGATAAAAAAGGTTAACGGAAAAATTGGAGGCGCTCAGCTTCGCGCCATCGGGCTGCGGATTTTAATCCGCATTCTGTCCGTCGCTGCGCGCCGGCCATCATGCGCCTGCAGCGGGCGGT
>CAZKNG010000133.1:0-3195 GCA_964554125.1 uncultured bacterium | reverse complement strand
ATGCCAAAAAGAGCTCAAAATATGTGACAGCAGAGGAGATGGCCGAGAGGAGCGTAGGAATAATCGTCCTTACCGGCTCTATCAACGGAGAAGCAGCCCAGGCCCTTCTGCATGGAAATCAGGGGAGGGTAAAAGAGGTCTTGGAGAAACTCTCCGGTATCTACGGCACAGGTAATCTCTTTCTGGAGTTGATTAATCACAATACTGAGGAGGACTGGTTTATCTGCGAAAACTTTTCGAGGTTTTCAAAGAAGATCGGTATACCCCCTGTGGTAACGAATAATGACAGATTTATTTCACCAGATGATGCCGGCGGTTATTCTATGCTCCGTTCTATAGAGGGGGGCGAGAAAAGAAAGGGAGAAAAGGAGGCCGCGGGTGAATATTATCTTAAAGGGGAAAAAGAGCTGGAGCCTTTCTTTTATACGGTAAAAGACGCGATTGATCTTACCACACAGATAGCCGGCAGATGTAATGTTGAACTCAGATACGGTTACAGTCTCGGAATAAACTCAGCCCGGGATCCAGAGGGGGAGCTCGAAGAGAAATGCAGAAGGCAGCTGCGCCGGTGCTTCTCTGTCAGAGGGGGAGAGGTAGCTGAGAGTCTCGAGGATAATCTGGAGATAGAACTCGAATCCGCGGAGAGAGAAAAGATAAGCGGATTCCTTCTTTTTCTGGCAGAACTGCTAAAGAAGTGCCGGGATAGAGGTGTAGCGTTCGAAGTTGTGGGCGGAAGCCTACAGGAGAGCTTTATTGCCTACCTTTCGGGGATAACTATGCTTAATCCACTCGAGCACGGACTTGTTTTTGAATGTTTTTGTTCTTCGGACGGGTTGTCTTTGCCCCAGATTGAATTTATAAAGGCATATGGAGAGAGGGAATTGATTTTCGAAATCATAACATCGCTTATCGCCGGCTTTTCGATCTATTACCAGGTGTCAAGAGAGGAGATGTCGTACGCTAAGATTATACAGGAAATTTGCGGTGTGCTTGAAGTGGGAAAGAATATACAAAGCGAACTTGAAAATATTTTCCCGAAACTGAAGAAAAAGAAAGACCTGCAGGGCATGCTCGAAAGTTCACCGGCGTTAAGGACCCTTTACAGCCAGAGTGCCCCGGTAAGAAGGGCACTGCACCTGGCCGGGATCCTGAAGGGAAAGATCTGTCATTTTAATATGAACTCCTCGCGTGTTTTTATTCTTCCGGAAGGCGCGGCAAAACAGATTGCACGCATACACTTACCCTCCGGAGAGTGTTTCCTGCAGTGTAACAGATATACCGTTGACCGTCTGGGCGGATGGACCTTTGTACTACACCAGTCTCACGTTCTCTCGGCTATTGTAGAGACGATAAGACAGATACACCTCGAGAGACCACCTGAAAGAGACGGCAGGATGCTGATGGCTGCCGAATTGGAGGATATATCCCTTAAAGACGGCGATACCTTTGATATGATATCTTCAGGGGACACTACCGGGGTCTATCTGCTGGAAAGCCGTGGGGTAAGGGATATTCTGAAAAAAATAAAGCCGCGGAATTTCAATCAACTTATAACCGCGATTTCTCTTTACAGACCCGCTCCCCTGGAGGGGGGACTCTGGAAGACATATGTAGATAATGGGTCTAAAGGGGATGGAGCAGAGCTTCCCCACACTTCCCTGGGCGAAGCGCTCAAGGATACAAGAGGGGTTCTGCTCTTTATAGAGCAGGTCAGAAAAATAATAGAGCTGTCCGCCGGATTAAGGGGAAAGACAGCATTTGAGATCGAAAGGGCGCTTAAGACGAGAGACTCGGGAGCTCTGATGAAGGCGAGACTGAACTTTATCCGGGGAGCGATAGAAAATGGAATCAGTGAAGAGAAGGGTGACAGGATATTCGACTTTCTCATCAAGAATATAAAGTACACGCATGATAAGGCATTGAGCTGCTCACAGGCCTATCTGACATTCAGAAGCGCCTATCTGAAAACTCACTATTTCGAGAACTATTTCGCGGCCCTTCTAACTGTTTACGGAAATTCTCCCGACAAATTCAAAAGATGCGCCGATTATTTTAGAAGCAGAGGGGGGAAGCTGCTGCCTCCGGATATAAATTCAAGCTGTGAGCATTATACCGCTGAAGGGCCCAATATTCGCTCGCCCCTCAGCAATTATAAAGGGATAGATATTGAAACCACTAGAGAGATAGTCAAAGAAAGAAGGAAAAGTGGAGAGTTCAAGGGGCTTGACGATTTTCTCACTCGACTTACAGGTATTCCTGAAATGACTGTCTGCGGGATGATAGAAGAAGGTTTATTCGACAGCATCGATCCGGATAGAACCTCAATGATAGATAAGTGCGTCATGATCTTTAAAGGGAGAAAGATACAGAATCGGTCAGGCTCTGAACCACAGAGGAATGAGAATAGCAAAAGGGAGGAAAAATCCGGACAGTTTTCACTTTTCGATGACGAGGAACTATAATTTATTTTCTGGTTGACAATTAAGCTTTCCATTGATATTTTGCATCAGTCTGAGATATGAGAAGAAGTTCTCGTGTCCCCATCGTCTAGTCAGGATAGGACACTGCCCTTTCACGGCGGCAACACGGGTTCGAATCCCGTTGGGGGCACTACAACTTCTTCTTATCGTTTAAACAGATCTACCTTCCGCAGTAATACACTTGCAATTAAATCAATATTCCTGATAAAATATGCCATGCGGATTTCTAATGGGGGACAATAATGTAACTGCACAGGAAAGCCAAAATTGCCTTGGTAAATCAAAGGGGTGAGGATGTGATGGGGAAGATTAGAGATCTTATGGTAAGACAGCTTAAGCTAAGGGGCTACAGCCCTCTAACGCTTAAAGTGTATATTGGGCATATCGCCGCTTTTGTGCGGTTTACCGGGAAAAGCCCGACGCGGACGGAAAAAAAAGAGATATTAAGCTACATGGTATATCTTATGAGGGAGAAGAAAGTCTCCCTTTCCTATAGAAATCAGACGATAAGCGCTCTTAAATTTCTATATAAATATGTACTTAAAAAGCCCTGGGTGATAGAAGAACTCCCGAGACCGAAAAAGGCATCTAAGCTGCCGGTTGTCCTTAGCGCGGGTGAAGTATCAAGACTTCTCTCTGAAGTTCCAAACAGAAAGCATAAGGCTATAATGGTAGTTGCCTACTCAGCTGGATTGAGAGTTGGAGAGGTTGTAAG
>CAZKNG010000132.1:0-3401 GCA_964554125.1 uncultured bacterium | reverse complement strand
GGCTGGAGGCTGAACGCGCCTATGGAAAAGATTTCATGCGGAAATATATCAGGAAAGAATGAGATTCATAAATGCCTGTAAAGCCCAAATAGTCAGAATAAAAGTGACGAAGCACAGTGAAGTACAGTATAAATGGGGCTGTAAAACCTCTTGTGCGCTCTTCCCTCGTCGACGGAAAAAAACGAATTTCTTATAATTCTACCTGCTTAAATACTGGGTTGAAATAATAGGAAGTAAAGTATCCGGAAGATCTCTGGTAGTGAGAATGGCAATGGATTGCCCGGTCACCAGCTTCTGCAAAGATGTCAGAAAAGCAGAATACCGCAGGTAGCATCTTCACGAAACAGTCGCAGTGTACTGTCAAGGCACAAGAATATGTAAATGATCGGGCAACTCGGTCTACTATTTCGCTGAGAAGGGCGGAATCATAGAGCTGGTCAGAACTGACCGTAATATAAGAATTATGATCAATACTCCGGCAGCGGAGAAATCGGGAATTACAATATAATCCCTACTTCTTAGACTGGCCAGAATAACGGTGAATAAATTTTCTTCTGTTCCGGTCTCTTATCGGCGTTCCACCGATTTACCGGCCCACTGTTTATAAAGGGAAAGGTAATCCTTATCCTTAGCGGACAATTCACCATAATCCTTATTGACTATTTGTTCTTTCCATTCCTCCATAAGCTCCGGGCCGGTTTTGCCGTAATATTGAACGAATGAATCTGATTCGTTGTAATCTTTTTGGGCGAAAAAATCCTTGAATTTATCTATACCCCGCGTTTTTATCAGAAAATCAACGAAAGAAGCCCCTACCGGATATCCCCACTTTATCTCCCTGAAATTATCTCCCAGCAGGCTTGTAAGCTCTCCGGGGGATATTACCTCCGTGGACAGCAGATGCCTGGTTATCCTGTTGTAATTCCTGCCCGACTGATCCAGCAGTACAGCCAGTCCCTCATTGATCAATGCTGAATCTATCCGTTTAGTATTTATCCAGTAAGAAACTACGTGAGCAAGCTCATGTCCGGGGGTCTGATTGTATAGGGTGTATATTTCAGATTCTCCGGGAACGGCAAAGCCGAGTTTCTTTCCGTATTTTAATCCCTGTTTCTTATCGTTAAAAACGTAAAAGGTGACATTTTCTATCCGGTTCTGTTCAACATCCAGGAAATCACAGATATTGGCATAGGCCCGTTCCCTGACATTCAGCCATTGCTGAAGTGTATCCCCTATTACACTGTTACCGGGATAATACAGGGTAAACCTGTCATGGGTGTATTTATCGAAATTATCAGCCGGATCAGAAAGTATATAATACTTATCAGCATAAAAGAGGGAACCTATCCTTACTACCGGTTGTCGCATCTCAAAATCGCAGATCAGGACCTCGGCTGGAGGTATCAATGCATTCCAGCCGGCATGGAAGTAATTACGGAATTTCTGTTTATGGATATCCATCGCCCGGCTGTAGATGCTGTCTATTGCAGGTGATCTCTGCAGATTTTGCTCCAGATTACGGGCATACCATTCAGGGTTAAAACGGAGGTATAGATGGTTAAGAGGGCAACCTGCCTCCATTTCATTTATATCGCCATCTATCCTTGAGTCCAACGGTATTATGATCGCTTCTGTAAAACCTTTAACCGTAGAGCCTAGCAATACATATCCCTCGCTGATGGTAATCTTAACTGTCTCGTTCTCCATGTTAAAATCTTCAACCGAAAAGAAGAACTTTTCAGAATGGCGCACCGGATATGCTTTTCCCTTGCGGGTTTTCACAGGCTTCTGCTGAGCAAAAACAGCTCCGGAAATAAGTAATATTACCGGGAGGAGTAATGCCGCGAATAACAGTAATAATGATCGCCGATTGATCATCTCTTAACCTCCTTGTGTGTTATATTTGGAGACCCTGATTCTGTATAACACGCCCTTGTCTATTGTTCAATCAAAAAATGAATAGAATCGAATTAATATCGGTAGTATCGTCGGCAATGGTGAAATAGAGGCATTTGTTGGAGTTATCAAAATGCACACATGAAAGTAAGCGTGTCCGGTCTTTGTTTCCCCATCTGCGTTCTGGATCATAAAATCCAAAAAAAACCGCTCGTTACACGGTGGGCTGAATATCTCTTGGTTCCCCGTGTTCTTGAAGAAGAATAGCGTGTCTCTCTTCCCCGGGGGCAGAAGACCGTCCCAACCCGTCTCGAGAAAAATCGTGCCCAGCGTTGAGTTATTTCTCACCAGAATCACATCGGCCGTTGGAACTTCCACTTTCGAGAAAGCCTCTCGCGGGTTCATGTTCCCAAGGATGAGCCATGCCTGGCACATCACAGGATCGGGGGGGCTCAATCGGCATAAGGTTTGCCGTAATGGTCCCTCTGTCCCACGTCACTGATAGATCGGACATTGGCGGATCTATCCTGTTTGGCGGGTACGGACAATTCTCCGAGCCCTAACAAGAGCACAAAACCAGCGCCAGCAACAATGCACCAAGACGGAAATATAATCTCGTCCACATTTTGTTCTCCCCAACATTCCTTCGACGCCTAGCATCAGCTTCAGCTGCGGGCACCATGCTGGCGAGGCTCTGGCCGAATGGCCGAACCGCTGGCGTCCTATCGCAGCACCCTGCCAGAGCTGTGACAGGGCAGATCCGTTCAGCTCATCAAATTAAACAAATTATTGACAGAGGAGTCCAGATGCTGCAGTTAAGTGTTATTTCTATATTACTATTCGTTAATGCTATTTTTTCTTCTTATGGTCAGGATTTGAACGTACATACTCCTTTTCATCTCGCTTATATACGGAGGGTTTGGATGCTAGTTTCTCTTCACTTCATTGACTAGTTTACCATGGGGAACTTTACCTCGGCCCGGAATAGTGCGTGTGTCGTTTCGTCCCCCTTAACCATCCTTGTTGCCTTTTATTTTATTTGCCAACTTATTACCCCTCCATCAAGCAAATAGCCTACATTCATCAGCTTGTTAGGCACGCCAGCCCTTACCATTACATCTTGGACAAGTTTCTTTGAAAACAGTGTTTGTTTGAAGAACTTCTCCACTCCCATCACATTCACTGCATTCATACACCCTTCCAGATCCACCACAAGTGTCGCAGGTTTCTCTACCTATGATCGTAACATCGCTGTTATAACCACGGCCATCGAAATCTGGACAATCCATAATCTCCTCCTCTCTAATACACCTAACATATAGCACACAACCCCGCATAACTGAATAACCGCAGTATAAGTCCGCTGTATAACTCGAATAAATTCAATTTATTTATCCCATCAGATTCCCGTAAGCAGAAACTACCAGTTTAATTCCAGATCCTGCAACCATTAATTTATACTGCAAGTGCTTCACTGATTTTTGAGATAATAGAAATAACTGCTT
>CAZKNG010000131.1:0-3610 GCA_964554125.1 uncultured bacterium | reverse complement strand
GGGTAGCTATGTTCGGAAGGGATAACCGCTGAAAGCATCTAAGCGGGAAGCCCCTCCCAAGATAAGACTTCCCGTAACACAAGTTACTTGAAGGTCCCTCGGAGACTACGAGGTTGATAGGCCAGAGGTGTAAGCATGGTAACATGTTCAGCCGACTGGTACTAATAGACCGTAAGGCTTAACCATTATTAATTAAGCGAAGATGCTGATTAGCTTTCCCTGTTTCTGTTAAATTTTTTATGAGCGGGTTCTAAAACCCGCGCACTGTTTTTTCGGTGGCGATAGCGAAGGGGAAACACCCGTTCCCATCTCGAACACGGAAGTTAAGCCCTTCAGCGCTGATGGTACTGTGGGGGCAACCCTATGGGAGAGTAGGTCGCCGCCGGTTTAATTAAAGGCTGCTCATTTGAGTGGCCTTTTTTTGTGCAGAAGGTAATTTTAGAATTATGCTCAAATGGTGATAAATACGGGAATATCAGTTTCACGCAGCAAACTTGCTATTTTATTTCATATAAAGTATTGAAATTAAATAAAATATATGTTAATATCTCTTTATCTAAACTGGAAATTCCTTTTTATCCAAAAGCGGAGGGGGTAATTATTGAAAATTGATATATTTCTTTTTTTCCCAGTCGGGTTAATCCGGTCTGGGAATTGATCAATTCTGATACATTCAGCCTTAAATTATTGCAGAACACGGAGGGAACGCATGAAAAAGAAGATAATAGCAGCAACACTCATCCTGTTAATTTCGACTGCTGTCAGCATTTCAGCAGCTCCTCAGAATGGAATATACTACCCTGTTATCGAGGGATGGACTACATGGCAGACATATCGTAATGACGGAGAGGGGGGAAATCCTGACGTCTACGGTGACGGGCCGCTGGAGGTTGGAAATGTTATAATGTGCTACCAGAGCCCGGCTCCAGGTAAACTTTACTATCTCTGTCCTAACACTCTGGTGGGAACAGTTAATCCGGCTAACGATCTTATCATATCAAGCGTTACACCGGACCCGCCGGCAACCGGGACCGTTCAAATTGAATTCCAGGGTGGAGAGCTTGAACTCAACGGAGCGCTGTGGGGAGAGTCGGCAACCTATATGGTCGATCTCAACGGGGCTACGGCAACCGCTCAGCTCGATCTGACCGATCCCAACGGCCCCACCGTAACCATGGAGTTCGAAGCGATAGGACACTTTGTTGACTATCCTGCGATCGGAGCAAGATTTACCGCAATATTCGTGGATAATGTGGCAGACGACATGGCCGGGTTCAGCGGAAGCCCCACTTCGGTAGAGATAGAAGTGGATGCCACTGTAAACTCTGAATTATCAAGCTGGGGCGCGGCAAAGAACTTATATCGATAGATCATTCTTGATTCACGGAAATTCAACCCCGGGTCCGTTCGGTCCGGGGTTTTTTTATTTAAAGCGGCTTTTTCTGTTTATTAGCATGGTTGCCGGCTTTTGTATCTGTCAGATTTATTTTAGATACCGTCTGCATCCCGCAGAGGAGATCGGCCAGCGGTTCTGACAAAATAAATCACCCGGAAGTTGTCTGGAATAGTTTAATATTGCTGTGGACCTTGAAAGAGTGAATATCCTGTTTAAGAGAACGAAACTCATAAAGATCGTCTCGAAAGGGCGATTATTTACGTGTAAAAGTATCTGAAATAATGTATTCTAAAATACCGAATTACGGTAAAAGTTACTTCAGAACCCCTTTCGGTAGATTGATTTGTACCATGGTTATTGTCCGTTCATCTGTTCTTGCGCTAGATTGAACTTGACAATAATCAGCAGTTATCAAAATAATGTATAAGTAGATAAATATTATTCAGCCGCGGAAACTTATTTCTATCATAAGGAATAATGGGTGAAATTTAATTCTGATGAACCGGTCGAGAGATTGAAGTCAAAAAACAACCCGGCTCCGGGCTTCCGGCGCCTGAGTTACTCAATACCGGTATTATTTCTTTCTTTATCTGTTCTATTTAATAATTCATGCGAGGATAAAGCTTATAACGCCAGAATAATTAGACCTCCAGAAGCGGACATAAGTTAATAAATACTCAAACTTTGGTATTCTCATCAGGAAAGTCAGAACTGCCTCATATTACACTGAGACCTGAAGAGAGATATCAGAGGATTGCAGGGTTCGGCGGTTCCTTTACGGAATCTTCCGCGCGTGTTTTAAATGGCCTCAGTAAGGAGAAAAGAAAGCAGATAATTCATGCCTATTTCAGCCCGGAAGGCGCCGGCTACAGCCTGACAAGAACCCATATGGGCAGCTGTGATTTTTCGCTTTCAAATTATACCTATGCGCCTGTTCCGGGCGATACAGAGTTATCACATTTCAGCATAGAAGAGGACAGGGAAGATCTGATTCCTCTGATAAAGGATGCAATGTCTGTGGAGGGCGCCAGCTTCAGAATTGTCTCTTCCGCCTGGACTGCTCCTCCATGGATGAAGGATAATAATGACTGGAACGGAGGGTCCCTGCTGCAGGAATATTACGATACCTGGGCGAGGTATTTCTGCAGATATATAGAAGAATACCGGAAAGAGGGAATACCGATCTGGGCGGTTACAACTCTGAACGAACCTCTGGGGAATGATGCCCAGTGGGAAAGCATGATATTTACTCCGGAGCAGATGGCAGAATTCGTTAAGAACAATCTGGGCCCCGCGTTCGAAGAAGAAAATATTGATACAAAAATTATGATCTATGATCAGAACCGTGAAAATCTCCGGGAATGGGCGGAGTGTATCCTCGGAGACAGTGCTGCGGCCAAATATGTATGGGGAACGGCGGTTCACTGGTACAGCAGCACCATTGACTGGTATCCGGAAGAACTCAGTTATGTTAACGAAAAATATCCGGATAAGCAGCTGATGCATACCGAAGGCTGTATAGACGCACAGGTTCCGGCATGGAAAGATGATAAGTGGTACTGGAGCAGGGAAGCGACAGATTGGGGTTATTACTATGCCGCGGAAGAGTATAAACATCTTCATCCGAAATATGTCCCCGTCTACAGGTATGCCCGTGACATTATAGGGGGTTTGAACAGTTATATTACAGGATGGATTGACTGGAATATGGTGCTGAATGACAGAGGAGGACCGAATCACGCGGAAAACTGGTGCGCGGCGCCTGTATTAGTTAACCCTGAAACCGGCGAGGTATATTATACCCCTATATATTACGTGATGTGTCATTTCAGCAAGTATATCAGACCTGGCGCTGTCCGGATCGGAATAGATATCGACGCCCGGGATCTGATGGCAACGGCGCTGGTTAATCCTGACGGGAGTATTATTGTTGTGGTATTGAATCAGACGGAGACGACCGGAGAATTCTCACTTCAACTTGAAGGAAATCATGCTGAGGTAACCATTCCGGGCAGCGCCCTGCAGAGTATAATTATAAATTAACATTACGCCGCCAAAAGGAGATTTAATTGAAAAATGAACATAAGCTGTCGGTTAAGGAGAAGATAGGGTATGGTCTGGGAGATACCGCTTCCAATCTCTATTTTCAGATGTTTATTAACTTCCTTCTTTTCTTTTATACAGATGTTTTCGGGATTCCGGCGGCGGTGGCCG
>CAZKNG010000130.1:0-3882 GCA_964554125.1 uncultured bacterium | reverse complement strand
TCTGTGCGGGGGGCGCCGGGTAACCGGTGTCCCTACCGTGACTATGAAATAGCGCTTATTTATATTTCTATAAAAAAGGCATAATCTTGTTTGCTTTATTAGGGTAAACATAATTTCCGTTTTTGCTTGACAGATAAACGAAGTATAAATATTATGTGAAGCTGGGACCAATATTATGATATTAAAATGTCTAAATTTATAATAGCACGGGATAAAACTAAATCAGGAGCAGTGTGAAGTTTTATTTATATAATAAGGGGCGATTCAATATGTTTAGAAAAACACTCATAATTATTATGATCCTTACAATTGTTCCAAAAGTGATCTCAGCAGATGTAATTTACTTAAGGAACGGAAAAGTGATCAAAGGTAAAGAAATAACAAAAGACAAGTATAAAGTTTATATAAAAATAAGGGCCAAACATAGAAGTGGGAAACGCAGTTATGAAGAACTTGAATTTAGGATTGAGGATATACTGGCGATTAAACGAGGTGGTGAAAAGCTTGTTCCTATGACTGTAAATACTAAGCAAGATACTCTATCATACAATAATATTGTGAGAGAAAATATAAAGGAAAACACTAAAAGAACAAAAACAATATTATATGTTATTGGCATGGCGTTTGGTTTAGGGGTCGCAATATGGGGGTTTGCACAATAAAAGATTTTTTATTAACAAAAAGGGGGTTTTATGATGCGAAATAGTATAATTATTGCTATGATAATTATTCTTGCTATTGTTTTTACTTATGAAAATGCTAGTGCACAATGGGACAGAAGTAGTGAAGTACAAGATAGTTTTGTGGATGGCAAAACATTAGTAATTATAGGTGTCGTTGGAGCAGTAATTTTAATAGGAGGAATCATTTTAATTGCTAGGAGCAAAAATGCTGAAGATAGCAATGATGATTTTCTTGTTCCTGCTGACAGTACTGACGTTTCATTTTTAGGAAGACCTGGTTTTTCTTATAAGACTAGAAAACAAGTAAAAGTATTAAAAGAATGTTCAAATGGTAGTATAATGATATCGAGGAGTAACTTATATCCGACTATTTTTATGAATAAGGAAGAAGTATTTTTCGGATTTGAGGTCCAGTTTTAAACATATTTATTAAGATGCTTTCATTTATCTAGTTATTATTTTGATAACTATTTTGACAGATCAAGTCCAAAGTTGTCTGTAAAAGTGTTCTTCCATAGATCTTCATGTTTTCAGTTTTTTGCCAACTATCTTATCGGTTTCAGTTTTTTTCTGTTGATCCTTTTTCCATTCCCAGTATTGATCCATGCATAAATATCGTCTTCCGTTTATCCATTGTTCATGCTTTTTCATCAGCACAGCGTCAACTAACCGCATGGAGGATTGATCATTGGGGAAGATTCTAATCACTCTTTCACGTCGTCTTACTTCCTCGTTTAAACTCTCAAGGCTGTTAGGTAATATTCGATCGTTTCTATATACCTTCCTAAAATTATTTTCCGAACTTTTTGTAAAATTAATTTTGAATTTATCATTGAAAAAAGCGCTACTTCGATATAACAGCAGGTTTGCGGCTGCGGGCCTGGCGGCCCTTCGCGCAAGTACCTCGCTGATCGCTCGGCACCTCGCAAACCTGCGAAATGTTAGAGCGCCAAGCAAGCTTGGCGCATTCTTGCCGGGTGGAAGTCCCGGCTGGGTAAGGCTTAGCCAGCCGCCCATACCGAGTGTTGCGTGGAAGCTGGTAACAGCAACACGAAGCGTACACAGGGAAACATATAGGCCATAGGGGAGATCGTACTCCCTGAAGCACATTCAGCCCCGTTAGTGAGTGTTAAAATGCAGATGGTGACGTTGTTAACATGACGGAAGCCGAAACGAAGGAATCGCAATTGGCGAGATTCCGGAGGGTCTGTCGGGGTCAGAGGACGTGGCATGTATGTAGAGAAGCGTCAGGAACTTGGGAGACCCTGTTGGTTCCAGCCCCGGCGGGTTGGTAGGCCTGTCCAACCGAAAAGAAGGAAGGCCGATGGCCGGCAGGGAGTCGGATCAGCTCATAGTACTCTGAGGACGGGAGAGCCGTTCACGTGGGGAAGGAGCTGACATGGGTACGCAGTCTGTAAAGGAAACATGTACCGGACACGTAGGATCGGAGAATACATGCAAACCTCACTGCGGAGGATAGCGAAGAAGGCGAGAAGAGACAAGAAGCATCGATTTCGTGACCTGTACGGGATGCTCAATGAGGGATTGCTGCTTGATTGTTGGAGATACCTGAACAAGAGAGCGGCATCGGGGGTTGACAGGGTAACAGCTCGTGAATATGAGAGGAACCTTGAAGGGAATGTGCGGGAACTGGTTGAGCGCCTGAAAGGGAAGCGGTATCGTGCAAAGTTGGTAAGGAGGGTATATATACCGAAGAGTAATGGCAGGAAGCGGCCGCTGGGGATACCTGCGCTGGAAGACAAGATAGTACAGTTAGCAGCAGCCAGGATACTGACGGCTATTTATGAAGAGGATTTTCTCCCGGTAAGCTTTGGGTACCGGCCTAGGGTCGGGCCGAGGGCGGCAGTGCGAGATGTGACAGATACGCTGCAATGGGGGAAATACAGCTACGTAGTGGAAGCTGATATCAGAGGGTTCTTTGACAACATAGATCACGAATGGATGATCAGGATGTTGGAGCAGAGGATTGATGACAGGGCTTTCATGCGGCTGGTGACTAAATGGCTGAAGGCAGGAATACTGGAGAGAGATGGGCAGGTAATACATCCTGTGACCGGGACGCCCCAGGGAGGGATAATAAGCCCGGTGCTGGCAAATATCTATCTGCATTATGCGTTAGATCTCTGGTTTGAAAAGGTGGTGAAACGACACTGTTGCGGGGAGGCATACATATGTCGATACGCAGATGATTTTATAAGTGCGTTTCGGTATAAGAGAGATGCCGGGAGGTTCCAGAGGGTGTTGTCTAAGAGACTGGGGAAGTTCGGGCTTGAACTTTCCGAAGAGAAGACGAGGGTAGTGAGTTTTAGTCGATTTCGGAAAGAGGAAAAGACAAGCTTTGAATTTCTGGGGTTTGAGTTCAGGTGGGGAGTGAGCCGCAGAGGCAAAGACATCATCAAAAGACGTACATCCCGGAAGAGGTTGAGGATGAGTCTGAAGAACCTGAAGCGATGGTGTAGAGAGAAGAGGAATGTGAGATTAGAAAGGCTGTTCGAGGAATTGAATTCCAAATTAAGGGGCTATTATAATTACTATGGAATAATTGGTAATTACAAGAGCATCAAGGAGTTCTTCCTTAGAGGACTGCGTATACTCTTTAAGTGGTTGAATCGGCGTAGTCAAACGCTGAGTTTTAATTACAGAGAGTTTTTCAATGCTCTCAAGCGGTATGGGATAGAGAGACCGAGAATTACGGAAAGATGTGAAAACCAGCTTAAATTGTCATTGACTTGACCTTTTGCGGAAGCGAGTATCCTTGAGGAGCCCGGTGCGGGAATTCCGCTCGCCGGGATCTGTGCGGGGGTGACTGGGTAACCGGTAATCCTACCGTGACTATGAAATAGCACTTAGTAAAAATAAACATTTCAAAGCAATATTAACATCAGATATTTCACATTTATTTATTGAAATAAATTGCTTTCTATGCTAAAGCATATTTAGGGGAAAATAAATGTATTTTACACAATGAAAATAAAATATCAGGAATTTGTTGTGAAAAAAAATATTAAGATGCTGGAAGTATTTCTTTTATCTACTTTGATATTGCTAATTAACCAGGTTAATACTATGGGATATGATTTGCTATTTGATGCAGCATCACATTACAATGTTGGTGCTTTACCCAAATCAGTTACCAGCAGTGATTTTGACGGTGACGGAAACAGCGACCTTGCTGTTG
>CAZKNG010000129.1:0-3932 GCA_964554125.1 uncultured bacterium | reverse complement strand
TTGCTTAATTTGAGACAGCACCTTTAAGGCCAGAGGTGAAAGCGGTATCCGGTGCGCTTTGCCGTTTTTTGTCTTTTCCCCCGGAAGTTCCAGCCAGCCCGTTTTGAAATTGATCTCTTTCCATTCAATAGAGACTATTTCCCCGCTCCGCTGGCCAGTGATTAAAATCAGCTTTAAAGCCTTTGAAACAAGCCCCGAGGTGCATTTCATTTTATCTACGGTGTTTAAGAATGTTTTAATCTCTGGTTCTTTAAGTACGCGCCTGCGGGAGCCTTCTTTGTTCGGGTTTTTAATTCTCCAGGCTGGATTAATTTCTAATATCCCCCGGTCTACCCCAAAATTAAAGACCCTCTTTATAACAGACAGTGTTCTATTAGCCATTATTAGAGAACCCCGGCTCGAGATTTTATCAATAACCTTGAATATATCCTGTTTGTTTATTTCCTCAACTGGTAGATTGCCCCAGGGTTTAAGAAGACTCTTTTTAATTATTCGTTTATCCTCTGAACCGCTTTTCTTTTTGCTACACCGTCTTTCAATATATAAATCCGCAAGGTCCTTGAAGGCGGTTCCGTTTCGGGCTTCCCTTTTTTCCTGTAGGGGATCTTTACCGCTGGCAAGTTCATTTAATAATTGTTTAGCCCTCTTTCTCGCTGTCTTTGGTGTCCAAACCCCGTGACGGCCTACGGTCATTCTTCTGCGTCTCCCGGATTGTGTTCTGTAGTTTACAATATAGCTTTTAGTTCCCGAGGAAAAAACGCAGACCCCGAACCCCTTCACACTATCATCCCAGTAAACAACTTGCCCCTTTGGGGGCGGGTTCAAATCCTCAACAGCTGATTTGGTAAGTATCATTTATTTTCACCCCTCTTTTATTAAAAATTACAGTCACCATATAGTCACCAAAATATAGAAAAATGTCAAGTAATAAATGTAAAAGGTCGGTATTGTTACCCTCTGATATTAAAGCCGTTACGGTGTAGTATGATAAAAATCAGTATTTTATAAAAAGGGTATATACCTGCCTTACAAGCAGGGGGTCACTGGTTCAAGTCCAGTATCGCCCACCATATAATTTAAAATATGACAATAGGTTAGGGGTGTCCGCTCTCTGCCGGCATTTCCTTGTTTTTGTAATAGTCACCACTGCATGAAAGAAATGTCGGAGAATCTCACTAAGAGAGCAAGTTTTGTACGAAGGGGGGTGTAAATCTCTAAGGATGATCACGGAGACCACACGGACACAGTGCTATGTTAATTATTACAAGTTAGAGAGGTAGTGATGGCAAAGCCGGGGATAAAAAGAAAAACGACTAAACTTTAAGATATTAGAGGGAGTTACGAACAAGCAGCGGTTAAATGCCATGAGCCGGAACCGCCCCCCAACCGAAGTACCCACAGCAAGTTTCTGTTTTAAGAGTCCGGAACACGGCCGAAGGAACCCTCTTCATGCCTGAAATCAGAATAATGGGGACAAAGCAAAGCATAAATGAGGCTGCAAACCCTCACGTTTGCAATATGCTCGTTGAAAGAAAAAATCGAATTTCGTATTTCAAAGTCCAGCTCTTCGAAAAACGACTCTTGCAGGAGGTTTTTCACAATGGTTTTGTCATGCCGCCACAACGGATTTGTATAAATCAAATAAACCTGTCAATCCTAACCGGACACTAGTGTGTCGACATAGCAAATAAATATGTTATTTTAAAATAATGTTGACTATACTGCATTTCTGTGGTACTATAGCTGAAAGTTTGAATTATTCCTCGGGTAGGAGTTTTTAATCATGAATGTGAAGTTTCGAGTATACTCAGTTGTTATTTTTATCATACTGCTATTCGGCAGTGACGGTGTTCACGCACAATGGCTCAGTGCTGAAATTCCTGTCTGTACGAAGATCGGTTCGCAGGAGAACACCCAATTGATTCCGGATGGCGCCGGCGGCGTCATAGCCGTGTGGAATGATATCGATATCTACACTCAGAGAATTGATGCAAACGGAAATGCAGTTTGGTCGGGCAATAGCGTTGCAATATGCACAGCGGCAGGATTGCAGACCCAGCCGCAAATAATTTCCGACGGCTCAATGGGAGCAATCATTGTATGGAAGGATGAACGGAGTGGTGCTGGAGACATATACGCTCAGAGAATCGACGCCAATGGAAATACCCTCTGGACAACTGATGGAATGCCGATTTGTTCGGCGGCGGGAAATCAGTCCAGACCAAAGGTCACCTCCGATGGTGAGGGAGGGGCCATCATTGTCTGGGAAGACAGTCGTGACGCTGTTATAGGCTTAGAGAGCTACGCACAGAAAATCAGTTCTGAAGGTAACGTTTTATGGCTAAAAGACGGCGTTAAGGTAATACCCGACAATTGGATTGGTGATATTTCAGTCACTATAGACGGGAATGGAGGAGCCATTATCGTAAATGTGGATAGCTGGCCTCAATACGTAATGGCACTGAGGATAAATGCGAATGGAGAGCTCTCGTGGGGAAGCTACTATGATGTACGGGTCTGCGAAGCGGATGGAGGAAAGGGTCATATCAACATATGCGCGGATGGTGTTGGAGGAGCGTTTATTACATGGAGGGATCGACGGTCCGGGGACAATGATATTTACATTCAAAGGATAGACAACGGTGGAACTTGCTTATGGGAAACTGATGGAGTAAAAGTCTGTTCAGCGGCCGACGATCAGTACTATCCTGATCTAGTACGGGATGGTAATGGCGGAGTAATTGTTACATGGGTGGATAAACGCAGTGGTGATTACGGCATCTATGCACAGAGAATGGATGCAACCGGGAATTTCATATGGACTCAAAACGGTATTGCGGTCCGTGCTGCCCAGGGAAATCAGGTTTATGAAAGTAACTATTTCTGGGGTCTTGATATAGCATTGAACGGAGCCTCAGGGGCGATCATCACGTGGCACGACTTCCGTAATGATAACAGTGATATTTACGCGCAGCTGATCAATCCGGATGGCACGGTATTGTGGGAGACGGACGGCATAGAGATTTGTGCTGTTGACAGCGCACAAAGCCACCCGAGAATAGTTTCGAACAGACCTGGAGATTCATTCATAGCATGGACAGACATGCGTAGTGGTGACATGGATATCTATGGTGTGTATGTCGCGGAAGAAGCACCAATCCTGGATGCGCTCATGGACATTCGCCCAGGCTCATCCACGAATCCTCTGAACCTGACGATGTATGAAAATAAACACGACGACAAATTGCCAAATCCAAAGAAAGGTGGCGTCCTGCCTGTGGCGGTTCTTGGAACTCCCGACATGTATGTTCGGGATATCGACGTATCGTCGGTGCTGCTAGAAGGTGTGGCCCCTCTCCGGTATAGCTACGAGGATGTAGCAACGCCAACGAAAAATACCGGACCCTGCTCGTACACTACGGAAGGTCCGGACGGATATGAGGACCTGACATTGAAATTCTTGAAATCATCGTTTGCAGAAGCCTTGGGAGATATTTCCTCCCAGACAGAGTTGGTTCTACTGCTGACCGGCCAACTGCAAGATGGCATGCAATTCGAAGCGAGAGATTGCGTAGCAGTTGTCGGAAACATCGATCCAAAAAGAAAGGTGGGGAAAATAGACGAGGTTTTACTCCATACAGCCTCACCAAATCCTCTGAATCCATCTACTCGGATAGGTTTCTATCTGCCAGAGGCAACGTTCGTAAACATTTCTGTCTACGATGTCAAAGGCGCGTTAGTCGCCCGGCTTGTCGATGGCATGCACCCGGCGGGTGAGCACCTTGTTGAGTGGAATCCACGTAATATCGCCAGCGGCATCTATTTCTACCGCCTTGTCGCTGGTGAGATCGTGCAGACGAAGAAGATGGTGCTCCTTCGGTAAGGGTTAACCTTCAAACAGGGTAGGGATTGCTATGAAAAAGATCCTTTTT
>CAZKNG010000128.1:0-3961 GCA_964554125.1 uncultured bacterium | reverse complement strand
TGTGATAATTTCGGGAATGACCAGCTTTATAACACATGATGGCGCAGTGCTCATGTGCCATGATGAAGATAGTAATATTCTGGGACATTTTGGAAAAATCAAGATAGGAAATAATTGCTTCATTGGTAATGGTGCAACTATCTTGCCTAATGTGGAAATTGGAGATAATTCTTTAATAGCTGCAAGAGCAGTTGTAATTAGCAGTTTCCCTCCTAATTCCGTTATCATGGGAAATCCAGCAAAACTAGCTTTTAAATTGAGTACATACAAAAAAATGAAGCTTTTCAGCAAAAATACAATAAGACACGATGAATATTCGTATCCAAACGAAGAAAACATTCCATACAAAATGAAGAAGGAGATCCTGCTACAACATTTTAAAAATTTACCAAAAAAAACCGCTAAAAAGAAAAAAACTGAATGATCGAAATCGATTTCTCAGCCGGGGGAAAACAAAAAAACTTCCCTTCTGAAAGAAGAATATTTAACTATATTGTTTGCTTAATTAATTTTCTAACAGTATATTTCGTCAGCTACTGAAATTCAAGAAAACAACGGGAAGATAACACCATCGTAACTCTTTAGTTCGTTAGTGAAGCAGTAAAAATATATTACTTATTCTAAAAATAAATATTAATATTTATTTCCCGGAAAGAATCTTGCTAATAATATAAAAGATTGCTTATTCTTGATCTTCAATAGTATGCTAATACCAATTGGTAATGAAAAACAGTTTAAGGAGCCGGCATGGAAATAAGAAAAGAAATTCATAATTACTTAGAGGAGAATGTGCTCTTCAATTCAGACGACAATTCCATCTCTGATGATGATTCCTTCATGGAAAACGGGATTATAGATTCAACCGGAATCTTAGAGCTTGTCTCATTCATAGAAGGAAAATTCGATTTCAAAGTAGATGACGAAGATTTAGTTCCTGACAACTTCGACTCTGTAAATAACCTGGTTAGTTACATTGAAAAGAAAATTGCCAATTAATGTAATTCTGACAGTGGAGGATATTCAATATGGGTTCCATCAAAGATGCTTTGAAGATAGACCCGAAAGAGGAATCAGAAAAAATACAAAATTTAATCCATGATACTCTAAAAAACCTCTATGGGAAGAAAGGAGCTGTTATTGGACTGAGCGGTGGTCTGGATTCAGCCGTATCTGCAGCTCTCGCGGTCAGGGCTATTGGTCCAAAGAGGGTAACAGGGATACTGCTGCCCGAAAAAGACTCAAGCCCCAGGAGCAGGGAATACGGACTGAAGCTGGCAGATTCTCTGGGTATTGATTGCCATGAAGTTAATATCGCCGGTATATTGGAGAAATTCGGTGTTTACAGAAAACAGGAAGCCGTAGTGGAGAAAGTATTCCCCGACATCGAAAAACCCTACAAATTCCGTCTCATTCTTCCTCAGAACCTTCTGGAGAAAAAGCGCCTGAATGTTTATTCCCTGGAAGTCCTTCTAGGCGACGGAACTACCAGAAAGGAACGTCTTTCTCACGATGACTATCTGGAATTTATGGCGGCTAACGATATTAAACAGAGAGTACGAATGGTTCAACTCTACTATGAAGCTGAAAAGCGCCATTACATTGTATGCGGTACAACAAACAAATCTGAAACAATGCAGGGGTTCTTTGTCAAGTACGGTGACGGCGGCGTGGATATAGAACCGTTAGCTCATCTCTACAAGGTTCAGGTCTTTGAGCTCGGAGAATATCTCGGGATCCCCGATGAAATTCTATCGCGTACACCGAGCCCCGACACATACAGTTACGAAGTCAGCGATAAAGATTTTTTCTTCTGCCTTTCTTATGATGTGGCGGACGCCATACTCTACGCCATGGAGCACAATATCCCCAGCGAAGAAGTAGCCGCGGAGCTCAACCTCACAACAAATCAGGTTGAACGGGCAAGAACCGATCTGGCCCGCAAACAGAAATCGGCAAGACATTCAAGGATAATGCCGCCGTCAATTGGAGAATAACAAAGAGATGATAATCATGGATTTTTGTTTAGTAAATGGAGAGGGATAAAATTGAAACGATGTTCCAGATGCGTTCTCCCTGAGACATTCCCCGGAATCAGCTTCGATGATGAAGGTGTTTGTAATTTCTGCCGTTCTTTCAAAGGTATGGATAATCTTCGTGATTCCATTAAAGAATACAGAGAAAAGTTTGAACAGCTCCTTGAAAAGCACCGGAAGAGGGGAACCCATGACTGCCTTATGGCATACAGCGGCGGTAAGGATTCAACTTATACCATGCTTGCACTTAAAGAAAAATATGATCTTTCGATACTGGCGCTGACCATGGATAATGGATTTATCTCGCCATCAGCCCTTGACAATATCCGGAAGGTATCGGAGAAACTGGAAGTTGACAGCATAATATACAAACCCAGGTTCGATCTTCTGAAAAAGATATTCGTCAAAGCTACAAAATCCCCGATGTACTCGAAGAAGACACTGGAGAGGGCCAGCACTATATGTACAAGCTGTATAGGCATCATCAAATACCTTGTGCTCAGAAAAGCTATTGAAAGTGATATACCCTTTATCACATTCGGCTGGTCGCCCGGACAGGCGCCGATAGAAGCTTCAATATTAAAAAACAATCCTGCGATGATCCGAATGATGCAGAAAGCCCTTTACAAACCTATGCTCGAAGCTGCGGGCCCTGAAATCGATAATTATTTCCTGACAGAAAAGCACTTTTCAATGAAAGAGCGTTTTCCCTACAACATCAGCCCGCTCGCCTTCCTCGAATACGATGAAACAAAAATGATGGAGAGGATAAGTGAACTTGGCTGGGAAAAGCCCGAGGATACCGATCCCAATTCTACAAACTGCCTTCTTAACGCCCTTGGGAATAAAGTTCACCTGGAGAAATTCAATTTCCACCCTTACGCCTTTGAATTGGCTGGCCTAGTTCGGGAAGGTTACATGGACCGAACTGAAGCTATAGAGAGACTTGAAGAAAAGGAAAATGTTAAAATTATTGAAGACGCTAAAAACCGCCTTGAGATAGATTAGCTTCTTCTGTTTCATTACCGCATAATTAACACCATTTAATATTGTTATCTTCCGGATTTATTTACCGCATAAACCTATTGTACCAGGTAATTTTATCTTGAGCAGTTACAGCAGATTATTTATGCTAGGGGCAGCAACATCAATAGTGTTTATCGTCTTGAATACATTCATAGTGCTGAGCAGGGAAGAAAGAAAATATTTCAAGATAGGCTTTTAGATAAACTTTCAATCTGTTTATTAGCGAACAGGGGGATATAGATCGAATTTGATAAAATCCTGATTCCAGCAACTCGGCAGGGAAATAAACTGATCCGGAATGAATACTGATAATTCAAAAAATATAACAAGCGCGAAGAACCCGGGGATAAAATCACTGATCAGACTGCGCAAAAAAAATGAGCGTGATAAAACGGGGCTTACCTCGATAGAAGGGGTACGTGAGCTAAATGCCGCAATCTATGAAGGAATACCTCTTAAAGATGTATACTGCTGCCCGGTAATTATAAAAAGTGACGAAGAAATATCACTTCTCAATACTCTTAAGAAACAGAAATGCGGTATAATCACAGTCTCCAGACATATCTTCGGTAAAATAGCCTATCGCGGCACAACAGGCGGGTTTGTCGCGGTAGCAGCCCCTCGCGAAAAAGGACTTGAAGACCTCAGGAAAGTTCCTAATCCATCCTATCTTGTAGCTGATAATGTGGAAAAACCCGGCAACATAGGCGCTCTTCTTAGAACTGCCGGCGGCGCGGGAGTTTCCGCGCTTATTGCCAGTGATTTAAAGACAGATCTCTTTAATCCTAATATTATACGCTCCAGCCTCGGGGCCGTATTTACAGTTCCCACGGCAAAAGCCGGCTCTGACGAAATAATTGAGTGGCTTAAGAGAAACAAGATAAATATAATCAGCACTTCCC
>CAZKNG010000127.1:0-4205 GCA_964554125.1 uncultured bacterium | reverse complement strand
ATGGATAAACTGAAACTCGACGCGGCGGGGGTTAAATACAGTAAGCGGGCAATCGAGGTTGACTTCAGATACAGAACGTCTGCGAAGAATATATATGCCGTTGGAGATTGCAATGGCGGTATTATGTTTTCACACGCGGCGATGCATCAGGGTATGTTCGCGATAATGAACGCTGTAAGTCCATTCGCAACCTTTAATTATAGAAAATATGTTATTCCGTGGACTGTTTTTACGGAGCCTCAGGTTTCATATGTGGGGATGAGAGAAGAGGAAATAAAGGAGAGGGGCATCAAGTACAGAGAATATGTATCAAAGTATGAAGATTACGGCGCCGCTATCGCTGAAAATGTGGGGGTAGGTTTCGTTAAAATATTCGCGAATTCGTCGGGCAGGGTTTTTGGAGCAAGTATTGTGGGTGACGGATCGGGCGAAATGATAAATGAATGGGCCCTTGTAATCCAGAAAAAAATCAGACTGCATGACGTTATGTTCCTGGCCCATTCATTCCCTACGATGGGCTTCCTGAGTAAAAGGGTCTCGGAAATGTGGATGATGGAAAAGATGGAAAGCTCTTTTATCAAAAAATTATGCCGCTTTTTCTTCAGGAAAATGTAGACTTCAGCATTACTTCATATAGCATAGAGGGTTGGGTGAGAAGCGGAAATGTTTGACCTTTATCCGGATTGTCTGATAGAATTTTTCGCCGAGGATAGTTCAAATTCATTTTACTTTTTTTATTAACTTAAATTTGTAAAGGAGCGGCAATATGGTTTCGCGATGGTTCAAGTGTGGATTTCTAAGCGGCAAAACGGCGGGAATCGCCTTCTTTGCAGTTTTCTCTGTTGTTCTGCTTACCGGTATGAGCAGCGCGTCGGTTGACAGGCCGATAATGAGATTTCCCGACATCTACGAAGACACCGTTGTTTTTGTATACGGTGAAGATATCTGGACGGTGCCGGCTGAGGGAGGTGTGGCGACAAGGATTACTATCAGCGACGGAATTGAACGGTTCCCGAAGTTCTCGCCCGACGGTTCGATGATAGCTTTTACAGGGCAGTATGACGGAAACTCGGATCTGTATGTAATGAACACCCACGGGGGAGATATAACACGCGTAACATATCATCCCGGTTATGACGAAGTTGTCGGCTGGCATCCCGGAGAGAACAAGATCATCTTTCGATCGGCCAGAAAAAGTTTCAGCAGGTTTTACCGCATGTTTATGATTTCCCCGGACGGCGGCACCCCCGAAGAGATGATAATGCATGAAGCGGTCCAGGGGAGCTTTTCGCCAGACGGCGGCAAAATAGTCTATAACCGTGTTCCCAGGGAGTTCAGGACATGGAAACGGTATCAAGGCGGAACAGCGCAGGAGCTGTATATTTTTGATTTCGATAAGATGGAGGACAGGAAACTTACTGATTTTAAAGGGACCGACCGTATTCCGATGTGGATTGGAAACAGAATATATTTCAGCTCCGACCGTGACGGTGTGCTCAATATTTATTCGTGTGACCCGGCCGCTGGAGAGGAAAAGGTCAAGCAGATAACACACCACAAAGAGTACGACGTCCGCCGGCCCAGCAGCGGTCAGATGAATATCGTATATGAGTTGGGCGGAACACTCAGAATACTTGATCTTGCGACCGGAAAGTCGGAGGAAATTCCGGTTCAGATAAGAACGGATGCCCCGGAGGCCAGGCCTACCGTGATTGAGGTTAAAGATAATATAACGAGTGTGGACTGTTCGCCCCGGGCCCGAAGAGCGCTTGTTACCGCAAGGGGCGAAGTGTTCACTGTGCCTGCCGAGCACGGCCCCACAAGAAATCTGACATCCGATTCGGGCGCGCGGGAAAGGGGAGCGGTCTGGTCTCCGGACGGAGAGAATATAGCTTATATTTCCGATAAGAGCGGAGAGTATGAAATTTATATTATCGATTCGCGGGGGGAAGAAAAGGCGGTCAAGCTCACTGAAAATAAGGATGGATACCGGCATTCACTGCTATGGTCTCCCGACGGCGAAAAGATTGCCTTCGCCGACCAGACCCTCGCTTGCTACTATATTGACATCGAAGAGGGTGAAGTGACTTTAGTCGACAGAGCTGAATATGAAAACGTCGATGTGGCTCTGAACAATAAGCCGATTCATGACTTCTGCTGGTCCCCCGACAGTAAGTACATCGCCTACTCAAAGATGACCAGAGACCAGATCTACCAGGTTTATATCTATTCTCTGGAAAATGACAGGATTCATACCGCGAGCAGCGGGATATTCAACGATTTCGGCCCGGTATTCTCAGAAGATGGAGAGCGTCTCTTCTTTGTCTCAAACAGAAGGTTCGATCCGACATTCTGTGATTTTGAGTGGGAGATGGTATATAAAAAGGCGGCGGCTATCTGCTGTCTTACTCTGGAAAAAGGCGATGATCCGCTCTTAACTTTCAGGAGTGACGAAGTAGCTAAAGAGGAAGAAGAAGAGGATGAAGATGTGGAAGAAACTGAAGTTGAAATAGATTTTGAAGGTCTTCCAGAGAGGATCGAAATGCTTCCCTTGGAACGCGGTAACTACCGTGAGCTTTCATGCGGTGAATCTTCGATTCTTTATCTTAACAAGGATGAAGGAGATTTTAACCATTTCGAATTCAGGGCCGTCGGTCCGCGCGATCTCTTCAGGTTCTCTTTCGAGGACCGCAGAGAAACAACTGTGATCGGGAATATTGACAGCTACAGGCTTTCCGCCGATGGCAGCAGGATTGTTTATAAAAAAGGGAAAAGTGTAGGTATAATAAGTGCTGACGCGGAAAATTCAAAAGGAGAGGAGCTTGATCTTTCCGATCTTAAAATGCGGCTCGACCCTGTCGCGGAATGGAAACAGATATTCTATGAAGCGTGGAGAATGGAACGCGATTTCTACTATGAACCGGGAATGCACGGTGTTGACTGGGACGCGATGAAGATAAAGTACGGGAAACTCCTGCCGCGCCTTTCCTGCAGACAGGATATAGGTTATCTTGTGGGTGAACTGATAGGTGAACTGAATACATCTCATACTTATGAGTTTGGAGGCGATCACAGAAGAAGTGCCGACAGGATGAATGTCGGTATGCTCGGCGTTGACTGGGAAGCTGACAAAGAGGATCGACGTTATCGTTTCTCTAAGATTTACCGGGTTTCCGACTGGACGAGGGATATTATGCCTCCGCTGGCGAGGCCCCGGGTGAATGTTAATGAAGGTGATTACCTTATAAGTGTGAACGGTATTGATGTCACAACTGAAAATAATATATACAGTTATTTTCAGGGCCTGGCTTCAGAGCAGGTGACTATCGAGGTTTCTAAGCGTCATGACGGTAGAGGTTCGCGCGAGTTTACAGTTAAACCCGTACGGGGAGAACACACGCTGCGCTATCTCGACTGGGTGGAACATAATAGAATGGTTGCCAGGGAAGAGTCCGGCGGAGAAATAGGGTATATCCATCTTCCAGATACATATCTCGGATCAGCCAGGGAATTTCCAAAATATTTCTATTGTCAGACGAGAAAGAAGGGGCTGATTGTCGACGGTAGATTTAACGCCGGCGGCCTGAATCCCGCCATCTTCCTGAGGCGGCTGAGGAGAGCCCCCTTGACATACTGGACCAGAAGATACTCTCATGATCAGACCTCTCCCTCAGTGGCGACGAGAGCTCATATGGTCTGTCTTACGAACAAGCAGGCGGGTTCGGGCGGCGACGAACTTCCTATGGAGTTTCAGATGACCGGTATGGGGCCGGTTATAGGCACGCGTACGTGGGGCGGTCTTGTGGGAGTGTCAATGTGGATAAGCATGATAGACGGAGGCGGGATTTCAGCTCCTGATTACAGGATCTACGATAGAGAGGGCAGATGGATTGTTGAAAATGAAGGGATAACTCCCGATATAACTGTTGACCTCGATCCGGTTGAGGTATCCGAAGGGCATGACGCTCAGCTGATGAAGGCTATCGAGGTTCTTAAAGCGAAAATCGAGAATGAACCGAGGCCCTGGCCGGAACACGAGGCTTATCCTGTGGATAAGTTTAAGAAGTAAAACGGCCGCGCTTTGACCGGTTGATAGATAATATTATGATTTGTTCAAAAGGCCCCGGGGGGTTAAATCCCGGGGCCTTTATTGTGCGCCATGCATGACTGTTTTCTATAGGGTGGAAGTCCCGAACGGGCTGAGA
>CAZKNG010000126.1:0-4366 GCA_964554125.1 uncultured bacterium | reverse complement strand
ATGAGACCCGAAAATTCCTCTGTAAGTGTGTATTTCATCGATAACAACAAACTGCAGATTCGCGAAAAAACGCGCCCACTTCGAATGATTGGGCAGAATACCGGAATGAAGCATGTCGGGATTCGTCAGGAGAATATCAGCTTCCCCTCTGAGCTTCTTCCTCAGTGACCCCGGCGTATCTCCGTCGTAAGTACCCGCCTTAAAATCTATACTTCGCCCGTAACTTTCTAAAACCCTTAGTTGATCCTGAGCAAGAGCCTTTGTGGGATAAAGATACAACGCCTTGCATTCTGGATCCTCGATAAATCTTTCAATAACAGGAATATTGTAGCACAACGTTTTCCCGCTGGCGGTCGATGTGACTATAACTATCGACCTCTTCTCTCTTGCTGCCTTTACAGCTTCAACCTGATGTGAATAAAGCCTTTTTATACCGGAATTATCTAAAAGCTCAGAGACCTTACCCGGAAGAGGGTGATCTAGTTTTCCCCATTTTGCCCCGCGCGCGGGGATTTTATGAGTAAAGACGATCTGCTCTCTGTAAAAATCATCCGCTTTCAATTTCTTAAGGAAGCGTTCAGTGTTCACTCTTTTTCCTCCGCGCATGACTCATCAGAAAGAAAGAAAACAATAAGACGTAACATTGAAATCAGATCTATTCGATTGTGTTTGATGATTCCTCTTATATCAACGGCATTGCCCGTTCTTACATAATCATGATACACTTCAGGTATCTTCCAGCCGGGAAGATCAGCTATTCTTTCCCTTCCCAATATTTCTTTCTCAAGTGTGCTCAGCTTATGATTTGATGTCCTCTTCCCTAAAATTCTTCTTGAAACAGGTAGTAAATCCAGATGATACTCCGGCAATGAAGATTCAATGCCAAACAACTCCATTCTATCCAGCATGAAAGGTATATCAAAACCTCTACCGTTGAAAGTAATAATCGTACTGAAATTTTTCAGAAAATCACGCGTAAATTCAAGGAGAGGAAACTCTTCCGTATAGTCCCTGGCGAAAAACTGATCCATAATCAACCTCCCCTCCAGGCTGTACATCAACCCGACAAGGAAAAGAGGAGAACTTCTAAGCCCGGTGGTTTCAAGATCAAGATAACATATATCCTCTGCCGGCGTATTTCTCAGTGTATCAATAAACCGGTCTTTCCCGGTTCCGCCTGCCGCGGAACAGGAAATAATATCGCAATAGTTCTTGTAAACCTCACCAGCTTCGGGATCTTCAGATAAGACTGAATCAGCAATTCGATAGAAAGAAGCACTGCCGTAATCCTCCTGCTTTCCTGTAACCGCCTCTTCAAGTCTCACGTGTGAGGAAAGATCATTCTTTCGGGTTTTATTAATCCCGCCGGTTTTTCCTCCTTCCATCAATTTTCTTATCAGCTCCCTCCGGCTGAATCCACCTGATGATTGAGCATTGTTTCTCGATTTCAAATCTTCAGGCGATCTCCCGTCGGAACAATATTTATCTTCTTGTGTCGAATCCCGCCCGGATAAGAATTTCTCGGCACGCGCGATAAAAGAATTGACCTTGGGCTTATTCTCCTTTACGCCAAATTCCTTCTCGGCCCTTTTCCTCAGTTCCTGTAGCTCTTTTTTAATATCATGCATATTACTATCTCTTTAATAAGTAGATTACGAATATACCGGACATGCAATACAGGCACATTCTACATTATTTAAATCTTTTTATCAATAAAGTCCAACACCTCGAAGGAATTCCCCGATCTCTTTGTTAACACAATATTTTATTGATTCAGCCTTATTAAATAATGTTTATAAAAGGTTTTTGAATTGTAATAATATTTAACTAAATACCCTGCTGAGGATCAGTGTATATGCATGGAGTCTCTATAACACCTGTTTTGAAGAAAATTAAATGGGGTTCTAATCCGGCAGCATAACTCAGAGAGACCAGCATGGAAACTCTACTCCACCTGCCGACGGTTGCAAATTGTAACGGAAGAAACCTAAAATAACAACCCCGGCCGAGGTGGCCGGGGTCATTAAAGTATCCTAAAAAACTATATCTTTCTTACGTTATTGGCTTGTAGACCTTTAGGACCTTCTTCAATCTCAAATTCAACTTTGTCGCCCTCATCAAGGGTTTTAAACCCTTCGGCCTCGATAGCTTTATAATGAACAAAGACATCATCGCCTTCTTCTCTTGAAATAAAGCCAAAGCCTTTGGACCCGTTGAACCATTTGACAGTTCCTGTTTCCATTAACCTTTTCCTTCTCTAAAAACTAAAAGTTCCGTACATCTGTATTCTCTGCCTGTTCCGGGGTAAAAAAACCCATTTCGAATAGTTCTGCAACTATTCTCAACGGGTTCTTATTGCTTTACTACTCATCTTTCAAAAGCTTTGTCACCAAAACAAAAAGGCGAAAAACATGTACGACAATTCGAAACTAATATACAGCATATCATCGAAGAAAGCAACCCTTTTTATAGAATTTTTTTGGAATATTATAAAAAAGTAATTAAGAGAAATAAAAGAGGTCGGACACATTTAGAATAAGCATCAATCTACCCCCTTCGCAGCTTGAAGGGCAGCGCGCGGGCCTTGCCCCTGCAAGGGCCGCGGCGCCGAAAATCCATTGCCCGCATGGCGATAATAAGGCGTTATTCCAATTATAGCTTCTCAGATTTCAAATGGTTTAAATCTTTTATGAATTCATCGTAATCAATCAGCTCGAGTTCAAACAACCCTTCCTTTTGTTCTGTCAAAACCTCACTCACCATATCGGCCATTGTAACCTGATATAATTTCAGATCTGACCGGCTTACATCCCCGGGATTATGGTCAAAGGCCAATTCCACCTGCCACAGTCGATCCATTTTCTCATTGCCTATAAGTAGATGTTTGCGATAAACAATATGAACAGCTTTCTTTTGTGGATGACAACCTAAAAAATAGTGATATTCTCTTCTGGGAGCTTCTATTGTATCATCGATGAAATACTGATTCTTCTCGGGATCATTTCTTCGAGTACAACCGAAAACATAAGCGATAACATCGCTTATAGTATGATCCCGACTGCTTATCAGTGTAAAATCACCCTTCTCCAACAGCTGCTCATCTTCACTCATAAGATTTTCGGCAAGTTGGGAGATCTTATAGCCGCCTGCGCCACATAAGCACACATGACCCAGATAGCTGCAAACATCATTAAATTGTACTTCGGTTGTTTCGCAGCCAGGCTCGTAGCTACCGGCCAGAACACCATGATCGTAATGAAAGGTGATTGAAGGAACTGTATAAATATAATTATATTTACTATTCCAGGGTGATTCACTCCCAAACTGTGAATCCGTTTGTTCACAGGCTGCTAACACTAATAGGGAAAAGACAATACCGATTCTGATAATTTTCAAAGTCTTACCTCCTCTGATCTTATTTTCGATTCTATAATCTTAAGTATATTAATTCAACTAAGCTTAACGGGCTGCGGATCAGCGGCGGGAGCGAGCCAAGAAGCTTTCGCCCGCGTCGGCTCGACCCTTTTGTTGAGCCATGCTTTTCAGTCAACATCTCCACGCACAGTAATCCCAGCGCGCTGAAGCGCGGAGTCGAAACCATGTCCGGGGATAGGCGCATTCAGGATGCAACCAAGATGGTAGCGCCATTGACTAATCGTGAGATCGCTTTGGCTACGTGGAATTGGCATTAGGTGCCTCGCCCCATCCACCCAAACGCACACGAGGTCGAATATCTGTGTGTCCTCGTAGTAGACGGAAACCAGTTGCCTCCGTCCCTCCGTGTCGGGGAACCGAGCGACCCATGGCTCGTGGAATGACCGGTCGGTGCCCTCAGAACGATCAAGTACAATGCGTAGCTTTATGTCTCGATTCAGGTAGTACACCCCGGTATCGTCGTTGTAGATCCATTCTCCCGGATCGGATGAGAGGATCAATGTCTCCACGTCATCCCGCGTTGTGGTCTTCTTCATCCATCCGGGAAAGTGCTTTTTCAGAAGGTCGTCGTGCCCGGACAGCTCCAGAGAGATGTCGTCCCACCAGAGGATGTGTACATAAAAGGGCCATGACTTCGACCGGACGTATTGCTGGACGGTCGAATCCCTGCGGGCTGTTGTAAGCATGATGAACTCGGACAAGGTTGGTGTGAATCCCTGAGCGTCAGTCACCTCCGCATCCACGGTCTTCTGATCTAGCGTGTCCGCATTCTTGCACTGAGCCCCGGCCAGTTTGCCAGAAACCCGACCGCCCAGGTGTTCAGGATGCCCGTAGATATCAACACCGCGTTGGCGCTGCCCGGACCTGCCGTTTCGCGTGAGGTACGGGTCCTTCCAGACTTGCCTCAACATGTCCGCACAGATGTCCTCGA
>CAZKNG010000125.1:0-4435 GCA_964554125.1 uncultured bacterium | reverse complement strand
AGGAGTTGGAATGAACGAACAGGCAAAAGCAGAAGAGAAGATCAGGAAACCTTTCAGTAAAATCGCTAAAGACTCTTTCCGTGAACTTAAAGAAACATTAATAGCTTTCGTAAAAGCACCCAAAGCCCTTTGGGGCATTAATATTCCCTACATAGTCGAGGGGCTTGTATATTTCGGAATTCTAACGATTTTAGGGAAATTTTCATCGGAAAACCTCTCCCTTCTCGACACCCAGGCGAGTCTGATCTACAGTTTTGTGACAGGTGGAATAACCCTCGCGATGCTCCTGCTTGGGGGGTTTACGGATAAGATAGGAGTCAGAAAATCACTCCTTCTCGCTTTCGCTACGATGGCAGTCGGCAGGACTATGGTTGCTCTTTCGGGTACCCTTAACCTCGGGTCCGGGCTGTGGTCCCCGATGTTTTTCGTTATGAACAGCGGACTCCTGATCATGGTTATAGGATACGGCCTATATCAGCCGGCGGCCTACGCGGGCGTAAAAAGGTACACAAATAAAAGAACCGCGGCTATGGGATATGCTGTAGTTTACGGACTTATGAATCTCGGAGCTTTTTTCTCCGGATTTCTCTCCTCCTTTACAAGGCAGAAATCTGAATCCGCCTTTCCTCCCAACGGATTGACGGCTGTATTCTGGGTATACGTTATTCTCACAGTTCTCGCGCTGATAATAACAGCTCTGATCCTTACTAAGAAGACGGACAAAAACGCGGTTGAAAGGATCGCCAGAGAAAATGACGAAATATCCTCCGGTGAAGAAGATAAAGAAGCTGAAAGTAAAGGTGAAGAGCAGCGCCCGGAGGAAAAAATCAACAATATACCTCTCATAGCATATATAACCGCCGCCATCGGCCTGTTTCTGATCTCAGGTCCGGGACTTGGGCTTTCATTCAACAAGATCTTCTATTTCAATCTGTTCGGCCTGAAAATCACAATCGACACGGTTTTCACACTCTTTATTCTAACCGCGATTCTCGGGGCGGCGGATTTTCTGAAAAGACGTCCCTGGCACCCGTTCAGAAACAAATATTTTTCATTTTTTATTTTCATACTTATTCCGGTTCAGACACTCTTCGCCCACAACTGGCTGACGATCCCCTACTATTTAGACAGGGCGTTCGAAGGAACTGTAGTCTCAGAGTACTTCGAAGTTTTTACCAATCTCAATCCCATTCTGATCTTCTTCTTAACCCCTCTCGTCGCGGGATTGACCGCCAGGGCAAATATCTACAAGATGATGATCCTCGGCACCTTCGTAATGGCTTTGCCGACATTTCTGCTGTCTTTCGGACCTAATGTGATCCTCTTTCTTACATACATACTGCTTATGACCATAGGTGAAGCTATGTGGCAGCCCCGCTTCCTGCAATGGATTGCCGAAATTGCCCCGGAAGGCAAAACCGGACTCTACATGGGAGTAGGACAATTTCCCTGGTTTTTGACAAAAGTTGTAACCGGATTCTACTCCGGCTGGTTCCTTGTACAGTATTGCCCGCTGGATACTGTTCCCGCTGAAATGAGTACAGGTTTCATGTGGTTAATCTACGGATCTATTGCCGTTATAAGCCCGGTCGGATTATTGCTTGCCAGAAAATGGATGCTCGGTGAATTTAAAGCCCTCAGCAATTGATCCGGAAAAGAGCGGTTCAGGATTGTCTGCTGTTCTTCTGTGTAATAATACTCAGGCCGGGCAGATCTATCCGGTCCTTATAGATTATAAAAATAGGGGAAACTCCACAAAACAGTGGTGCTTGACAACAGGCCCGAGTCAGTTTAATCTGGATAACCGGATACTCGGTAAACTTACAAAACAAATCTATTGTTTTTAAAAAGGAAAATATCATGATTAATGACCTGCTCAGACCCTCGGACTCGAAAATAGTAATGTTGATCCTGGACGGACTCGGCGGAATAAGAAACGGCCGCATCGAAGCTACGGCCCTTGAAGCAGCCGATACTCCCAACCTTGACAGACTCGCCTCTGAGGGAGCTTGCGGACGCAGCCTGCCGATATCAACCGGAATAACACCTGGAAGCGGCCCCGCCCATTTTGCACTCTTCGGATACGATCCTCTGGCCCCGGAAAACACAGTGGGCAGGGGCGCAGTGGAAGTTACCGGTGTTGATTTTGATCTCGAGAAAAGCGATGTGGCAATCAGGGGAAACTTTGCCACAATAAGCAGTGAAGGAATAATAACAGACAGGCGGGCGGGGCGCATACCTCATGAAGAGGGTGTTCGGATCTGCGACAAACTGAACAATAATATAAACGAGATTGACGGTGTAGAAATTATCATAATGCCGATACGGGAATACAGGTTCGGCGTTGTTTTAAGAGGCAAAGGTCTTGATCCCGACATAGAGGAAACCGATCCTCAGCTTACAGGCAGAAAGCCCTATCCGCCAAGACCTCTCTCCGATAAAGCAAAACACACGGCAGAAATAATCAATAAATTAATCCGGCGCGCCAACGAAATTCTCTCCGATGAAGAAAGGGCAAACACAGTGCTTATGAGGGGAATATCCCGAAAGCCCGACATCGTTCCCTTTCAGGACAGATACAACCTTAACGCCGCCGCTATTGCCGCATACCCGCTATACAGGGGCGTCGCCAAATTGTGCGGAATGAAGCTGGTAGAAACAGGATTCAGTCCGGCAGAGGAATTTGAAACCCTCCGCTCTATTTACAATGACCGGTACAACTTTTTCTTCATACACATAAAGAAAACCGACTCTTACGGAGAAGACGGCAATCTCGAGAAGAAAAAAGAGGTGATCGAAGATGTCGATTCCAACCTGCCCGCCATTTTAGACCTCAACCCGGATGTGCTGATTGTAACGGGAGATCATTCAACACCCTGCGCTCTTAAAAGTCACTCGTGGCATCCCGTACCTTTTCTGATAAGCTCAACATCGTGCGGAAGAGATAGCACGGAAGGGTTCGGCGAGGCTGAATGCGACAGGGGAAGCCTCGGCATCTTCCCGGCCGTTTCAATTATGAGGCTGGCTCTTGCCAACGCGGGGATGCTCAAAAAATACGGCGCTTAGCCGGCAACTTTTATATAATCTAATCAGTCCCGGCTTGCCCTTTCTTCAGAAATCGTCTCAAATGTAGATACTATCTCTTCAAGATCTCTTATGCTTTCTTTCTCTATCTCCTGTTTTCCTCCGGCGGTCGCGGCGCAGAGGATAGTATATAATTTGTTCTTTTCAATAACTGCCGTCAATGTCCACATCCCTCTCAGACTTACTGTTTTCGTCTTGTGAAACCAGGCTCCATAAGCAGCTTTAACCGGGCTTCCTTTTATAAGAATTTCCTTTTCTCCCTTTATTTTAAGCTCTCTCTGCTGGGCTGTGCACTCAAAATTTCCGGCCCGGTCGTAAATATCCGGCATTATAATCTGCTCGCGGGCTGTCGGCTGCCACTGAACTTCGATCTCCTCATATTTATTTCCCGTTCTCCTCATCCAGTAGATACGGCCAATCTTTCTATTTCCGGCACCTCCGCCCACACGAAAATCAGAGGGAAGAACGAACTTAAAATCAGGATTGATCGTGGAAAAAGCCTCCTTTCTTAAGAGAGAACGAATATTGAAAGACAGAATATTTTCCTGATGATAATCCCCTGAGCCCTGAATTACCCCTTCAGCGGTTATCGAAGATACCGCCTCTTCTACCGGAACCCCTTTTCTTATCTTTTCTCTGCACATATCCCTAAGAGAGGTAATATATTCACTCTCAGTTTCTATATCCTCTTTCAGACATACTTTCCCCGCGCCGGGAACAAGATAGACGGGATCCATTTCTTTGAGCTTTTCAAGCACGGCTTGCCAATTATCATAATCGGCGTTCGGATCCGCCAGGTTAGGGTGATAACCTTTACTTAGAACCCCGCCCGTAAATATAATTTTGCCTTCCCCGACAGACACGATACAATCCCCTTCTGTGTGAGCCGGACCGAAATAATCGAGTGTAACCTCCGTGCCCCCCAGATCGAGCGACAATCTTTTTCCCATCATAGAATCCGGAGGAACAATTTCAATATCCTGAAGCTCTTTATATTTTTCCGGGTTCTTTTTCTTGTAGTAATTCTTATACATGCGGGAATATCTTTTGATGTCACGTTTTGTTTCGGGGCGCGAGATTATAACCGCTCCCTCTTTTCTGAAAACCGAGTTTCCCCAGACGTTGACGGGGTGATAATGAGTATTCACCAGGTATTTAACCGGAAGGTCGGTGACAGTTCTGATAGACCGCAGCAACTCACCGGCAAGTTCTGGCGTATACCTCGAATCAACAACAAGAACGCCTTCCTCTCCAACTACAAAACCCGCGTTAGCACCGAGACCGTTCTCAAATGAAGGACCTTCAGCTATATAAGAGTATGTTTTTTCATCCAGTTTGACCAATCCGGTCT
>CAZKNG010000124.1:0-4498 GCA_964554125.1 uncultured bacterium | reverse complement strand
TTATCTTTCCCCCGGATATCTGCAGGGGATTGACCTCGAGTTCTTCTATAGTTACAGGAGAAAATTCTGAAAGGACGGAGAACTTATCAGCAAGAGAGATAAATTTAACTATGATTTCCTCAATTTTATCCTCTTCTATAATGGCATCGGCGGAGATTCTGGTTTTCCCCGTAATAGCGGGATAAAAGAAGGTTTCTTCAAGCAGCCGGACGATTTTGCCGCCCTCTGAGACAACTGAAGGGGAGGAAATAAAGAGCCCCTTTCTGTCTTTGAGAGAATCTTTGTATACTTCAGTTCCCAGTCCGCCGAGGCCCATTGTAACAACCGGCCCGAACGATTTTTCCTGGCGCAGGGACAGAAGAAGCTGATTAGGGATATTATCATTTATGTCAAGCCGGGGGGCTATCATCATTCCCGAGAATTCCGCGTCCGCTTCCCGCGCTATATCAGAGAATTTACGGAAGGTGTCTGAAAGCGCTTTTGTTTCCGGTTCAATAAATTGTATGCCGCCGTAATCGGAACGGTGGAGAATATCGGGAGATATAAGCTTGCATACTACTTTCGAGTCTGAAAACCCGGAAAGATCAGCTTTTGCTATTTCATCAGGATTTTCTATGAATAGTGTTTCAGGGACGGAGATCCCTGTTAATTCCAGAACTCCGTATACTTCGTGTTCGAAGAGTTGACTTCTGCCGTCTTTGAAAGCGGTCAGGAGAATTTCCTCTATTTTCCGGGCTGTTTTATCATCTATGCTATTTTTCATTTTTTACCGTTCTCAGTAAAATCAAGACAGAGGGCGCTTTTGTGAACGAGCCTTTTGTACTTTTCGCAGTACAGAGCAATAAAAGTGTGGCAAGCGCCGCTCAGATCTTCTTCCCTGGGGAACCTGGCGTATTCGCAGCTTGGATCGCACCATTTTAATTTTTTATCACTCATGGTTCTGGTTCCCGCCTTTGCAATAAAAATAGATGTAAATAGTATTAACAGTTTTAAAAGATAGAAACAATAATAATTAATTAAATCTTGATTTCAGCAAATTCAGACCTCGACTTCGGTCAATATCAAACGCGGAATAAGATAGTTCTATAACTGTCTATTAAATTTAAAGATGTAGTAGGCTTTACCATATTTATATTTTTACCTTTTCTCTCTTGATTGTTGGGAAATTCCAGTGATTAATAAAAAAAGAGACATTATTATCAATGTTTCATCCCTCTGAATTTAAGCGATTTCCGGGCTTTGTATCGATTAAGATAGATTGCCGCCATTGGTTTTCTAACTATCAACTTGACTATTTTAGATGTACTTGCTTTAAATATAAGGGTATAGTTTCTTAAAGGGCATAGTGCTTGAAAAAACAGATATAAAAAGGACAGCGATGTTTCATAGCAGAAAAAGAGAGGAAACTGTGAGGAGATCACTCCAGAGGATGCACCCCGCATATCTTGTTATATTCAGCTATCTGTCGGCGGCTGTGACAGGAATGGTACTTCTCTCACTCCCACAGGCGTCTGTTTCCGGGAGACTGCCGTTAGTCGACGCCCTCTTTACGGCTACATCGGCGATTTGTGTTACCGGCCTGATCGTCGTTGATACGGGCGCGCGGTTTTCTCTTTTCGGAAAATCGGTCATACTGATTCTAATTCAGCTCGGCGGACTCGGCGTTATGACTTTTTCGGTTTTTCTGTTTATCTTTCTGGGACGCAGTCTGGGTATCAGGGGCAGATGGGCTATTAATGAAACCTTTTCCGCGGCGCCTATAAGTCATGTGGGAAACCTTCTGAAGTCTATTTTTCTCTTTACCTTTATCACCGAAGCCGCGGGCGCCCTATTGCTGTCTGTTCACTGGAGCGGCAGAATGGGATGGTCCTCAGCCCTTTTCGCCGGTTTATTCCATTCAGTTTCCGCGTTTTGTAACGCCGGGTTTTCACTCTTTACAACCAGCTTTATGGAAGACAGCGGCAGCCCACTTTTGAATATTGTTGTGATGGTGCTGATCGTGATAGGAGGTCTGGGATTTCCGGTTATATATGAATTCATAATAAGATTCAAAGAAAGAAAATCGAAGGAGAGGTTCATATTATCTCTTCATTCGAAAATGGTATTGACGACGACCTCTGTCCTGATTATCTCGGGAGCATTATTTATCTATTTGCTGGAAAGAAGATCGGGATTGGCGGGGCTCTCTTCAGGGGGCAAGATACTCGCGTCGTTCTTTCAATCAATAACAGCAAGGACGGCGGGATTTAACACCGTGGATATTCCCTCCCTGGGAGCGGCAACACTCTTTATAATACTTATGATGATGTTTATCGGAGCAAGCCCCGGTTCCTGCGGCGGCGGTATCAAGACTACGTCATTCGCGGCTTTCTTTGCTATAATGAAAAGTAAGATCAAGGGGATGGATTCTGTTTCCTACTGGAAACGCACACTCCCCGATGAAACTGTCTCAAGGGTTCTCGCCATATTTATTCTCGCGGTTCTTACCGTGGTCACAGGTTTATTGATACTACTTGTGACTCAGGGTGGTCCTAATGAGAGTATCAAAGAATATTTTCTGACTTATATGTTTGAGGCGGTTTCAGCGTTTGCTACCGTGGGTCTTTCTATGGGAGTAACCTCTTCGCTTACAATATCGGGAAAGTTTGTTATTATTGTTTTAATGCTGCTAGGCCGCGTGGGTCTCCTGACAATTGCTTATGTGGTCACGAGAAGGAAGAAAGAAATATCCTATAAATACGCGGAAGAAAGGGTAATGATCGGATAGGATTGAGGACCCTAAATTAAGGAAGGTTTATCAATGGCGGAGAAGTATGCTACTATAGGTCTCGGGAAATTCGGTTACAGTGTCACAAAGGTTCTCTTTGATGAGGGACATGACGTTATTGCTATGGATCTTGATAAGGAGAAGGTTCAAAAGGCCCGCGAATGTTCCTCACAGGCAATAGCGGGTGATGCTACTCAGAAGGAGATTCTAGAGACTTTTGGCCTTGAAGAAATGGACGCCGTGGTTGTCAGTATGGGAGGTAATCCCAGCGCCGCTACTCTCGTAACCCTATATCTCAATGAGATGGGAGTAAAGAGGATAATCGTGAAGGCGAATGATGAGGATCACGGCAGGATTTTAAAGAGGCTGGGGGCAAGTGATGTGGTTTATCCGGAGCAGGATATCGCGGTAAAGGTGGCCAGGAACCTATCTCATCCGAATATGCTCGAATATTTTCCAATGGCTGATGATTATATGGCGGCGCAAATTGTGCCGGATGAGCCCTTCATTGGCAAGAGTCTTGCGACACTTCAGCTGAGAACGAAGTTTAATATAAATGTTATCGGTATAAAAAGAGAATTGCCCGGGAAAAGTTTTTTTGTCCCTTCAAGCGAATATGTAATCAGATCCAGCGACACTCTGCTTGTAGTGGGATCAGAGGAGGATATCGGAAGATTAAGGGAGGTTAATAAAGGAGATCAATAGGATACTCAAATTGAATCGTAAGGAGAAGGCATGAACGAATATTATAAAATCGCGGGAATAATAGTTTTTATCAGTTTGCTGCTGAGCTCTCCGGCAGTTTCTGATACCGGAGCCAGGTTGAATGTCGGCCTGAGCCATATCTCGTACGGGGATTATAACGATTATATAGATAATGTTAACGAAGACCTGGCTGTCTTAAATGTTGAACTGGAAAATTTAAACTGGGTTCCTGAGGTTCAGGGCGAGATTATGTATTCCCCGTTTCCTATGATAACGGCCGGGTTTGGAGCTGGAATTATCTACGGCAGCGCCGATCTGTCTACAGACATTCTCGGAGAGTTCAAACATGATGTAAGAGTTTATCCGATAACGGTTACAGCCTATTTCAAGCCCTCTCTTCCGTTAATGCCGATTAAGCCATATGTATACGCCGGAGCGGGTATGTATTACTCAAAACTCACATTTTCTGTAAGCATGGATGAGTTAAGTTCAGGATGGGAGAGCACCGATCTTACTAAAACGGGGTTCGGCCTGCATGGAGGCGCCGGGCTTGAATTTTCGATTATGCCTCTTCTGTCTCTTCAGATAGGAGTTCAGGCAAGATGGGCTGATATAAAGGGGTTTGAAGGAACAGGCACTGATCTGGACGGGAATGAAACGGATGTTTTCCTTATCTCTGACGATGAAGTCGAAATTCCCCTCGCCGGCGGAGGTACGGTTACCGGCCCGGCGTACGGACCGTGGACTGAGGATGACAAAGAGAAATACGATGAAGGTTCTCTCGATCTCTCAGGATACGGATTCATTGTCGGGTTGAAGCTTTCATTCTAGATAACGACCCAGGGATAATCTTGATTAAGCCTGTATAATGAGTTGCCTTTGAGGATATGTTTACTGAATTTACATGCAGCCGGTGATTAATGTTCTTAAAACCACCTTTTCATTCTTTTTGATTTTCCCCCCGGAAATCAGGGAAAATGGGCGAGGCCGATTTCAGGGGGGGTGTTTTTAAGGAAAGAAGCCGGT
>CAZKNG010000123.1:0-4607 GCA_964554125.1 uncultured bacterium | reverse complement strand
TGAATCAATAAAACTTGTTCCGGGAGATATAATCATACTCGAGGAGGGCGACAGAATAACTGCTGACGGCCGACTTTTTGAAGCAGACAATCTTGCGGCGGACGAAGCAATGCTCACGGGGGAATCGGAATCGGTAAATAAGCATACCAGGGTTATAAGAACGGATAAAAAAGTCGGAATAGCAGACAGGAAAAACATGGTATTCATGGGAACAGCCATTACCAGAGGAAACGGAAAGGCCGTTGTTACTGGTACTGGGCATAAAACCCAGATGGGTCATATCTCTACAATGCTCCAGGAAACTGAAGATGAATCTACTCCTTTGGAAGAGCGCCTTCAGAAGATGGGATATTTTCTTATTATCCTTACCTTCATTGTTACCGCTATTGTCGCGATTACAGGAATTATTTCCGGAAGACCGATTATCGAAATGCTTAAAACTGCTATCGCCTTGGCAATTGCCGCTGTACCTGAGGGACTTCCCGCGGTAGCGACCATTACCCTTGCAATCGGAATGAAACGGATGGCCCAGAAGCACGCCTTAGTGAAAAGCCTTCCCGCGGTAGAGACCCTCGGTTCAACCACTGTTATCTGTACTGATAAGACAGGAACATTAACCGAAAATCAGATGACTGTTCAGGAAATTTTTATTCCTGAAAGGGAGATTTCAATAACAGGAACCGGCTATGCACCTGAAGGCAAATTCCAGGAGGAAGGAGCTGAGGTTTCTCCAACACCCGATGATGAGCTTTCGATGTTTCTTAAAGCAGGTTCCTTATGCTCAAATGCCGTTCTCACCCATGATGAAGACAAGGGTTGGGGTATAATCGGTGACCCGACCGAGGGTGCATTGGTTACCGCAGCGAAAAAAGCAGGCATGGGCAAGGAGGAAATGGAAAAATCAGGGTATGAGCGCATTGACGAGCTTCCCTTTGACTCTGACGCAAAGTTTATGGCCGTCCTGAATAATGTACCGAATTCAGGGGCGGCAATTTTTCTCAAAGGCGCTCCGGATGTTATTCTGGGTATGTGTGAAAAAGTCTCTATAAACGGCTCGGAAGGTCACCTTACTCAGGAGCAGAAAGAAAAGTATCTCCAGAAAAACAACCATCTGGCACAAAAAGGTCTCAGAGTCCTGGCAATTGCCTATAAAAAGGGTGTAAGCAAAGCGGCTGAAATTGAAAAAGAGATAGAGCAGAACACGGTTTTTCTCGGGTTTGCGGGCATCCTTGACCCGCCGCGGCCGGATGTCACCCAGGCAATAAAAGAAGCACAAACAGCGGGTATCCGCACAATCATGATAACGGGAGACCAGCGGGAAACTGCAATGGCAATTGCCAAGAGCATCGGCATGCGGGGCGCTCAAGAAGAGGCGATTACAGGAACAGAGTTAGACGAGTTTAGCATCGAGGAGCTGGCTGAACGTCTCAGGCATAATCCGATATTCGCAAGGGTCTCCCCCAAGAACAAGCTGGATATTGTGGATGCCTTGAATAAAAACAATGAAATTACCGCGATGACAGGAGACGGAGTAAATGACGCCCCTGCACTGAAAAAGGCTGATATCGGCATATCTATGGGCCAGCGGGGAACAACAGTAGCAAAGGAAGCATCTGACATGATACTTCTGGACGACCGCTTTTCAACTATCGTAGAAGCTGTTCGCCAGGGAAGGGTAATTTTTGATAATATACAGAAATTCATTCACTACCTGTTTTCATGTAACCTGAGCGAGATTATGCTCATCTTTGCTTCAATACTTATAGGTGTTCCGACGCCGCTTATCGCGCTGCAGATTCTGTGGCTGAACCTTGTGACAGATGTTTTTCCAGCAATGGCTATGGCGTGGGAGAGGCCCGAAGCCGGAACGATGGCCAGACCGCCGCGGGACCCCGGCAAATCTATCATCACAAACCACCATAAAATGAGAATCGCTTTTCAGGGTGTAATTCTTACACTGGGCCCGCTTTTCGCCTATCTTCTGACACTGAATAACGGGTTTACCCTGCTTGAAAGCAGAACGGTCGGGTTTATGACCCTCGCCCTTGTACAGCTGATGCATGTTTTCAATGTAAGGCGAAAGAACGGACTCGGATTTGATAGTACCATCTTCCAGAACGCTTACCTCTGGGGAGCTTTTTTATTCACCCTTGCCCTACAGTTTTTTGCTGTGTATACACCGTTTATGCAGAAAATCCTCCATACCACAGCGATTTCATCGAGAATGTGGCTTGTGGTACTTGGCGGATCCCTAGGCCCGATTGTCTTACTGCAGATAATCGCTGGAGTTCGAGTACTGATCGGAAAACCGTACAAGGAGTGAAGCGATAGAATCCTCCTGGGTGTAAACCACTTGAGTGAAAATATCGCTGCCGAATATTCCGGAAGCTCTACTTCACCTTGCCCGTACTCGGTATTTGAATCGGAAGCCAGCAGCAGCGATCCTTCGCTGCAGCAGGCACACCCGACTGTTCGTGCCTGCGGACCGAAGTTACAAGTAAGGAGAACCCGATCCTCGTTGAACTGTCATCCACTCCCCGGACTCACTGTAATTGACCGGTGTTTGTTCTGTATGCTCGGCTCGTTACCATCAGCTGGTGTTGCAGAGCCTTATGAGGTAATCTATTTGATTTCCGGGCATAAACTTCATGGCAGGGGTATTGGTTGGATTGACGCATATTTATTATCTTCTGTAAGGATGTCTGAATGTAAACTTTGGACATTGGATAAACCGCTGAAGAAAATTGCAAAAGATTTCAAGATATCGATATAGGTTTGGCTGCCCGGTCCATCGTATAAAGAGCACTTGCGTACTCGCTTGCCACCTCGGCTGCAGAGCAGCCGCCGCGCCAGCCCGGCTGACGCCAGGCCCGTACACCTCGCAAATCAGCGAAATGGTAGTACGAAATGCTCCACTACTATTTGCCCGCATAAACAGATTTGATTTTTTATGATGAATAATATAATATCCGTGTTACGAATTTAATTCCGGTCAAACAAGGAGTCTTTATGAAAAATCAATTTAGAGAACAGATTGAAAACCTAATTGAAAAAAGTGATTTACACCGATTGCATAATAAGTCGGGAGAGTTGCATGGGCATTTCTGTAATTACCTTTCTTATGGAGTTGTTGCAGGACTGTATGCTATAAAAGAGCTTAATGTAAGCAATACAGGTATGGAAGAAATTGTAGCAATCGTTGAAACAAATAATTGTTTCGTTGATGGTATACAAATGGTTACCGGCTGTACATTTGGTAACAATGCTTTAATATACCGTGATTATGGCAAGACGGCCGTAACAATATCCAAACGAGATGGAAATGCTATCCGGCTTGTTTTAAAACCCTCTTTTGATGATTCAAGAGAAAAAGAATTCCCCGAAGCCTATGGATTATTTTACAAATTGGTTGCCAGGCGTGAGCAAGGTACTCCCGAAGAATATGGAAGAATGATGAAATTATTTTCGGAAATGTCTATACAAGAACTTAATGTACCGCCAGATGAAATGTTCAATATCAGCAAGATTAAAATTCAGGTACCTGAATACGCTCCTATATTCGAGACCATTAAATGTTCAATTTGTGGTGAAAATGTGATGAAAACAAGAATTGTTGAAAAAGATAACAAATGTTTATGTATACCATGTGCTGAAGCAGAATATTTTGAATTAAATGGAAATGGAATAATTAGTAATTCAGGAAAATAAAACGAAAGTTAAATCGTGAAATATAATCAACATCAAGGGCATAGCTCTCACAACCATTCCGGACATCATGACATGATGATTAAAGATTTCCGGAAAAGGTTCTGGATCTCACTTATAATTACACTGCCAATTCTGATACTTTCTCCGATGATACAGAGTATCCTGGGGTATAGTATTAGTTTCGGTTATTCAGACTATGTGCTTTTTGTGTTATCGGTTTTTGTTTTTTTCTATGGCGGTTGGCCATTCCTTACAGGTTTAGTTGATGAATTGAAGAAGAAACAACCGGGAATGATGACCCTTATTGCCGTAGCTATAACTGTAGCTTTTGGATACAGCTCGGCCACTACCTTTGGTTTGGAAGGTAAAAAGTTCTTTTGGGAACTGGTAACATTAATTGATATTATGCTCCTGGGGCACTGGATTGAAATGAAATCCGTTATTGGTGCATCACGTTCCCTGCAAAAACTGGTGGAGATGATGCCCGCCGAAGCACATCTGATAAAAGACGGAGATACTAAAGAAATAAAAGTCGGGGAACTTAAAAAATATGATTTAGTGTTGGTGCGTCCCGGCGAAAAAATACCTGTCGACGGTATTATCACAGAGGGGCAGAGTTTTGTAAACGAATCAATGGTAACCGGAGAATCAAAGCCTGTAGAAAAAGGGAAGGATAAAAAAGTTATCGGCGGCAGCATCAATGGAAATGGATCTCTAAAAGTACAAGTACAACAGGTTGGCGAGGAGGCTTATCTAAGCAAAGTCATCAATATGGTACGGGAGGCGCAGAACAAAAAATCGAGAACACAGAACCTGGCTGACAGAATCGCTTTCTGGTTAACCATTATAGCACTCACTGTGGGATTTGGTACACTCACCGCCTGGTTATTTATAGGTAA
>CAZKNG010000122.1:0-4646 GCA_964554125.1 uncultured bacterium | reverse complement strand
AATCGGATGATCGGAATAGAACTTGTTCTTAAGGAAAGGCAGGAGAGGGCAAGAATTGGTTGATTTACCCCCCAGTGAGTGGAGAAAGAAACCATCGCTAATCTCCAAAGCCACCTCCCGCTGGCGGAGGGAAATCTTTAGCGGGTCTAACTAAGTCCCCTGGCCTAAGTCAGGAAGATGTCCCCGGCGGGGGGGTGAAATGTGAAGATTATCTTAGAGATTACAATAAAAGAAAGGAGGCGGATTGTAAATCTTAGACCGGATGGATTTTAAGTTTTAATAATTTGCTAAGGAGGTGTAAAATAAATGATAGAACGGTAGGTTAAATTAGGGGTAAATTATTTTCAGAGGAAGGGAAAAGAAATGGGCATTAAAAATGTTGTTGTAGCGGGCGTGTTTTTGGAAGTAATCGTATTAAGTGCAGGGATTGACTCTCTACAATGCCAGGAGAAGACATTGGTCGGATCGAAGAAGACCGTGTCTGAAAAGCCGGAATATCCCGCAATTTCAGCGGATATACCTGAAAAAGTATATCAAGTTGCTGAAGAGGGGTATGAAAAGCATTGGTTAAGTGCGGCAAGAAAAGGGGGCAGTTCATTAAGAAGTGTAAGTAGTGACACAACTGTAAATGTTGGCAATATTGTTCTGTCAGAAAAACCAGTAAAGTATTCGATGTTATACTCCTACAATTTGCTGCAATGCGAATCTGGAGATGATATTTTATCCAAAGCCAGCTTTCGTCATTACTTCTTTCATGTATTAAATAGAGGGAAAACCGTTGGAGTGGTTGGGGTAAACAAAAATGATAAAAATAATGAATGGAAAATAGGAATATTTGGCAAAGCTGGAGGGGGTTACAATAGATTTATTTCTAAACTTCGAGAGAAATACCCTGAATCGGATGGGTATCAGACCGAAATCTTAGGACTTGTATTTCATCCTTCTTGTTATTGGGTTACTTTGGTCACTAATAGGGCAAGGGGTGAATACTGGATCACTACCAATGATAAACGTTTTTCAGATTATTTTAATTTCCCTGAATTTATCGATGGAAAGCGGAATATTGTACCACTGGAAACTATGTTGCCTAAATTATTGCAAAAAGTTGAAAAAATTGAAAAAACGAATAGAAAAAAACAATAAACATAAGCATCCTCTTTTTTGGTAACTCGTGGATGAGAATTAATATTGTCGGAGGGAAAGATATGCAAAAGTTCAAGATGATATTCTGTTTATTTATTGTTGTGTTAATATTTTCAGCTGATCTCCATGCTACGTATACAGATTATGGGAACACGGATGAAACAGGTGTTACAGCTGACTGCGCCAACTGCTGGGCAGTATCTATAGAATATGCAGCAAATATATTGAATTCTTTTGAAGATGCTTATCAAGGTCAGGTAGCAAATTTTGCCTGTGAGAGGTGGAATGATATATTGTGTGATTTCAACAAATGCGATGAGTCCCACCCTGAATGTTTTACCGCTGAAGAAATATTAGAAAATCCTGCTGTAAATAATTACTTAGAATGGGGGATATGTAGAGAGTCGGTAGAGGCTATTATGGAGGGAACTTATGGAATGGGCTTCTCAATAAACTCGATTTCAGGGGCCGTTAGTAAGGATGATCTATACACCACATACTGTACTAATGATAAAGATTATTGTTATTTGATTTATCTGACTGTTGGAATAGATCATGTCGTGGCAATTTCAGGAATAAGAGTTTACGATGATAATCTGGATGATTTATATTTATACACAAATGACACCTATAATAATCCGGCGTATAATCCATTATTCTTTACATATGAACAGGTTATTGACCGTGATTGGTTTTACACCACAGAGGCAACATCGTGGTGGCCTTCAGAGGAATGGAGACAAAACAACACACTTGCTTTCCTCTTTTATTTCACCCCCTATCTTGACGGCAGTGGGGTAACGGTTGATTTTAAGACAACTCTTGAAAAAGACACGAGTCATTTTCTGCTTCAGCGTTCACCTGAGGGACTTGATGCTTTTGCAACAATAGACACCATGCAGGCGCAGGGGGCAGAAACAGAATACAGCTATACGGACGCGGAAGGAACCGGCTCTGATTTCTACCGGTTAATGGAGGTAGAAAATAATGGAACGCAGCATCTTCTAGAATTCTCGAGAGTATTCGATCAGGCGCCTGACTTTGAATATACCGGAACAACTACTGAGAGGCGTGATATTGATTCTATAAGAGATGAGACAGAGAGTATTCTGCAGCAAAAACGTAAGCTCTTAGGGTTACCCGCGGCGCCCTTCTCCGAAGGCTACCAGTGGCTGGCAATATATCCTGATTCCTTCGCGAGTGATGTGGCGGATTTAACGTCATGGAGAAACCTGAATGGATTATCCACCCATGGGATAAGCACTGATAGAGGTAAACAGCAATTACGGGAGTATAAAGGATTATATTCAGGATGTGTGGGACGCGCAGGACGGTAGTCTCGAGTATGTCTGCCTTGTTGGCGGCGCCTGTATCGCGGGCCCTCCGGAAGATCCGGGGTTTGATATAACCCCGTATGATATAATCCCGATAGATATTTATGATGACGGAGCACCCTATATAGACGGGCCTGTTTATACCTCCGATTTTGAGCTGGGCGATGTAACAGGCAGCGGCTATCCGGATATATCGGTAGGAAGAATACCGGCAGAGAACACCTATGATGTAGCGAGCTATGTTAACAAGGTATTAACTTACGAAAGTGCACCGCCCGGCGATTGGGAGAATGAAGCGACATACTTTATAGACGCCGCGAATCATAACTCATGCTCCGGGGCTATGGCGAATAATTATGCCGAGGAACTAAAGGGATGCCTCCCTGAGGATTATAATCTTCATTATATGTTTTCAAACGACAGCACCTATACAGATGATATTAATTTCCCTCCTGAAGGGCTCACATATTGTGAGACACCGATGATGGCGATAGATGAATTTAATGAAGGTCGTTCTCTGGTGCTGGGATTTGGAAATGCCGGTAATCCCTGGAATGCTGCAGAATGGATGATAGGTCATATCCATAGCAGCTGTGAAGGTTATTTTAGTATCGATTCTTTAGAAACAAACGAGATATTTCCCTTCTTTATCGGCGCAGCCTGCGGGCTTGGTGATTTAGTGCATCAGCGCACCGATGTCCCAAGGCCGCTTGTAAAGGAACTGATGTTTGACAGCGAGCGGGGTATTATAGGGGCATTCGGTCCTTCGGGAGGAACATGGCTTGGTGGCAATTACGAGATTACAAAGTATGCGATGCAGTATTTATATGACTACGGCGCGAAATCAGCAGGTTATGCCTGCATGAACGCTCAGAAGATGGTTATGGCGGAGTGGGATATTTATGACTCGACCGCCCGTTCATATATCTATCTGGGCGATCCTGCTATAGAGCTTAAAGGAACTACTATTGTAACGGGTGTTGAGGATGAAGAGGCCGACGCCGTGGGCTTTAAAAACCTGCTTGGCAGAAATTATCCAAATCCCTTTAATCCCGCAACAACGATAGAGTACACTGTAGCGGCAGGTGGTAAGGTGAATCTCTCTATATATGATGTAAAGGGGAGGCTTGTAAGAACGCTTATAAGAGGGTTTAAGAAAACTGGAAGTTATGAGACTGTGTGGAACGGATGTGATAAGAGAGGAAGAGAGGTCTCGAGCGGAGTTTATTTCTACAGGATGAAGGCCGGAAGTTATAAAGAAACAAGGAAGCTGGTACTTTTGAGGTGAGCGCCTTCCCATTAACTAAAAAGGTAGTTTAACAAAACCCCGGTTGTCTTGTTCTTCCCTCCTCTGGGTGTGGCAGCCGGGGTTTCTTATGAAAGAGAACAGGCCGCTTAATTGTTGCGTAATGTCATTTGCGGAGACTCACAACTTTTCTATATTTCATATTGGGTATTTCCCTTCAAAACATAGTCCTGGAACTGAAACCCTTCAAGAATCAGCCGGAATCTTCGAAATAAGAAGAGAGGGGGGGATATCCGCTAATGTCTGAAAAAACGGATTTTGGTCTTGTAGTAGGTCGGGTATACTATAATCAGGCTTAGAGCAATCCCACATAAAAATGCTTGGGGGAATCATGAAAGGTTTATATAGATCAAGTCTGATAATATTTATTGTCTTTGCTTTTCTTTTTAGTTCATCTCTTATACCTGCCAAGACTCAAGCAAGAGTTAGATTCAAGCGAGAAGTAAGTTTCGGCGAGCCGGTAGACCTTCCTGTAATAAGTCCTGTCTCTAACACAATAAATAGTCCCGAAACTACCGCTACAGCGAGTAGTACAGGGAATAATCCAACAGAGACAGAGCGCGTTTCCGTATTGTTTCTGTATTCAAGAATATTATTTGATCAATTTATAAGTTTTATCTTTTAATAAATAAGAACAAATAGGGGACCGATGAAGGCTGCCAAAGGGGTAACAGAAGAAATAAAGGGCTTGCTTTTAAGAGAGGAATACAGCAAAGCTCTGCAAATAGTGGAAGCAAGTGGAATAAAGGCGGCCGCAACGAGAGAACTCGGAATTTCCAGGAACACGATATATAGATATCTAAAGAAGGATTAAAGCTTTAACATCCTATCTGCTAACAAATTACCAAATAAATATTGCGGAT
>CAZKNG010000121.1:0-4987 GCA_964554125.1 uncultured bacterium | reverse complement strand
GGTTTCCTGATACGGGAACAGGGCCTCCATCTCGAACTGCCACGGTTTGTCAGGTTCAAAACTGTATCCCTCCGAGACCTCTCTCGCCGCGTAAACTTCTATTAAATCCCTGGCTACTTTTTCGGCGTTTTCACGAGCTTTTTTCCTTGTCCTGAGCCACACCCCGCTGCCCAGCTTTGAGAGGGCGGGCTCTATCGAGTCAGCCCCCGCGTACTTCTCCACCATTCTCAAACCGTCGATCGGAATAAAGAGGTGATCTCCCCGGGCGTACTTCAGACTCAGACACTCCGTTTCTCCGTCGGCCATATCGAGAACCCTCGTCCCCATGTATCTCCCGATCCCGTGATCTACGTGCACGACAAAATCACCCGGCTTGAAGTATGACGGATCGTACGATAAGGATCTGCTTCGACTTTTCGGTTTTGTATAAACCCTGTGAAACCTGCCAAATATCTCATTTTCACTCAGGAATAGCACTTTAGCTTCCGGCCATCTGAACCCGCTGGATATTTCTCCAATCGGAAAATCCATATCTATTGCCACCTCTTCGAGCATCTCTTCCATTCTTCTTCTTTGCGCTCGATTATAGCAGAAAAGGAAGACCTGGAACCCTTCCCGCGTGAGCCTTTTTATCTCTCTTGATAATTCTTTGATCTTTCTTCTGTAATTTTTCGGGGGAAATGTTGAAAATTTAATTTCACTGTCGGTTTTCAGCCCGTGTATCTGAACCTCTTTCGCCCCCTTGAAAAGCTCGTCCAGTTTTTCTGCTTTGACGTAACCCTCAGACGGTTCAGGATATATCCTCCCCTCCTCCCTGGAATTTTCAAATCTCCGATTTATTTCATCGAAGAACCGGTCCATTTCAGCTTCCAGCTCTTCATAATCGGTCATCAAAACGAGTGGTTCCTGCGGAAAATACTCCAATACTGATCCCAGGTCATTCATCAAAGGCGCGTAGTTCTCCATTCCAAAAAAAGTGACACCGTTTTCCAGCCTCTCGGCGGGAAGCATCAATTTACGTTTAACGTTGGGAGGGAGATTCGGTATTCTTGATTCCAGCATCCTTTTAACCCGTTCAACACCTTCTTTATTCGTAACGAAGTGATTCAGAGGCCTTACATCAAACCCGTTTATTGAATCTTTTGATCTCTGTGTTTCTATGTCGAATTTTCTGATCGAAATTATCAGATCATCATCAAATTCAATCCTTGCCGGAACCTGAGCTCCCACCTCGAAGATATCCATGATAGATCCCCGAACGGCATATTGTCCCTTGCGCTCAACTGTCTGGTGTCTCTCATAGCCAAGATCCGCGAGCCTGCCGGCCAGAGATGTCATGTCATACCTCTCGCCGGATATAATCCGCGTTAGATATTCTTTCAACTGCTCAGGCGTGAACACCTTTCTAAGAAGAGATTTCAGTGTACATACAAAACTCTTGCATTCACCTTTCAGGAGAGATTCGAGGGCCGCCATCTGGGCTCCGGTTAAATCTCTGTCCGGCTCATGATAGTCATAAGGGAGAACCTCGCTTTCCGGGTAATAAACGACCTTTTCAATCCCGAAGTTCTTCAAATCAGCTTCCATATCACGCGCGCTTACAGGATCAGGGGTTACCAGCAGTACAGGTGCCATGTTATTTTCGATCAGGGTGGCTGCAACAATACTTCTAGAGCTGCCTGTGAGACCGGACACACGAATCTTTTTCCTCTCTGAATCGAGGAGACTTTCCAGTCTTCGGTACTGATCCAGATCTCTTATTTTCCCTTTCAGACTATCCCACATATTCTTCTCGATTATTCTTTCGGGTCCCCTGAGCAATCAATATTTCAACGATCAAAAGAACAACGGCCGAGATGAGGAACACTGCCGCTATCTCTCTTCCCTCTTTGGCTCTCCTTATTTCCTTTTTCATACCTCCTTCCGAACCTATAACAGCGGCGTTTTCAATCCCGAGAGAATCCGCAGCTTCCGATCCGCCGGCATACCCAAGGTCTGATTCTTCTTTCGCCTCAGGATTTACCGCTATCCTGCCGACTATACCCTCTTTGCCTTTTATAGATATAAACCCGGGTCTATTCACCGGCTCTATAAGCAGGCCTCCCTGTGTTCTCGTAAATCCGGTTATTTCTCCTTCATCTAATTTCACCGAGCCGCCGACCCCTGATATTCCCGAGAATCTACAATTCAAGCTGTCCGGATCATACGCTCTCCACCCGGCGCTCCCCCCAACCCTGATATCACATTCACTTTCAGCCCTTCCTGCCGCTTCAGTAATCATCAGCTGAACAATCGGAAGGAAATACGGAGAGACTACAAGCTCTCCGCCTTCTATGCCGGGCTCTAAAACCATAAAAATAAGGGTGCCCTTTCCCCCCTTCTCCTTCCATATAAAAGGAGACCTGTCCTTGAAACTCATAAGGGTATGATTTTCAGGTATTCTTTCGACCATGATATCACTTACAAATCTTAACCTTGAAAGGTCCCTTAACTCCTCCCGGCTGAAAGATGAAAGAAGACCCGCTCTTTTTTCCGGAATCTTTAGAGAAACTTTTTTCAAATCTTTCTTTCTGAATCTAACTTGCGGATTGAAGCTGCTTATTCTCTGGATGAATTCTTCATGTTCCGGCTGAACAAATACAATCGCGCCTCCGCCTTTTTGGATGAATTTTTCTATTATTTGAATATCCTCCTCCCATAAATCTCCACCCGAACCAATAATTATCACATCGGCCCTGTCAACCGCCTCGCTCGTTATACCTGCCATATCCTTCCTGTATAAAAAGATGTCACCCATAGATCCTTCGGGGCTTATCGCCTGTTGTATATAGAAGTTCTCCTCTTCCCCCGCGAGCAGGACCTTTATCCTTTCCGCCGAGTTCAGAACAAAATATCTCCTGTCATCATGCGGGAGTTTATCCCTGCTTAATCTAACTTCCCCTCTTATCCACCCCTTTCTGTCAACCGTGAAAGCGGCTTTCTCTTTTCTTCTCTCCCCAGGCGCTAACTTTATCTCCCTGTTTATTATCCTTACTCCCTCCAGAAACAGATTCATCTGAACCACAGCATCTCTCGCGTTGGATCTATTGCTCATTACGATTTCGAGGTCCACTGCCTCTCCTCTGTGGATCGCGGCGGACGGGCAGATTATATCCTCCACGGCAACATTTATCCCCGGGGTATCGTGCAATGGGATAATAAAGCCTCTTGTTTTTTCTCTTTCTGTATCTTCAGCCCCCCTGCCGACCGTCTCTTTCCCGGTTTTACCCGTCCGGAGAGATGATCTCTGAAAATCTGAAATGAGATATATTTCCCTTGCTTGCAGCCTGGTTTCAGCTAACATTTTTCTGGCTTCAGCGACCCCGCTTCTTAAGTCAGTTGTCTTCCAGGAAGTTCCGATTTCATCAAGAGCTTCCCGAACGAGAGATTCATCTCTTCCTTTACCTTCATATATTTTACGCACAGATTCATCAACCGTAGCTATTATTAATATGTCTTCGTCCCCTGCACCTTTTGCTATTTCCTGCGCTTTTACGGCTGCCCTGTCAAAAAGGGTCCCCCTATCTGTCTCAACACCCATACTGTAGCTCCTGTCGACAAGAATACACGATGCCGCGGGAACTTTTCCCGGGAAAAGAGAGGCTGCCTTACCCTTGATAACCGGGCGCGAAAAGGCCAGAGCTATACATGCAACGGCGACCATTCTCAGTATCAGAAGAAGCATCCTTCTAAGTTTAACGCTTCGCATACTTCGCCGCTGCGAGCTCTCGAGAAAGAGCAGTGTGCTGAATCTTACCTCCCTCAGGCGTCTTCTGCTGAAAATATGAACGATCAGCGGCACTGCTACGGCAAGGAGTGAAAATAAGTAAAGAGGATTCAAGAAAGTCATATCAAATTCTTTCGCCTTAGGTCCTGCCGGCATAAAGGCTCTTCGGTCGCCGGAAAACAGATTCGGCATGAGGCAATCTCAGGCAACGGCTCCTCCTTTTATAGAGACACCGGCGGGAGGATTTCTCCGGCACCTTTAATTCAATCTGGATCTTTTATTCAAGTATGAAACAAGGGCTTTGTCAAACGGAGTTTCTGTTGAAAGAAGGTTGTAATCAATTCTATTGTCTTTACAACTTATCTCGAGCCATTTTGTCCATGCTTCAATCTTCCTTTTGTATTCCGCTTCGAGAAATCTTGGCTGCGCGCGAATAGTTTTTCCGGTTTCCATATCTACGAATTTGACCTCTTTGTCATAATCCAAATCAAGTTCCATTGGATCTAAAATATGGAAAACTATCGTTTCGTGCCCCCTGTGACGCAGCCGTTTCAGACTTGATATAACGCTGCCCGGCTCATCCATAAAATCACTCATCACTATAACCAGCCCTCTTCGTTTTATTCTCTCCGCAACACTGCTCAATGAATCTGCTATCTTAGTTTTCCTGCCGAGTTTTATATTTTCAAGCTCGCTCAGCAGAAGATGGAGATGTTTCTTTACAGATCTGTGCGGAGTCAACGTGTTGATACTGCTGTCAAAAAGGGCCAGCCCCACGGCATCTCTCTGCTGAATCATCAAAAAGGCAAGAGCCGCTGAGAGCATCGATGCATAAGTCAATTTTGTAATACCTTTGCTTGAAAAACCCATCGACGCGCTTCTGTCCAGTACAATGGTAGCCCTCAGATTGGTTTCATCCTCAAATACTTTTAGATAATAGCGGTCTGTCTTGGCATATAATTTCCAGTCTATAAATTTCGTGGACTCCCCCGGATTATGACGCCTGTATTCCGCGAATTCAGCGCTGAATCCGTGGTAGGGGCTCCTGTGCATCCCGGCTATAAGCCCCTCTACTATAAGCCTCGCTTTAAGAGCCATATTCCCGAACCTGCTTACAACTTCCGGTTTGAGAAATCCGGTCTCCCGCTTTATATTATCTGCCATTTTTTCCTCTTATTACTTTTCTGACGCTATATTCGGAGTTTTCCGCCGCTTCAAGCA
>CAZKNG010000120.1:0-5130 GCA_964554125.1 uncultured bacterium | reverse complement strand
GGGCGGGAAATATATCTCTGGTAATAAAGCATATTCTCCCGCAGTGTTTATCTCCGGTAATAGTTGTATATACGATGGGCCTCGGAATGACGATTATGGCTGAATCGAGTTTGAGCTTTCTCGGTCTGGGAGTTCAGCCCCCTTCGCCGAGCTGGGGCAGGATGATATCGGATGGTATTATATTTATGCGTTCCGCCTGGTGGCTTACTATATTTCCGGGCATAATCCTCTCTTTAACAATCTGCTCGCTGAATCTGCTCGGGGATGGATTAAGAGACGCGTTCGACCCTAAATATATTTACTCGAAGGGTAAGGAATGAACGCCCCGGGCGGAGCCCCCGCCTATTTCAATCTTTATAGCAGTTGACATATATGGGCATTCCGGGGTATTAATTGATTTTGAGGGGGTATTACGTCGGGGATGGGGATTATCGAAAAAGAGATGGAGTTGAAAGAGGGCGGCGACCGGTAACAGTTTCAAGGCACAGAAGATTATGAAAAAACTGCTTTATGATATAAAGGAAATTGTAAAAGAAGCCAGCGGGGAGCTCGGCGCCGACAGCAGGTTTTACTACCTGTCAGTTGAGCCCGGACCGGAAGAATCGGTAAATATAGACCTAAGCTGCGAGAGGGTCTTCCGCCGCGTGATAGAAAAGATGGGTGATGTAAGGGTTTTATCGAAAAGTTCCGGTAAAACCGTTCTCAGCATATCATCCGGTGCTAAAATAGCGCTAAACCATATTGGGAGCGGGGAGGGAACCCCGTTTTTAGTAAGAGGAAGCGCGGCGAATATAAGGAATATCCCTTCCCACGGGGGAGAACTTATTACTCAGGCATTAGCCGGGGAGGAACTTATGGGGCTTAAGAGGAGTGGGGACTGGGTTCTTGCGAGGCTTCCCTGCGGGTATATCGGGTGGGTTTATTCGTGGAGCCTTTCGCCGGCGTGCCGCGGTGAGATCGAAGACTGGAAGCGGAGTGTTAACGGGATGGTGGAAAGAAATACCGCTGTAGTATATTCAAAAGCCGGAGGCACAGGCGACAGGGTCTGTGAGCTTGTTGCCGGAAGTTTAGTAAGGATTGACGGCGCTGAGAATAATTCCTGCCGCGTCGCACTCGCGGATGGAAGAAGTGGATTCATAGGGATTTCCGATATTTCCGATCCTCCGGGCGAGAAGGTTGACAGAGAAAGATTAATATCCAGAGCTATGGGTTTCCTGGGCGTTCCATATCTGTGGGGAGGGACTACTTCCAGGGGATTTGACTGTTCGGGGTTCATAAAACGGGTTTTTCAGATGGAGGGTGTCTCGCTTCCCAGAGACAGCGATCTTCAGTACGAAGTTTCAGAGAAAGCAGTTCCCGGAGAAAGCAGGGGGGCTGAGCCCGGTTCCCTCTTTTTCTTCCGTGAGGGGAGCAGAATATCCCACGTAGCCTTTTCTACAGGCTCCGGGAGGTTCATCCACGCTAGGGGAGAGGTCAGCGCCGGGAGCCTGGTAGAGTCCGATAAATATTTTGACAGAGAGTTGGCGGAGTCTTTTTTCTCCTCGGGAAGGGTGGTTTCTGATTGGAATAATTGTAATTGTGTTAAAAAAAAGTTAAAAAAAAGTTAAAAAAAATTAAAAAAAGGGTTGACAGAGTCCATTTACTGGTTTAGTTTTGCCTGCAAATTAATAGAGTAGCAGTTTGCGGGGTTTTGGAAGGGGGTATGCAATAAGGATTTTGATGGTTTTTACCATCAGGAGTTGAACGAAGGGTGTTCGCGCGGTCGCGCGGGCGATCCGGTTTTAACAGACTATTGAAAGGAGGGATGAATTAAGTAGCGTTTAAGAACGCATCTTAGAATCTCAAAAATGAATTCGCGTTAATGTATGTAGCTAACCGTTTGCTGAAAACGGTGATATAGAATTTTTTTAGCTGGGATTTTCCCGAAAGGGATATATTCTTACAGGAGGCTAAAATGAGCAAGTTTTTCAAGATTACTCTGGCCGCCATCATGATTGCTGCTGTAGCAGTACCCGCGATGGCAACAGAAAGCAGACTCGGTGCCTTAGGTGACGTCGACAATTATATAGAGGACGATGCTAACATCTTTAAATGGCCCGCCACACTGCCCTCTTACGCCAATCTCGTGATAGTCGATATAGACGATAACACAACTGGGAAGTATGGTTTCATCTATGGTCTCGGCGAATACGGAGATTATGGAACGATAGGACTTTTCTTTATGGAAAGTACGCACGGTCCTAATAATATAGACGATCCCGGTTACTGGTCTGGTACATGGGTAGCTTCCGGCATGCTTGACAACAAGTACGATATGGTTTACGCCTATGAGATGGACAAGATGTCACTCGGTCTGAGATTCAGCAGGGCCAGCTGGGATTCCCTTTACGATGACGGTTCGGATGAAACGGTCGACACGCGAGCTTATACAACAATCGGCGCCAGTGTCCGTATGGACGTAAACGATGATATGTATGCCGATATCGGCTTTGATTACACTATGGCATCATATACGGATGAGACTGCTGGAGCCGATGATATAACTGACGATCCTGGAACGATGATGCGTTTCAACGGACGTATCTTCTATGATTACAGTGAGACTATTACTCTGATTCCGTATATCGGTTTCGGTATGGCCGAGTTTAATCATACTCAGGACGGAGATTATTTAGGAGGCCCTGGAAGCAATGGTAATGGTATGAAAGCAATGATGTTCGACCTCGGAATAGCCGCTAACTTCGAGGTAAACGAAGACAATATGTTAGTCTTCGGTATTGAGCCTATGAAGTATATGAAATTAGAACCTTCAGAGTATGACGACACTTTCGACGGAAGTTATGAACATACGATGATGACTATGCCGCGCTTCCTTCTCGCCCTTGAAACCGATGTTAAGGACTGGCTTACGATCCGCACCGGATGCACGAAGACATTGAGTAAGACGAAAGAGACAAATGACAATGGGTCAGTAGAGACGATCGAAGAGACTGATGAGGCACCCTTCGACTGGCACCTCGGTCTCGCGTTTCACGTATGCGATTTCGACATCGACTGCGTGCTTGCCAAGGAGACACCTTTTGTTCTGGGTAACTGGCTGACAGGTTATGAAAGCGACGATTATGTCGTTACCAGAATGTCCGCCGTATATCATTTCTAATCGGACGGTCAGCTTAGCTTAAAAGAGGCGGGAGGCGTTTTGCCTCCCGCTTTTTTTATTCGCGCTGGAAAAACCCAGGTTATTTTCCGCGGCTGAAGAATCTACCAAGTCCGCTCTTTATCAATAAAATATCAATCGCCTGAAAACCTTTTATCCGGGTTTTTAAGACCTGGTCTGTAATGATAGATATCACCCTCTCCTTTGACCTTATATACCTTTGTGGCCTGCAACTTGCTGGGTTTAAGATGGGGGCCAATGTTAATATGCTGCTGTGCCGCTTATTTAAACCGGCATATGAACTGCTTTAAGTTTACGGAAGATGGCGGCGCCGGATCGAAAATCTTGATTTGAGGTAAGGCATTGTATTTTTTCTACTATATTCCCGTCGGGCTCGATATAAAGGTTACAAAGAGGGTCTTCGTTACAGGTTTTTTTGCCGCGGTATCTCTTGTTGTATTTATTCTGTCGAGATATACGGCGTCTGCCGGAGGATTCAATCCTCAAAATCTGCTTTTTTACCCCGCCAATCCGTCAATATTCACCGCGGTAACACACGCCTTTGTGCATCTCGGCTGGATACACCTGGCCGGAAATATGATATATCTTGTCATATTCGGAAGGCCCCTAGAATCGAAACTCGGAGCGGGAAGATTCTTTGCCGTTTTTGCCCTTTCAGCAGCGGCGGGGGCGTATACGCACGCGGCCCTGGCAGGTTATTTTATGCCTTCACTTCTCGATATTCCCGTGGGAGGGGCCTCCGGGGCTACTTCGGGGATTCTCGGCGCGTTTATGATATATTTCTATTACAGCCGTATCAAAGTCGCCTACTGGGTTTTTATGCCGCTTCAGCTTATAAATAAAGCCGGAAAGACAGAGGTTCCCGTGGTTTTAGCTCTTTTGTTCTGGCTGCTCTATCAGGGGGTATACGCCCTCGTTCAGTTTGGCGCCGGGAGCGCGGCCGTTGCCTACGGCGTGCACGTGGGAGGATTTATCTGCGGGATGGGGGTGGCCGTCCTGTTCGGAGGCTTACGGTTCGCCCGCCGCGAGAGACACCTCGTGAAGGCGAGAAGACACTTTCGCAGAGCAGAGTGGTTCTCCTCGCAGGGTGAATATCTAAGCTATCTTGAAGATTCCTCTTCCGACCCGGCGGTTCAAGCTGAGGCCGCGAGAGCTTTTCTGTGTACAGGGAGCAGGGCTGAAGCCGCCGGGCACTATGCCTCTGCTGTTAAGTTGTTCAAAGAAAGTGGCCAAAGAGATATCGCCGAAGAAACCTTTGTTCAGGCCGTGAAAAATATACCATTGTTCAGAATGGAGGAAAAATTCTATCTGGAAATGGCTTTCGGGCTGGAAAGGTCGCTTAAATTCTACAGCGCCGGCGGGATTTACAAAAAATTTATCGATATATATCCATTATCGGAGAGTGTCCCCCTGGTACTTATGCGGCTGGCCGGGATATACAAGGGGAGGCTCGAGGAGCCCTGCAAAGCGCTGGAGTATTATAAAAGGATCCTGAAAGAGTATCCCGGATCGGAATGGACAGGTTTCGCGGGACGTGAGCTTGAAAAACTGCAAAGGAATGATCTGATGAGCGTTTTACCGTGAACTGAATATTCAGATATTTAGTAGAACAGGCGGTTGATTTCTATACAAAAAAATTTTTAATCCCTGTGAAAATTCAGACAAATAGTTCTTTGCAAATTCCTGAATTTAATTTAGATTAGAGTTATAAAACAGTTTGAATCAGCTCTGTTGTTCTGATAGTGTGTAATTAGTGACCGGGAGGTGTGGAATGGGAGGTTCTGGGTTGTCACTAAGGGAACTTAGAATAAAAGGTTATCTCAGGGGTATGGAGAGGATGGGGGATGTTGATCTTCTTTCTCTTGTTCTCGGGAATTGGGGAGGATATTCGGGCGGGATGACGGCTCAGAGACTCTTCGACCGTTTCGGCGGTCTCCGGGACATTGAGAAGA
>CAZKNG010000119.1:0-5366 GCA_964554125.1 uncultured bacterium | reverse complement strand
CCCCCCCCCGATCTATCAGCGGGAAGAAAGATCAAAAAAAGCATGGGAAGAGGAGAAATTCAGCCGGAGGTTACGGACCGGCAGCAAATGATGAAATTGAGGGAAAAGAGAAAAACTATATTAAAGCTGCCGGTAACAGAAGAATCGATGTAGAACTTGCAGGGCCGGATGATTTTAAGGCAGAAGAATCTCAACCAGATACTATGCTGAAAGAGACAAAGGGGGAAGAAAGGTTTATCAGCGGGACCAGAGTATGCTCTGAAATCGTAGAACCCGAAGAGGGAGCCCTCTTCAGACAAAGAGACAGAGTAGAGGTTGTGATAAGTTCGCCGCTTGGTTCGACTGTGAATCTTTACGTGAACGGTATTCCCGTCGGCAGGGAAAAGATAGGAAGAAAAAAGATTGATATAGGCAGAAAAACCATAGGGCATACCTTTTACGGCGTAAAGATTGAACCGGGCGAGAATAAGCTGCTTGTCGTTTCCAAAGAGCATGGCGGGGAAAAGAATAGATGCCTGAGACATATCTATCTTGCCGGGAATCCGGCTGAAATAATTCCGGAAAAAGCGGAGGTTTCAATACCCGCCGACGGGAAGAGTTCCGGAGAACTTGTATTTCTTGTAAAGGACAGAAATGGACACTCCGTAAGGGACGGGATCTTCGTTGATGTAGAAGGACCGGGTGAGCTAATTGAAGGGATAGACGCCAATCCTCAGAGAAACGGAGTTCAGGTCGCTACAGCAGGCGGCAAGGCGGTTATAAATTTACCTCCGTCGATAGAGTCTCGGAAAAGGAGAATATCCGTCCGGTATGATGATATACGCGCCGGTTCGTTTATCTCGTATGAATCTCTTCTTCGCGACTGGTTTCTGTTTGGTTATGGGGAGGCCGATCTCGGAATAAATAATATTACAGGCAGCGGGGTTACGGACCGCTCTGGAAGGAGCTGGCACGACGGCGCCTTCGCGGAAGGAAAAATAGCTTTTTACGGACAGGGGGAAATAGCTCAGGGACACCTTATGACCGTCGCGGTCGATACCCGTCCGGCCAGGTATGACAAGCTGCTCGACAGGATTGAACCCGAGAAGTTTTATCCATTATACGGAGATGCCAGCCGGCTCAGATTCAACTCTTCTTCGAGACGCGGAACTTATCTAAAGATGGAGCATAAGCGGTATTCAGCGTTGTATGGGGATTTCAAAACAGAGCTGGGCGGCATGGAGTTCAACCGCTATGAAAGGACTTTTGCCGGATTCAGAGGGAAGGCCGAATTCAAAGGGGGAAGGATAAATGCTTTTATTACCAGAACCGATCAGTCCACCTATCAGGAAGAAATTCCGGCGGACGGAACGAGCGGGTTCTATTTCCTCGAGAATTATCCTCTTATAGAAAACAGCGAAAAAATAAGAATAGAGGTTCGTGACAGGTACCAGCCGGAGAAAATAGTCAAGGTGGATTATAAGGCTGTAAACAGGGATTACGATATTAATTATAACGACGGCACAATTCTTTTTAAGGAACCGCTGCCCACAGTGGATGAAGATCTGAATCCGGTAATGATAATTGCCAGCTATGAATGCGCAGGTTCAGAGGACAACAATTTTATATATGGAGCAAGGTCTTCAGTTTCTGTTACCGATAGTTTAGACGCCGGTATTACCGCAGTTCTCGAGGAGGAGGGAGATGGAAATTCATCACTTTTCGGGGTAGACTTGAAAGGAAAAATACTGCCTGGAATCAGAGTCGAAGGGGAATTCGGGCACAGCGAGAAATTCCTTCTGGGGGCTGGAGATGCCTTCAGGCTTAAATTTGAAGGACGAAAGAAAAACTTCCCGCTCTGGCACGCTTACTACAGGAGAATAGATAAGACCTTTTTCAATCCTTCATTTTCGGGAGGCAAGAGTGAACTTGGGAGCGAGAAGTTTGGAGCGGGGCTTGACTGGAAACTGAATAGAAAATTTTCCCTGAAATCGAAGGGGTACACGCATAGTTTTATGGAAAGGGATGAGAAAAAGAAATATCTGGACATAAGAGGCGTTTACGGAAAAGGGACGCTTCGCGGCTCTGCCGGCCTGGCGGGAGTCTCACACAGCAGCATTACAGAGCCTTCGCGTTCGGCTGTTATGATGACAACTTCTATTTCTGCCGAGAGAACAGGGCTCAAAGGGAAGTTGACATACGATCAGAAACTGTCGGGTTCTGAGGTGGAGGAATATCCCAATCGTCTTGAAGGAAGGCTGTCTAGAACTGTCTGGAAAGATATAAGCGCTGAATTAATACATGAATACCGAACCGGAAGCAGAAGCGGCACGAGACACAGGACGCTGTTAGGAGCTGAATCTAAGATAACCCGGAATCTGAACGTATATTCCAGGTACAGTCTCGAAGGAGCAATGAGCGGAAAGCGCGGACAGGCGGTAATCGGACTTAATAACCGTTTCAGTTTTTCCGACGACTTCTCGGGAACGGTAGCGGCGGAAAGACTCTCGACTGTCTCAGGAATAGAAAAGAATGATTTTACTTCACTGTCTGTTTCCGGAAATTACACTCCGGATAAAAAGGATTACCGTCTTAAGGGTGATTATGAAATCAGGTTTGACAATGATAGAACAAAACACCTCTTTTCAGCCGGTGGTATAAAGAGAATGGATGAGAGGTGGTCGGGGCTTACCAGGGGTGATATCTGGTTTTCCGATGAAGATAATAAAACCGACAGAGTGAAGGCCAGCTCAACCCTGGGATTGTCTCTGCGTCCTGAATCGGCAGACGCGCTCGTTCTTCTGGCATTTCTTAAAACGCGATATGAAAAGAACAGCCCTGCCCATCCCGGCGGTGTTGACAAGGAGCTTCTTCTTTCTACGGAAGCTGTCTATGATCTTAATGCTGGATGGAAACTCGAGGGTAAAGTTGCCGCGAAATGGGTAAGGAACACATTCAGGAAATATTCAGCAAGCGCGTCCACATTTATGTATCAGACGCAGGTGATAAAACTTCTTCCCGCCAAGTGGGATGTTACGCTGACCGGAAGGGTTGTCAGCCAGCGTGAAACAGGTACGGTTAGATTCGGCTCGGGTATTGAAGCCGGAAAGATCGTCGCTAAGAATGTCTGGCTTGGAGCTGGATATGACTTCTCCGGGCATAAGGATAAGAACGTCGAGGAAAATGATTTCCAGCAGAGCGGATTTCATGTTGGAATGAAGATGAAATTCAATGAAAAACTGATGAACTATTTTTACAGATAGCGGGATCGGAACGAAAAGAAGATGAAAAGAAGAAAAAATAAAATTCAAAATATTATAATATACGCCGTATTCTTTTTGCCGGTTCTTTGCGGTGCAATTCCGGCGGATTCGGGAGAGCGTCTTTCCGGAGGAGGTTTTGAATCAGGGTCCTTCTCTGCCGGCTGGGTTCATAACGCCGGCAATCTGTCCGGAAACACAAACCCTTCCTGGGCCGATCATATTGTTGTACCGGACCTTCCTTACAGCGGAAATTATTCAGCGCTCCTTGGATTTAAGTATACCGAGGAAAGGAGAAATCGAAAGGGGTATATGTATCAGGATATAACGGTCCCGGCGGATATATCCAGCGCGGCACTATATTATAAATTCCGGCAGCAGGGCTATGGAGGTCTAGAAGATCTGTTTGAGGTAGAAATAAGAGATATTTCGGGAAACACTCTGGAGCATTTAACCGGTTATTCATTCTCTGAAGGGAACGATCAATTCAAGGACAGCGGCTGGATAGAAGAAGAGATTAATATGGCATCCTACGCCGGACAGGATGTCAGGGTATATTTTCAGCAGATAAACAAACAGGATAACTTTTACGAAACATGGACTTTTGTCGATGACATTTCATTTTCATATAACAGATTCGTTGATCTTAAAGTTGATTCAAACGGTGAAGATATCTTCGGCGATCCGGGAAGCGGCGGCGGCGGATACTCGCTTCTAAGCGGGGTGGAAGGAGACACGCTTGTCTACAATCTGGATGTCGAAAACGAAGGGCCCGATTCAGACTCATATACCATTACGGTTTCTTCACCTTCGAGCTGGACGGTATCGGTGAATTATCAGGGAACCGACTATTCGCTGCCATGGACAACACCTGTATTGCCGTCCGGAGAAGAACTGTCGGCACGAGTCATGATATCTATTCCGGAGGGTCAGGCGGCGGGAGGCTATTCGACCGTTCTTGACGCTGTTTCTACTTCGGCGGGCGACAGGTTCGACAGCGTCACGATGGGAACGAATGTTGTGCCCTCCATATATCTCGCGGATCTCGCTATAGATGCCAACGGCTTTGGAATAATAGATCCCTCTGGAAGCGGGGGGGTATCATATAAAGAAAGTCCGGCGGACACGACGATTTCATATGACCTTGAACTTTTAAACGGCGGGGTTCGGGCAGATTCCTTCAGAATATGGTTTTCCCCCGCAGGTCCTCTGGAGTGTGAAATAGAGGAAAATTCTGTTACCCACACCGGCGTGTTTACGACGGGACCTGTAAACCCCGCGGAGATAAGAGAGTTTACTCTTAGAGTTACCCTCCCCGACGGCATAAGGGGAGGCGATTATAGGAGTTTCGTCTTCGCACAGTCGCTTGGCGATACACTTAAAAAAGACGGCATCGAGGCTGTAGCCGAGGTAAGAGCGCCGGCAGTGGACGCGATAATATGCGAGTCGGGTGATGATATGATTGGACCCGCGGGCTCCGGGCTTGGAGGAAGCGGTATAATAGGGGGAAAAAGGGGGAACACTGTCAGTTTCCCCGTGACGCTTCAGAATGAGGGCGGCGTTACCGATTCGTTCAGGGTTGACTGGAATCCACCTAAAGGAGGATGGTCAGCGATAATAAGCGGTGAAGGAGGAGATCATAACTTTCCATGGACAACTCCCGGTTTTGAACCGTACAGCCAGAAGAACTATTATCTGGAGGTAACGATACCGGGCAATGCTAAATACGATACATATCAGTCCATTCTGGATTTTGTAGGTGTTACGGACGGCACTACGTCAGAAAGTGTCACCGCTTTGATAAACGTGATAGCTTCCAATGAAATCGATCTTATAATAGACGGTAACGGAGATGACGCCTTCGCCCAGCTAGGGACCGGGTCGGGGGGAAGTTCAGTAAAGACAGCTCAGCCGGGGGACACCCTTGCCTTTCAGATAGAGGTCCAGAACGAGAGCGGGACGGACCTTTTTGATCTCCAGTGGACGACCCCCTCAGGGTGGGAGGTTGTAATAGGAGACTCATCTTCCGTTATGAGAGAGGTTCCGTCAGGATTTTACACTCTGGAAGTCAGGATCCCCCCCTCCTGCTCCGAGGGGACATTCGACATAATTGTTGACGGATTAAAA
>CAZKNG010000118.1:0-5435 GCA_964554125.1 uncultured bacterium | reverse complement strand
TAACTCAGCCGTTCATCTTGACCCGTATTTATGTCGGACGGTATAATAATAACAGTGGTCGAGACCATTAATGATCCGGGCAGGCAGAGGTTAGATTTCCAGGACGAGCGTATTACTGATAGGTGAGGGGATATTATGCGAATTTACGGGAAGTCGGTAAAGGGAAAGCGGGAATATAACCAGGACAGAATTTATTACTGCCGTAAAAACAATTGTTTTATCATGGCCGTGGCCGACGGTGTGGGGGGAAGCAGCGGCGGGGGGATTGCAAGCAAGATAGCAGCAGATGTATGCGAGCAGCTTTTCGGGGAATTCTCAGCCGATCCTTCAGCCCGTACCCTGAAGGATACAATTATTAATATATCGGAGGTTACAACTAGCCGCATCAGGGAGCGGGCAGAGAAGGAGCCGCGGTACTTATCAATGGCTACTACACTTACGCTGGTAATGGGCAGTGGTAATAATTTCGCGGTAGGTAATATCGGCGACAGCAGAACCTATTTTATCTCGGAAGGTAAAGCTGAGCAGATAACGGAAGATCATTCTTACATCAGAGAGATCGAAAAAAAACATAATCGACCTGTCTCAGATCTTCTCAGCCGGAGAATGAGTCATGTTATCACGAAAGCGGTATCAAGGACCGAAAGTCAGATAGATCTGTTTCCCGCGACAAGAGGCAGCTTTACTCTCGGAAGGGGGGATATCCTCCTTCTCTGCTCGGATGGAATGATACCGGACAAATTACAGGGGATTGAAGATTTTATAAGTTCCGAGATAGAAAAAGCCGCGTCATTGGAGGAGGCGCCCGGTAGGCTTATCAGGTGGGCGGAAGAGAACGGTTCAAGCGACAATATCTCGATCGTTATCGGGGAAATGTAAAGAATAGAAAGATCTTACAGTTCCAGGACAACTATTCTGACAATGCAGATATCCCCTTCATCTATAAACGCTGTTACTTCCCGGATTGTCTGTTACTCAGCTGTATCCCATTCCGCTATCTTCTCCATCCTGAGCTGAACCGGTCCGTCCGCGCTGTAAGTTTCGTATGAGTTGTAATCCCAGTTTAAATATTTCGACGCGCCGCCGCCTTCGGTAGTAATAAGAAAACGGTTGGACAGATGACCGAAGTAGAGAGCCTGATCGCGCGGCCAGGGTTGATCCCCGCCGCTCGGATCTACCGGGATCCATCCGTACCCCGGAAGGAATACTTCGCACCATCTGTGATAGACGTAGTCATAGCACGCGTCCTCTCCCCGCACTACCACAGCTCCGGAATATCTGGCCGGAATTCCCGCGGCTCTGCACATCGCGATATAGAGAAACGCGTATTCGGAGCACGACCCGGATCCACGTTTGATTATTGTGGGGGCGATATCCCATCCCCCAACCCTTTTATAGAAGAGGTTTTCACGCAGGTGATCGAATATCTTCCGGGCGATCCAGTAGGGATTCTCTTCCCCGTCCAGCGCCTCTTTTACGGCTTTCTGTATCGCCGGATCTTCCAGTCTGTACTTATCATTGTTTTCCAGGAAACTCCTGCTTATTTCCTCGGGTATATCCCCGAGTGATCCAACCTTTTCCGGGAAAAGATAATAACTTACATCGTATATTTTCGCTTTTACTTTCATCACGCAGGTAAAGCGCTCCTGAGGATCGAGAGTCGGGCGCTTGAAAAGCGCCACCTTCTGACCCCATCGGTCGGTGTGAAAATCATCCTGCTTGTGCCCGTAGGAAATATCAATGATCTCCTGTGTGGCCCGGTCCCTTGGAACGGCGAGGTAAACGTTGAGGTCTTCGACTCTTCCGGGACCGAAATTTATAATATCCTGAGTAAATTCGATATTCGAGTATCTTTCCTTAGAGCGTTTGAACCTTGAATCTCCAAATACAGTCATTGTCGAAACAAGGTCTGTCTGGTAGTCAGAAACAAGGAGTTTTGAATCTGCCCAGGAAAGCCCCCAGGGGTAGGGTCCTGGAGTAGGGAGTATCATTATGACCGACCCTGTTCTGGTATCTACCCTGTAGACTTCATCCTTCGATCTGTCCGCTACCCATAGGTATTCGCCGTCCCAGGCGAGGCCGCGCGGATCCTGTGATGGTGACTTGAATGATATAATGGTCGTTCCGTCCTCGGGGCTTATGCATGTTATGCTCTTCTCGCTGTTGTCGGAAAACCACAGGTATTCACCGTCGTGGGCCAGACCGTGCGGATCGGGCGTTGGGGTGTTTATTACACCGAGGCTTTTTCCGGTTTCAGGGTCTATTTTGTATATTTTACCTGAATAAGCTTCTGTCGATGTGTTGGTAAAGTCCATATCGGCAACCCAGAGATACTCTCCGTCCCAGGCGAGGCCTGTCATAAAATAACCGGGGCCGCTGAAAGATTTTGTCACTTCACCGCTTTCATAATTGACACAGTAGATTCTGTCTGTCTTACGGTCGGCGGTCCAGATATTCTCACCGTCGAAAGCGATCCCCGTCACACATGCCGAGGGAAGTGTCATTTCACTTTCTACATCTCCGATTCCGGCGATCGCGCCCGCGGGAATAAATGTCAGAATAAGAAGAAAACGCAGGATCTTCATGATAGTATCCTTCCTTAATAAAGGTATTAGTTATTCGCTTTTAAACAGGGTAAGAGTAAGGTATCACTCAGAGGTAATGCAAGAGGTAAAATTTGCCGTTCTCCCTAAGACAGAGTTTGACAGGTTAAGGGGCAATATAGGGTTTTATATCCAGTATCGGTGTGCCGTCCAGCATATCGATCCCCGAAACACGGATCACATTCTTTTCTATACTGATGACTTCCAGGATAGACAGGCCTAAAGGATTAGGCCTCTTGGGAGAGCATATACTGAACACCCCTTTTTTTGAATCCCTGTGCGGAGGCCTCTGCTTCAGTTTTTCACTCTTAAACGGCGGACTTTTGTGGAAATTGAATATAACAGCTATTTTATCCCCCGGTTCGATGTTTACCAATCCTTCCGTGTATTCGGGGGCAAGCACCAGTTCGCCCTCCAGATCTGAAATACTGCAGTGTTTTGGAACTTCTATGTGCTCGCTCCTCAGGTATCCTATGGGTTCGAGGTTAATCAATAGATCGCCTTTCTTTATAAATCTTTAAAATACAGTCAAACCTTTTGTTTTTAGCGCCGTATTATCATTTGATGATAATAAATATAGTAAACGGTTCCGCGGGGGGCAAGATTATGCCCCGAAACGGATGATTGCAAGCCTGAAAATAACAGGAATATTCTTTTTTATATCACATTCTTTGTTTACAAAAAGAACCCAAAGCTTATACTGAATTAATAAGAGGGTCGAAAGCTTCAGTGTCATCTGTTTTCGCTCAGATAAAATGTAAAAATACAACTTGTTTAATTAAAGAAATAAAAAAGATAAGGGAGATTTTGAATCTAAATTGGAAGGATAGTTAGAATAAAGAGAGGCGGCATTCGATATGAAACTATTAAAACAGGTATCTATAATTTACCTTCTTGCAATCATCTTTATTGTTATTAGTGACGGAACCGGCGCGGCAGAACAACAGGATAATTCTCCGGGGATTTCCGTGGGGCACGGTGATATCGAGTTTTTCGGCGTGATCCATCAGCAGTATTATCACCTTTTAGGCGATAGTGAAGAATCCACCTTCAAATCAAAGAGAGCGCGCCTGGGCGCTAAGGGAAAAATTAACAGGTACTCTGATATCAGGATGATGGCGGAATTCGCGGGTGAACCCAAGCTTTTAGACGGTGTTTTCAGATTCGCCCCGACTGAGAAGATCGCTTTTTCAATAGGTCAATACAAACCTCCCTTCGGAACAGATTTTCTGATCTCTTCTACCGCCTTTCCTTTCGTTAATCCTACGAAGGTCAAATCGCTCGGTACCGGTAGGGATATAGGTATGAGCGTGAAAGTTAAAAACAGATTCAACGATAACTTCAGCTTGAATTTCGACGCGGGGCTTTTCAACGGGTCGGGGATAAACAAAGAGGATAACAATGAGAGTAAAAATTTTATATCCCGCCTCGAAATCGGATTGATGGAGATGTTTACAATAGCTCCTAATGTAATAATCGGCAAGACAGATGACGCTGCTGACCCTGAGGATTTATCCACCTACGGCGGTTCAATAAGATGGGAATGGAAAAATGAAGTTGTAGTCGGCGAGTATATTCATTCCAGTGATGCTGAAGATAAAGAGGGATGGTACGTCTGGGGCGGACATACTTTCGTTACAGATTTTAAATTTCTCCCCGAGATACAGGTGCTCGCGAGATATGAAGAGTTGGATGAAAACCTCGACCTCACAGGCAATAAAACAGATCGGATCACTCTGGGCACGAACCTATTTATCGACAAAAAATACACCAAGGTCAGTCTTAATTATCAGATAAACGGCGAGGAAGGGGCTTCGAAAGATAATAATGAAATAGCTGTTAATTTTCAGCTGGTTTTCTAAAGCGGAGGATTTGCGCGGTTGAAAAGGAACCGGAATTATTGTGCCCGTAAAGCTATAGACCCCGCTCCTTCTTTATCTTTTCATACGCCGTCTGGATTTCTTCAAAACGCCTTTTGGCGAAATCGGTAAATTCTTCCGGAAGGCCTTTGGAAACTATTGTATCGGGATGAAAATCCTTGACGAGTTTTCTATAGCTGGTTTTTATCTCCTTATCAGAGCTGGACGAGTCACAGCCCAGAATCTTGTAGTATTTATCCACATCCTCGAAATAACGGGCTTTCAGATCTTCATACTCCTTGCTGCTTATATTGAATATCTTTCTTATTCTGCCGAGGGCGTTCTCCTCTGCAGGGTGAAGTTTGCCGTCCGCCGCGGCAACCTGAAAGAGAACGTCCATAAAGGAAAGGAGAACGGCGGGGTTCCGCCTGTTGATCTGGTAAAGCTGGCTGGCGAAGTCGTCAATTGAATACCTCGAGTTTTTAGCTTCGTTGAAAACCTTTCTGGCAAAGTTTTCCTCCTTCGCGGATATATTCATGCTGGTTATGAATTTATCCACCACGGCAAGTTCATCTTTTGTAACAATTCCGTCCGCTTTGGCAAGTCTGCCCAGTATGGAGAAAACGCTGACGAAAAAAGCGGCTTTTGCCTGTTCAACCTGCCTGTAAGCCGGAGAGCGGCCTGCCGTCATCTTTTTATCTACAAGGTGATGGCCCAGGGCTGCTCCGGCAATTGCTCCCAGGGGGCCTCCGATAAAGAGGCCGAGTGAACCGAATGTGAGTTTTCCGTACCAGCTCATTTGAACCCTCCAGCATATTGGTTTTATAATAACTAACAGATTACATATGGCTGATTCAACAAATAAGTAGAATAATTTCACGTCAAAATATAATTACTTAAAGAAATTAGAAGTAGCATCATTTTAGCTATAAGAAAAGTTTTTAGTTTTTCATAGAATACCCAGCTTTCGGGT
>CAZKNG010000117.1:0-5502 GCA_964554125.1 uncultured bacterium | reverse complement strand
AGGGGAATAGAGAAAACGGCAGATGATGTAATTGAATACCTTCAACGTTTTATGTAAGGAGACTCAATAGTGAATATTTCATCGTTAACACCACACGGCGGCAGCCTTGTAAACAGGATAATTCCGGAATTAGCAAGAGAGCAGCTCTTAAAACAGACCGGCGATAATGTCTATAATATAAGTGATGCCGATCTGTCAGTTTTCCACCGTATAGCTGACGGAGCCCTCTCTCCCCTGGAAGGTCCGATGGACTCGGAAACATTCAACAGAGTCCTCGACGAAGAGGTAATACTTAAGAACGGGAACAAATTCGCCTGGACAATTCCTATCTCATTTCCGGTCTCTAAGAAGAAGGCGGAAAAATTTCAGGCCGGCGAGACAGTTGCCGTAAAAAAGAGTAACGGTGAAATAATAGGGATACTTGAAATTTCAGATATCTTTCCCTTCGACAAGAAGCGTTATAACACGGCAGTCTACGGCACCGGCAGGGATGATCATCCAGGAGCACGAATTTTCAACGAAGACAGCAGGGGATATCTCCTTGGAGGCAGGATATGGGCGTTCCCCCAGAACTTTGACAGAAAATTCAGCCGTTATATGATCACACCGGAAGAAGCGCGCCATCTGTTCAGACTGAAAGGCTGGCAGAGAATTGTGGCTTTTCAGACAAGAAACGCCCTGCACAGAGCTCACGAGTATGCTCTACTCTACGCGGTCGAGAAACTTACCCGCGAAGGGAATTTTACCGGGGCCGTCCTGAACCCGCTGGTAGGCGCGACAAAGTCGGACGATGTACCCGCGGATGTGCGTATGCACACTTATGAAGCGCTGCTTGAGGCGGGAGTCTTCGGAGAAGGTGACAGAGACGATAAACTCTGGAGCTCCAGGGGGTATAATTTCACAGATCAGCTGATAATGATAGGGCTGGATATGAAGATGTTCTACGCGGGTCCCAAGGAAGCTATTATGCATTCTATATACCGCCAGAATTACGGTTTTACAGATATCGTTATAGGCCGGAAACACGCCGACGCTCCCTACGACGACGGAAGCGCGATCTGGGGCGATTTTGACGCTCACGAAAAATTCGATCATCTAAACGGCCAGCTCAATATACAGCCGGTAAAGGTTGGGTTCGCCGCCTATTTTGATGAGATATCGAAAGTGGGTTTGATTCAGGAATTCAAACCCAAGGGATACAGCCCCGTCTTTATTTCAGGCAAAGAGGTCAGAAGAACACTTAAAAAGAATGAGCCCGTGGATGAGAGAATAATGCGAAAACCGGTAGCGGATATACTCGCGGAATTTTATTCCGCAGTGCCTGATGACGGCGCGGAGAAACAGAAAAGCTCCAATGTCACCTGGCACGATACAGGTATAGATAAAGAAGACCGGGAGCAGAAGAACGGCCACAAGGGGTTTGTTCTCTGGCTTACCGGGCTGTCAGGGTGCGGGAAATCAACGATTGCCACCGCGCTCCAGAAAAAGTTATTCGAAACGGGACATAAGGTTTATATACTCGACGGAGACAACGTCCGTCACGGCCTCAACGGCGACCTCGGCTTTTCACCTGAGGACCGGGAAGAAAACATACGCCGTATAGGGGAGGTAGCACATCTCTTTGCCGAAGCGGGAACGATCACCATAACTTCCTTTATATCACCATACAGGAAGGGAAGGGACAGGGCGAGAAAACTGAACTCAACCGGATATTTTATAGAAACTTATGTTAAAGCGCCCGTATCCGTTTGTGAAGAGCGGGATCCGAAAGGGCTGTACAAGAAAGCCAGAGATGGAGTTATAAAGGAATTTACGGGAATATCAGCTCCATATGAAGAGCCTGAAAATCCTGAAATAGTAGTAGAAACCGATAAAATGTCAGTCGAGGAATGCGCAGACGCAGTAATAAAACACCTCGGGGAAAAGGGTCTGCTGAGAGGATAGTATTCCAAGGCCGGAAGATCTCAAACGCTAACCAGTCCTCTTTGTTTCTTTCCTGCCGCCTGGAATGATATCAGGGGCCCGCGTGTGAACAAGCCTCCTGAGATAAGAGGAGATATCTCTTCCCGTGACCTTTTTCACTTCAGAGACAAATCTCTTTTCATCTATCGGTGCGCCGTATTTTTCGTTCTCATAGATATTTCTGATTATATCTATCAGTTCTGTTTTACCCCCTGTAATATCGATAAGATAGCTGTCAATCGCCCTTGCGGATAGAAATCCGCCGTCGTAGAGAAGGTTAACCAGGTCCTTATCGCTCATATCATTGTTTCCCGAAGAAGCAATTGGTATGTCACGCAGATACGGATTCAGCTCATATCTTTTTATAATAGAATCGAACTTGCGTTTATACTGCCTTTCGGAAATAATTCCCAGTTCGATTAATATTTTATATGAATAATACACGGTCACACCCTCGGTAAACCACATAAAGCTGTCTGAAGCGGGGCTTAGCGCCTTTCCGTTCCAGTTATGAAAAAATTCATGTGAGATAACAGACATCTCTACATCAAAGAGATCACTTTCGTCCATCCGGGGATCAAACATAAGCAGAATGTTCTGCCCGAAATGTGTTCCGTAATAATCGAACCCTTCATCCCCTAAGACGGGGTTTCTGTCGCATATAAAAAGATACCTGCTGTCCGGAGCAGAACCAAACATTCCGATTTCATAAGAGACTATATCCCTGATCAAACCTAACATTCTTTCATCCTCAAAGGCCCATTTCCCCGTGCTGGCAAGCAGGACCTCCGTCCCTCCCGCGGAAACCGTCATATACCTGTAGTCCCCTCCCGCGTAGAAAGAGATCGGCATATCATCCGCCTCGGGCACTATCACCCTCCTACCTAAACTCTTGTAAACAGATCGGACCATAGCTTCGGGAAAGAAATTCAAATCAACAATAATGCCCTCACTTACATTAGAGACCGGAACGAGGAAAATATCCCTGCCCAGAAGGCGAAATCTGCTTTCGTCAAAGTGTGTAATCTTGCTCCTTATTCTGGATGAAAACCGATCCTCTTTCATAGTAACAACATCATAAGACAGGGAGAAGTCCCTGTTACCGTTTTTAACGGTCCATTTTCCTTTATTTGCTTCAATTCGAAGTTTCTCACCGTCTTCTGCCGCGGCGGTCATGTTCAAGGGGTCTGGGCAGAGGCACCCCCCCGACCCGGCAGCTTGAAATGCATAATCTTCCCTCTTCGCTCCGTGAACACTCACCGTGACATTAACAAGGTCTAACCCCTTATTTTTCATAGTTGCTCTGTAGCTTATAAATGGAATTGAATTACCGCTCACTTTTACGCGTCCGCAAGCTGATATTATAATTATAGATACAAAAATAGACGGGAGTAGGATCTTATCCACACCAGACAATAGGCTTTTTAACCTTTCCCTTAACATTCTTTTCACCCGAAGCTCTAAAGAGCTTCCCCAGATAAGTTTAGGAGCAAAAACGCACAGATCCTCCCTGATACCTCCTTTTAGATAAATCAGCAAAGGATATTCCATAAATTGAATATCCTGTATATTTTCTCTGATTATATGTGGCGGAGCTCAGCGTTATACTGAGAAACTAGTGTTTAATACAGAAAGTGAATATTATCCCCTGAGGATACTCTTCGCCTGACGCGCTGCCGTTTTCAACTTTCGAGAAAACAATAAAATAGTCAATGTCCAGCTGAAACTGAAAATCGTATGTCCTGAACGCGGCGAGACCAACACCTCCGCAGAGAGAAAGCCCGGTACCTGAACCTGTATCTTCATAGAATGTGCCGTCCTTTTTCTCTATCTTTGCCCTGTTATACTGAATCCCTATTCCTCCGCTTATAAACGGGCTGAAATCACCGCGGCTCAGATATCTTCCTATCTTTGTTTCAAGAATGGTCAAATTAAGAGAGATGTTATCCCCCCATTTAATCCCTCCTCTGCCCGAGAGAAAATAGTCTTTCATGTCGTGCTGGACGACAAAATCAACCGCGGTCATCCTGTCCGTCTTACCGAACGAATGCACAGACGGCCACATAAATCCAGCTCTAAGCCCCTTGCTCGTAAAAGAAGTTCTTCTTCTGTCCGGCCTGGATTCAGATTCTGTGACAAGCCCGAGCTCAGCTGTTTCATCCATCTCCCTGCCGCTGGAAATACTCTTCGCGAGGCGTTTAAGAACAACATCTAGATCTTCCTCAGTCTCCGAAACAGCATCCACCGATATATCGACTTCCCGGCTTTTAACATCGACGAGTTGAACATCAACGATATATTTCCCGCCCAGTCTGGTAAGACTGCCCGTAACGGCTTTGGGAAAACCGGCTTCCTCGGCGTAATCGACAGCACAGGAAAGATCGTAACATTGGACATTTCCCACAACATTTACAGCTGAAGAGACAGGATATTTCCCCTCACGTGTAAGAGCGCTTCCGAATATCTGCTCTGCCGCGTCTATAAGCTCCTCATCCACGCCGGTTCCCTTAAACCTGAAGAGAAGGGTTTCTTCGGAGGCTCTGAGAGTGCCGGTAAATATAAATATAATAGAAAATAGAATTATCGTCTTTTTCATGATATTACCCCCCTCGCGGAGAAAAACAATTTCAGGGCCGCGTGCCATATACACCTTATCCTGCTCTTAAAGCGACTCAAGTTTTTCAGCCGCTTTCCTAAGATGAGGAATCACAATCGAACCTCCAACAACTAAAGCCACATTAAAGGCCTCGTAAATCTGCTCCTTTGTGGCTCCAGCTTCGTGTACTTTCTTGAGGTGATAGCTGACGCAGTCATCACATCTTAAGACCATGGAAGCTACAAGTCCCATAAGTTCTTTCGTCTGTTCATCAAGCGCCCCTCCGTGATAAGCCTGGTCATCGAGCGCGAAAAATCTCTTTATACCAAGATGCTCGTTTGAGAAAATTATTTCATTCTGCCTCTCTCTTTCCTCGAAAAAATTCTTTTCCCATTTCTTTGCCATAACAAAAGCACCAGCCTTTCGACAGCTTACAATAAAAAATTAAATAACAGGAAATAGATAATCCATTCCAACTAACATATGCTAACACCTCTTGAAGTTCAACATCTAGTTATCATTTCCGGGTACAACTCTCAAATAGTTCTTCTTGCCGGCACGAAGAAGCAGAGCGCCGTCTTTCATATCATCGAGTGTGATCTTACGGTCGAAAACTTCGATCCTTTCATCATTCAGGTAAGCTCCTCCCTGCTTTATAAGACGCCTTGCCTGACCCCTGGATTTTACTATTTTCGAATCAGCAAAAAGTATGAAAGCGGGGATCCCCTCTTTCAGCACTCCTTTTTCAATCGTATAGGTCGGAACTGAATCAGCACCGCCTGTCTTTTTACCGGAAAAGAGAGCCCTGGCGGACTCCCTTGCTTTTTCCGCTTCCACCTCGCCATGAAGTATCCTGGTAACCTCGAAAGCGAGTTTCTCCTTAGACTTTCTGATATCTGCCCCTTCAAGAGCCCCGAGTTTTCTTACCCGGTCCATTGGAAGAA
>CAZKNG010000116.1:0-5579 GCA_964554125.1 uncultured bacterium | reverse complement strand
GAGTTCAGACGTGTGCTCTTCCGATCTTCTTACGAGTGTTCCGGGATTTATCTCAGAGGAGATAACAACTCCGTCATAAGGCGCGGTTATACTGTATTTTGCCAGTGTGGATTCCATACTCTTGATTGTATAGAACAGGTTGAAGATATTATGTGAAGCGATATAGTAGCGTTCCTTTTCACTTGAAGGTTCTGGAAGAGGGGAAAGGGGTTTATGCAGATCAAATTCTTTAAGATATAATCTCCACCTGCCGGCGCTCTCGGGAAAATCGATCGATAAATCAGGAAGGAGAGTGGTCAGCTGATTCAGCAGGTTGCTTTTCTGAGCGAGCAGATTGTTTCTGTAAACACTGTCGTCAATTTGAATCAAATCTTCACCCTCTTTAAAACTGTTCCCGGGTTTGAAACGCTTGGCAGTGGGCTTTAGGATACCGCTTACTTCCGCGTAAACATCGATGCGGTCTAAGGCAGTAAGAGGACCGCTGATTGTTACGGCAGTTCTTATGTCACTGTTCCGCGAGGAGATAGTGCTGACACGTTCCACGGCCGCGGGTTTAGATCTGCGGCTTACAGGGTCACGCTGGTTACTGAGCATGACGCTTATGATAATTCCGGCCGCGATAATAACAGCCGTTATTATCAATGATCTGCGTTTATTCATATTTCCTCTTTCATTCTTTTCAGATGTAAAGTTCAGTTTTATGAATATATGAGTATAAGTTATAATTTATCGTACAAATAACCAAACAATAAGTTGCATAGATTTATTTTTTTTTGGTATTTTACGTAAGAAGACTCGATAGGTCAGCTGGATCCCTTTTATCGTCTTCTTTATTATGAATTCCGCGGCCCTTTTCAGGATGCTGATCTAGGGGTTTTATTCCTCCGAGCACGACAGTTGTGTTCTTATAAGCTAATTTATAAAAGGTGCAATCCGCGTTGACAGTTTCAGTTTTATTTTGTCATAATGGTCTAAAAAAGTGCTGTACCTGAACGCCGGATTATTATCCGGTCTTCCTGCCGGATCAAACAGGCTGATACTTTGTTCCATAAAGGGAAACGATCAGGCGTTCTATGAGAAAGGCCAGGAATGAAAGCATTATTACAGAAGATATTTTCTAAGACTTTTGGTATGGGATTAGTTTCAAACCGGGATATGCGGTTGCTTGAGGCCGTTAAGAAAGAACTGCTCCCAGCCAATTACAAGCCGCAAGAATACTTCCTGCCTGAGAGAGAGATAGGGAATAATGGTTTTTCCTTGAATGTCGAGAGTCAACTGGAGTTATTAAGATCTTTCAGGGAGGACGATTTTCAAGCACTCTTTCAGAGTATACGGAATAATGATGAAATTAATACCGGTTTCGATCGGCGGGAATACAAAAGCAAGGGTCTGATACATAACGGTTATTATCCCACTCCCGACGCGGAAATATATGCCGCTATGATTTCTTCAGCCAGGCCTGGAAGGATTATCGAAGTAGGATCAGGATATAGTACAGTTGTAGCGCGAGCCGCTATGGATTATATAGGTTTAGATTGCCGGCTTCACGTTATAGATCCCGAACCTCGCAGAGACATTGAGAATATAGCGGACGTTATCGAGTACAAACCTGTAGAACTCAGTTCATTGGCCGATATAGAATTTACCGAGAATACATTTCTCTTTATAGATTCAAGCCATATATGCAGGGGCAGGGGCGATTTGCCATTTTTATACTGCAAAATATTACCGGCGTTACCGGCTGGTGTGTTTGTTCATATACACGACATCTTTATTCCATACGATTATCCGGACAACTATTTTGAAAGGTTCTACACGGAAGAATATTTACTGCACGCTTTATTGGCGCACAGCAGGAAATTCGAAGTTGTCTTAGCCGCGCATTACCTGGCAAGAGAGCAGACGCGCCTTATGCAGGATCTTTTTGGGGCAAGTGTTGGTGATGATCCGCTCTTTTTTGGAGCATCATTCTGGATGAGGAGCAAGTTGTGAACTGTTACCCAGGTTCTCTTTCAGTTTGTGAAAGTGGGTTCTTTCCTTCTTTTTGGCCAGATTAAAATAAAAGCAACTCTACATAGATTGGTGAAACTCCTTTTTTGCCGGGCTGGGGCAGAATGTGTTCCGGGATAACGGTCTATATTATTTGAAATATTTGCATTTTTATGGAACCGAAGACAGTATCCCGGCACCCGCCCTTTTATATTACGCCATTTTCAGAATGCTGGAGTTACGTAATTATAAGCTGCTTCCATCAAATAAGTCATCAGAAATACCTTGATTTATTTTTACATTCTGCACTTTAATTTCCTTGCTCATGCCGCCATTCATCATCATTGATTGAGCCTTTTGCATTTCAGGTTTCATATATTTTTCCAGCATCTCCCTTTTAGCTGGCGACATATTTTTCATTCTTTCTTTCATCTGCCGCATAGATTGACGGGCTTCCTTCATTTTCTGTTTCTCTTCTTCGGTCATATCTATGGTCATATTCATTCGGGTATGATAAGCGATCACTAATCCCTCGATATTTCTAAAATCTTTATTGACTATGACAGTTCTGGCTCCCCTCCGGCGGCCTTGCATTTGTAATCCCTGCGCATCAAAAACACTTTTTACCATGACCCATCTTCTGGAATCGATGAATAGCTTTGCATCAACTGTGGCATCTTGCATACCTTCAGCATCGGGCGGAATCATACTGTCGCCAGTTGTTGGGTCTTTAATTTCACTTAGTGGAACACTTTCTACTATCAAAACATGGCAGTCAATACCATTCACCTTATCCCGGCCAGCATATTCAAAATCAAAAGACTCCAGGTATTTATAGAAAACCTCCGGGTTGCCTTCAATTTCCTTCTTTGTCACCTCATTTGTATATGGATTCTTTGTCCGGTAGTATGTTCCGTCATACACCGTGATTTGTGTTTTTCCATTAATATCCTCTTCTTTGCGGAACTTGTGAATTGTTTCTCCAGAGCCGCGTATCCACTTTTGAAAGGTGATACCCCGGTTTGTTCTTTTGGTAAGGTCATCAATCCCTTTGATTTGCTCTTTGTAAGCTTCCCGAACCTTTTTGGTAACTTTCCCGGCTGTCATCTGCGCCCATGATACTTCAGAAAATACCAGGAGGGTGATAGTTAAAGTATAAGTCAATAATTTTTTCATTGATAATCCTCCTTACTAATCTATATTTATCCGATTAGAAAGATTTCCAGTTAATCAATTATATGAAATTGGATTATATTCGTCAAAGAGGGAAGCGCGACCAAAGATCCTTCAAGCTCCATTTAGACTGGACTCCTCCTCGATCATTATGGTTTCAGGCATGGGAATATTTCGAAGCCGATCTGTGAGCAGGATCTTATTACGCGCCACCGGGTAGGCGATAAAGGAGATAACCCTCATTGGTCCTAACTTTGTTGACAGCTTCAATCCTATCTTGTCATAATTGGCAGGAGAACTTTTATGTCCACTAATTATATAGTCAAGCGGGCGGGCATCGCCGGTACGATTATCGGGAAAACAGTTCCGCAAAGAATGATAAAGGAGAAGGAGATGATCACAAGAAAACTAAATGAGATTGATATTATGGATAACGCTCACAATGTTGATGCTCGAAACCTCTACAACACTGCTGACGCAATGATTACCGTCATTACGCTAGAGCCGGGGCAATCACTCAAGCGTCACATCACGCCGGTAGATGTCGCCTTCTACGTGTTGAATGGAAAGGGCGTTGTCGAGATAGGCGAAGAGAAGCAAGAGGTCGCCGCCGATACTCTGGTGGAGAGTCCAAAGGAGATAATGCACTGTTGGTACAACGAGAGTTCAGAACCGCTTCGTTTCATGGTGGTGAAGGCACCGCGACCAACAAAGAAAACGGTGTTTGCCGGAGACTGAAAAAAGCTCCCCGGTGTTGTCATGAGAGTGGAGAATTTTTATTGAATTAAGAAGATTTAAATGAAAGAATAATAAAGGTTGTTGGCGCAAAGCTTCGCGATATCGTGCTTTATATTATTATATGCCCGATGCCCGCATCTAATACGCCGGCCATCATGATAAGTCTACAGGCGGTCACGCGCTGCTAATCTGCGGTATGTCAGGAGCCGAAAATGATAAAAGAAGAAATAGAGATTGTTGTCCCCGAAGAGATTCAGGAAAGCTGGCAGGAAACCGTTAATATAATAGCTCAGATTTGCCAGGTTCCTGCTGCCTTGATCATGAGATTGGCAAACCCTGACATTAAAGTCTTCACTGCCAGCGAGAGTCCCGGCAATCCTTATAATCCGGGAGATAAGGAACATTTTGAAGGTTCAGGACTGTATTGTGAAACTGTAATTAAAACCGGGGAAAAACTTCTCGTTCCTGATGCCTTGATTGATGAAGATTGGAAAGATAACCCGGACGTAAAACTGAACATGATTTCCTATCTGGGATTTCCGATTTTCCTGCCGACAGGAAAACCTTTCGGCACTATCTGCATCCTTGACCGAAAGCGCAACGCATATTCCACAGTAATACAACAGCTTATGCTGAAGTTTAAGAATATGATTGAGTCTCATCTGGAACTAACCTATTTAAATCAGGTATTAGGAGATAAAAACAATCGGCTGACTGATTATTTAATGGAGATTCAGGCTCTACGGGGTTTTGTTCATATCTGTTCAAATTGTAAATCTATCAAAGACGATCAAGGGGAGTGGCAGCCTATCGACAATTATCTTATTAAACACCCTGAAGCGGACTTCAGCCACGCGTTGTGTCCTGAGTGTATGAAAAAACTCTATCCTGATCTGGATGAAAACTCTTAGTAACCACGCAGACCCGGGCTGGCAATACCGCCGCGCACGGTTTCAGGCCTGTTATTCTAACCGTCAGCTTTGGTTGTTTATTGAAGGTTTTCACTCCAGGATCTGCATGAGTATGTTTCGCCAAACCTCTTACTTATCCCTTTGGGTATTGGTTGTAATGCACTATCTGTTCAATCGGTTTCCGCCCGGGCCTTTCATGCTCATCTTTCCTTTGTTTTTCTGAAAGTTCAGGCCGGATCGTATTCTTATGTCTGCCAACGATCACAAGAGCAATAACTTGCATGTCATCCGGGATTCCAAGGACCCGCCGGGTTTTCTTGGGGCTGTACCCGGCTATAGGATGGGCTACAAAACCAAGCTCGGTGGCTCGTAACAGAAGAAAACCTGTTGCAAGACCGGTATCAAACAGATAATATTTCCGATCATGAATTACGCAATCATCCTGCTCTCGAGCGCACACGGCAATATACATTGATGCGTACTGTGCCCATTCATTCCCCGGTGAAAGCACAGACTGCATTTCCTTTCGTTTCTTTTCATCAGTAACAAAAACATAATGCCATGGTTGATTGTTAAAGCAGGATGGAGCAAGTTGGATTGCATCTTCCAATTCACACAGATCATCTTTGGAAAGACGGGCAGGGTCCAAACTTCGGTATGCCCTTCTCGATTGAATCGCCCGTTTCACGCCACTCTCTTGATTTCTCAATGATTTTCTCCTCATCGTAATAATCCCTGAATAATCATATCTGTTGCTTTATCTTCTGT
>CAZKNG010000115.1:0-5671 GCA_964554125.1 uncultured bacterium | reverse complement strand
AAGATTCTTTTGAAAATTTCATTCAGGCAGCTTCGCGGTATATAAGAATCAGAGCTGTGAGTGCCTTTGACACAAGTCAGTCCGCGGGGGATACGCTGTCAATTAGTGACGGAACCATTGTTAATGGAATATTTTCAACTGATAACATCAATTATATGAAAGCGGAGCGGATCAAGATCGAAGTGACAGACACTCTTTCTTCTATTGTACGCTGCAGTGATACTATAAATGTGGATCATACTCAGGCATATCAGATTATCGAAATTGCAGGCGACACAACATCAGTAACAGCCGGTGACTCTGTGATTATAAGTTCAGCTGTCGAGGATATATACAGCAATAGAGTTGACGGTGAACTGGTATCTTTCGCCGTCCTTGAAGGCGGCGGCAATCTCGAATCCGCCCAGGAAGCAACTGACAGCGCCGGTACAACTTTTGTGACTTATTACACAGGCGGGTATGCTGGTCTTAACAGAGTCAGGGCGGCTATACTCGATGGTGATCCGGAAGGACTGGAAACACGTATTTACGAAATAAATACTGTAGCAGATAATGTAATATCTTATGTTGATTTAGTTGTCGGCGGGTCATCTTTCGAAGCGGGGCAGATCTTCTCATGTCAGGCGTCAGCGTATGATAATAATGACAACCTGATAGTATCAGACGATACGACAAAGCTTATCCCAGTTGCCGAATCATCCGGCATGCTCTTTTCTCAGGATACTCTGGTTTTGTCGGGAGGAGAGGCCTCTTTTACCGCAGTTGATACAATAGCCGGAAATAACAGGATCTCGATCGAATCTCTTTCCGGCGACGTGCTGAGCCCATTTGGCTCCTATTTAACAATCAGTCCCGCTCCAGCCTATAATATAGCAAAAATAATTGGTGATACGACAGGTGTAATCTCCGGTGACACGATTGAATTAAAAGTGAGTGTAACGGATGAATATTTAAATATTGTCCCCGGCGAGATTGTTCATTTCAGTATAACCACCAACCTTGGAGGCACCCCGGTTCTTATAGATGATAACGGTGATCCGGGTGACGGATTGGACATATCGGATTCGACAGGTACAGCCGATTGCAGTCTGGTTACAGATATCAACGCTGGCACAAACGGAGTGATGGCAACTATTCTCGATGGAGATCCTCCTTCAAGAGAGCGGATAGATTTCAGTGTGTCAACAACTGCCGGAAATATTTCCCGTTACGAGATAACCACAGATAATTACATCCATACGGCAGGGGATAGTTTTGATGTCGAAATAGTTGCTTATGACATGAATGATAATATTGCTTACGGGGATGACACTACCCAGGTTGAACTCAGCAGTGACGGGTCCGCATTGTTTTCTAATGACACTCCAGTACTTTCAGACGGCTCAGCGACTGTTATTGTTCATGATAATATCGCTGAGAGGGTAGTATTGTCGGCGCAGACACTTGGAGGCGGGGCGTTGAGCCTCAGCGATACATTGACGATAGAACCCGATATACCTTCAGGAACTATAGGCATATATTCAGTAATACCCGATACAATTACTGCTGACTCACGGAGCACGAGCGCTATAACAACAGATCCTATAACGGACACCTTCGGTAATATCGTTCAGGAAGGAACACAGATAACAGTCTCTGTAACTGACGGTTTGATATCGAGCGATGATATGAATACATCTCTTGCCGGAGTACAGAGGATTTCCGGATCAACAGGAAGAATAAGCGTATTCACCAGATCATCCGGAATCCCCGGAGATGTAACGGTTGCTTTCAACAGCGTTGAAGGAAGCGCCGCCGGTTCGGCTAATCTTGTTTTTGCGCCGCAAGCCCAGTGTCAGTACGGAGGATATTTAGCTCCCGCTGTTATCGTTCCCGACAGCAGCGCGGCATTTAAATGCCTGATAGAAAATATCAGTTCCACAGGAGTGGATATTGACGGTTCAAGCAGCATTTCATTTTCAGATGGTGTAAGCACGTTCAGCGCGGCTCTGGGGTCGAGTCATTTTATCGGCGGAGTTTCTTCTGATACACTTCTATTTAACGAAAGCACTGTTCCATCCGGTTTATATGGGGGAACATATACACCTGAGATTACTATTTCGGGTAATGATGTTTATTCTTCGGAATACACTACACAATTTGACGCGGGTTATAATTCTGTCTCTGTATCTATAGTTGAAATAGAGAATATCACACTGCATAAGACTATTCTGAGCAGAGGGGATACAAGCCAGGTTGATGTTACAGTTAAAAATGGCGGAGGCTCCGATGTTTTCGTAAATGGACTGCAGCTGAAATTCAGTACTGGTGATTACAATCTGCTTGGTAACTGGCAGCCTTCTTTAGTTGACACTATCTCCTCTGGAATGAGTAAAACCTACTCAAGATCAGTTAGTGTACTTCCCGGCTCTCCAGTAGGAATAGATACGGTGGATGTTACTCTTCACGCGACTTCAGACGGAATGGATCTTTATGATTATTCCGCTGATGAAAATATTCAAACCTGGCTTATTCAGTCAGCCGCAAGATTTGCTTATCAAACGGAAACTCTGCAACCCGAAGTGGTCTCAAGGGGACAAAGCCATGCTTTTTCGATAGCACTGGAAAACACCGGGCAGGCAGCGGTTATTATCGACAAAAATAATACGAGCCTTTCTTTTTCTGACGGAACGGAATCTTTTACAGTTTACCCGGAAGTAGATGAAGCGCTGCCCGGTCTGGCTGTAACAGATATTGATTTTACTCCCGGTATGATATCCTCCTCGATGGATGTGGCAAAATATCCGGTGCTATTAGCACTATCCGGGGAGGAAAATGGAGCTGATTTTGATACATCTTTTGTCCTGGGTGATTCCGTGAATGTTGTTTTGCCGGCAGAACTTGATTATCTTCCCGCCTCTCTTACACCTGTATCGGTGAGTAAAAACAGCTGGGTATCATTCGCTGTGGGTCTGTCTAATTCAGGCGGAGCGAATGTTATATGTAACAGCGATAGTACCTTCATCAGATTCGATGACGGCTCTGTTTACTATACTTCTTCTCTTAAAGATCAGCAGGGTGACACTCTTAGCCCCGGAAACAATACCCTGTATTTTGAATCCGCCGCCGTTCCTACAGATATGATCACAGGAAATTACAACCCCGTTATTCATATTGAGGGTTACGAAAACGGATTGCCTTTCACTGATGATATCTATCCCGATACCTCTATAACAATTGAAGAACCGTCAAGACTGGCTATTAACAGTATTGATGTTATACCACGTGACCTGGTAACTAAAGATCAGCAGGCAGGCTGGACGGGAAGTATTAAAGTTCAGAATAATGGCGAAGCCGCTGTGAGGCTTGACAGTGTTGAGTGCAGATTATATTCGGGAAGCAGTATTGTAACGGATGAATACATACTTTCCTATATCGATTTTAACCCTGGGGGGGAAGAACTCGGCGGTGGGCAGATTGACAGTTTTCAAGTTCTCTTCGAGGATGACACATCAAATTCAATGACAACTGGTATGGTAGTTATAGAAGCTACAATATGGGGCACCGATCTCAATAGTCAGAACGAGCTTGTTGGTACAACTGAATATGGTGGAAAAGGCGATTTTCTTGTACAGACTCCGGGGATACCTGTTGTATCAGCCATAACAAGTTCAGTCAGTGAAGCCACTGTTCTTCAGAGTAAAGACTGGTTTGTTGATGTTGCCTTAGTTAACGAAGGAGAATCGGATCTCGCTTTTGATTTCGACTCTACGGACACACATCTTTCATTCTCCACCTCGGATGATTTTAATGTTATTTCACCTTCCGCTTTTGTATCCGGCGATACAATCTTATATGGAAATTCAACTGACACACTCCATTTTCTGATTGATTCCACTGGCAGCGTTGAGGGAACATGCACTATCAATATCGCCGGAACAGCGAGGGAGATAAACAGCTCCCGCGTCATTTACCCTGTACAGGGTGATTCCGGAGTTACTGAAGATGTTTTGATTCAACTCCCCTCTTTACTTGAAATTACAGGATTTCACGCTTCTCAGGATCCGGTTACAATAGGTCAGCTTAACGATTGGTATATAGATGTGGATATAGCCAATTCTGGAGGGTCGGATGTAATGCTTGACCTTTCCGACCACGACTCTTCCACGGTAAATATTCAGGGAGGAACCGGTTTTGTTTTCGATTATCCGAATGAACTATCAAGTGGAGGTGTAACCCTTCAGGCTTCCCAATCAGGTGTTCTGCGTTTTGTCGTCACAACGACAGGGTCTGTCCCTCCCGGTAAACAGCTTCTTTCCGGATCTGTTTTAGGACGAGAGATAAACAGCGATAATGCCGTTTTTACTTACCCGGGGGAAGTTACGACTTCTGATTCCGTCACGTTCGAGTTACAGCCAAACCCGGAATACATATCCTCCAGTTTATCTCCTCTTTCAGCAAGCGCGGGAACAGAAATATCAATTGAAATGGGTGTAGCCATCTCGAACAGTGAATCTTCTGTGCTTGAGCTTTACCCTTCGAGCACTCACATAACATTTGCTGATGCGGATGATGATAGTTTCAGGGCGTATCTTTCGCCTGCGTCACAATATTCAGTTTCAGGAGGAGAAAGTGTTGTCTTGACATTTGAGAGCAGCACTGTCGATTCAGCTATTGCCCCGGGTTCTTACACTCTCACGGCTCATCTTGAGGGAGAAGAAAATGGAAATCATTTTGAAGCAGATATATCTTCAGGTTCCGATTATATCGAAGTAGAAACAGCTCCCCGCTTAAGTATCACAAGTATAGAGAGCCCACAGAGTGTTACATCCTCCCTGCAGCCTGAGTGGGAAGTCAGAATGGTTGTTCACAACACCGGTGAAGCGTCACTGGATATGGACCTTTCAGCTTCGAACACCTATCTTACTTTTAATATAGCCGGATCAGGTGACTGTACAGGGGAATACACTGTCATAAATCCCGGGAGCCTCGAGAAAGCGGGAACTGATACTCTTGCGGGTAATCAGGTGGATACACTTCTGTTCCGTGTTACAGGTACAGGGTCAACAACGGGTATAGCGGCTATTAATGGTCATGTAACAGCGAGTGACGTTAACAGTGCGAATATCATAACAGATGACACATTCAATGGAGGGGAAGGTTATGTTAATGTTCAGGACCCCGCGGTACTTGCCGTAACAGGAACATCTCTCAGCCAGAATACAATTACTTCAGGACAGAGATCTGTCTGGGAAGTTGATCTACTTGTTGAAAATCAGGGTGAAGCTAATATAACCCTTTCTATGGACAGCACTTATATATACAGCAACTATACTCTTCCGGTTCCATCACCACCGTCAGAATTCTCAGGCGGAGGGCTGTCTCTTGCCGGAGGAGAATCCGGGCACCTTGTATTTGGCATTACCCCTTCTCCGGAGGTGACTGTCTCCGAAAATATTGAAATTTACGGTCATGTTGGAGTTTTCGAAGACAACAGGACAGAATTTTTAAGTTTCGATTCCGGTGTTGAGCACACCGGTTATGGGTCTATTGAGATACAAACTCCTCCTGATATATCAATCCTTTCACTTGAGAATGACGCCCCCCGTTCTCCATTCGTCAATTCTGATCAGTATTTTCCGGTTGTGCTTGAGGTTGAAAACAACGGAGGCGCGCCTGCTGACAGTATCGG
>CAZKNG010000114.1:0-5768 GCA_964554125.1 uncultured bacterium | reverse complement strand
CTGGTAAATCCCAGCTATTACAACCGCACCGGTGGTTATACAGGCGGCGGAGTAACTTCACCGCTTATAACCGCAGTAGCCGGCGGGCCTTTCGACGGCCTGGAAAATTTCTATGCCTTCGGGGGATGCCCTATCATTAATTCGTTTGATGTACTTGACGTAAATGATCCTCTCGCTTCCGGTGCGTTGCAGTATCCTGACGGCAGCTATGCGGGTATCTCGATGGATGATGTAACAAGCCAGAGTCAGCCGAAGAGAGCTATTACAACCGGTTTCAGCATAATGGCTATGCGTGACGCTAATGATTCGGGCGCTCCTGTCAGAAATGAATTCCTCGAGAAGGTATTCGATTTCTTCGCAAATGGAGTAAACGGAGATATCACAGATGTCGGGGATACACCTAAAGTTACAAAGCTTCACGGTAACTACCCAAACCCCTTCAACCCGAGTACGACTATCAAGTTCGAGATGAAGGCTGAGGGTCATGTATCTATCCGGATATATGATGTTGCAGGGAGGCTTGTAAACACACTTGTAAATGAAGTGCGAGGTGCAGATACTTACAAAGAGACCTGGAACGGAACCAACAACAGAGACGCGAGCGTTGCAAGCGGCGTATATTTCTACCGTATGGACACCAGAGACTACTCCCGGACAAGAAAGATGGTCCTGCTCAGATAAAGCCGGACGTCCGGATTGTTACGGTTAGCCTTAAGTGGCCGGGGCTTCTCCCGGCCGCTTTTATTTTAGTTTAATTAAAAACTTAAAGGCCCCTGACAGGCGGCAAAAGCGCGGGGGACACCCCGCATAGATGGAAAAAAAGGGGAATATATGATATAATAAAGCAGGAAATAAATTATTTCTGTGAGTTTAAGCAAAGAAAGATATTCAAATGAAGAAAGCACTCTTTCTACTATTCCTTTTTCTTATACCATCCGCATCCGCCGCACAAACACAATATGAAAAAATTCACAGCGATATAATCAGAAAGATGGATGCCAGGCGCGCCCTCCCCCTGTTTAAAGGGGATTCGCTGAAAGCTCCGGAACCGACGCCGGTTCAAAACCAGTTTGACGTGAAGCACTATATGCTTGATATCGCTTTTAACGATTCAACAGAATCTGTTGAGGGAACGGTAATAATTACGCTGGAAAGCATGACAGATAATCTCAGTTCAATTGACATCAACGCGGATATAGCGCTTTCAATAACTTCCATTGAACAAACAGGATATGGAACTCTTTCCTGGTCGAAGAACAGCGATGTAATAAGCATTTCTCTTCTTTCAAACCTTACTTCCGGAGCAGAAACCGATATAGAAATCGACTACAGTGGAAATCCCACAGCGGCTGCCAGCCCCGGCCTCTTCTTCAGTTCCTATGACGACAGACCGGTGATATACAGCCTCAGTGAACCCTGGTCAGCGAGGACATGGTGGCCCTCTAAAGATTATCCGGACGACAAAGCCACATTTGATATATATCTTTCGGTGGATTCAGATCTCTTTGCCGCTTCAAACGGAAACTACATTGGATTTACAAATGAAACCCGCTGGGGGAAAGAGTACAAACGGTATCACTGGCGGGAAAACTATCCTATGACAACATACCTTGCTTCTATTTCAGCCACAGAGTATGTCTGTCTTGAAGATACCTTTGTATACGCTCCCGGGGAAACAATGCCGGTTACAAACTACGTTCCTCCTTCAAAAATAGCCGCTGCCGAGGAAGACCTGAATATCGCCGTGCCCGCCCTGGAATTCCTTTCATCCATATACGGATTATACCCTTTTGCGGAGGAAAAATACGGCGTGGCGCTTTGTAATATAGGTGGAGGGATGGAACACCAGACACTGACGAGTTACGGATCATGGCTGGTTCGCGGTGATCACCTATACGATTGGGTCTACGTCCATGAGCTGGGACATCAGTGGTTCGGCGACTTTATCACCTGTGAGAACTGGACAGATATATGGCTCAATGAAGGATGGGCCAGTTATACCGAAGCGCTCTGGGCAGAACATATCGGAGGATCAAATGAACTGAAATCATGTATGGAGGAAAAGGATAACCCCGCTTCATGGAACGGCCCGGTCCTTCGTGATCCGGACAATACCGATCCATGGTACTACTTCGATTCGGTCGTTTACGACAAGGCCGCCTGGATCATTCACATGTTCCGGCACATCGCGGGATACAGCACCTTTTTCAATATGATCAAAGGGTATACTTCAGACCCGCGCTTCATTAATTCCCACGCCGATACGGATGATTTTACCGGAGTATGTGAAGATTATTACGGTTCTTCCCTTGACTGGTTTTTCGATCCGTGGCTGACGCGGGAAGACAGGCCGGTCTACAGCTGGTCCTGGAACTCATACCCGCGAGGGACCGATACACTGCTCTCGATCGGTGTAACACAAACTCAGGAAATCCCCTATACGATGCCGGTTGACTTCAGGATTACAACGGCGGGCAGCCTGATCGACACTGTCCTCTGGATAGATGAACATGAAGAATCATTCCTGTTATCGATGGAAAACAAAGCGATAGATGTTGAGCTCGACCCGGATCACTGGATTCTCTGCGACAAATCAAACATTGTAACTGGCGCGGAAGTTCCGGCAGTCACATTTCTTGAGCAGAATTATCCGAACCCCTTCAATCCGAACACTACTATCCGGTTCGGACTCGAAAAACCATCGAGAGTCTCTATCTCTGTATATGACGTTGAAGGAAGACTCATATCAACCCTCACAGACCGTAACTATCCGGCGGGGGAATCTGAAATTACATGGGATGGGACAAATTTATCAGGCAGAAAGGTTTCCTCCGGCCTTTACTTCTACAGCATGACCGCGGCAGGCAGGAAAACTACAAAAAAGATGATACTTCTCCGTTAACCTATAAAGAATAACGGCAGCCTGTCGGCGAAAAGCAATCCCTTAAGTGTGGGCACCATACGCCCGCCAATGACTTTAACAAGTGAAAGAGAGGAAAGCCTTGACAAGGCATCTTCCCACCCATCGTATCTCTTTAAAACATCGAGACTTACCCCCTTCATCGTTCTGAGTCCCAGAAACAGCGCTTCAAGAGCGAGATCTTTTTCGCTTAACAGTTCTAAACCAGAAACGGGAGTTCTATTATTCAAGACTTCTTCGCAGTAACTCTCAACCGAATTTACATTCGACCACCTATTCTTTCCGTCAAATGAATGAGCGGAGGGGCCCAGCCCCAGATACGGCAGGTGTTCCCAGTACATCGAGTTATGTCTTGATATTCTGCCTTTGCCGCGGGAGAAATTTGAAACTTCATATTGAATGTAGCCGTTACCGTTTAGAAACTCTGCTGCCTGGATAAATATCTCCTCACCGATATCCTCGGGAACCTCCTTCAGTCTTCCTGAAGAATGCAATTTGCCGAACACCGTGTCCGGCTTAATCGTAAGTTGATAACAGGAAATGTGTTCGGGTTTAAGCGTGACTGCTCTTTCGAGACTGGCCCGGCACGCGCGGACACTCTGCCCCGGAAGAGAACTTATAAGATCGATGCTCAGGTTTCTGAAGCCGGCCCCGCGGATCATCTCAATAGCCCGGATAGAGGTTTCAGAATCATGCCTTCGCCGGAGCATCTCAAGCTCTTCATCGATGAAAGATTGAACACCCAGACTTATCCTGTTGAATCCCAGTCTCTTATACGTCCCTAACTTCCCTTCTGTTATATCCTCCGGATTCAACTCTATAGTTATTTCATCCAGATTATCCAGATTAAAGATCTTTCTCAGATTGGCCATCACTTCTTTGAGCGCCGAATCTGTCAGAAGAGAGGGAGTACCGCCTCCCAGATAAAGTGTTTTAAATAAAGCGGGGAAATCTTCGTTCATTTTTGCTTCCGCGGAAACGGCGCTGACCCATTTTGAAAATGCGGTTTCATCCACAGATGCCACCGAATAGAAATCACAATAGGGGCATTTCTTTCCGCAAAAGGGAACGTGCAGATAAAGTCCGGCTTCCGGTTCAGTCTTCATTGGTTTTGAGCACGGATACAAACGCGCTTTGAGGAATCATAACCTTGCCAACCATTTTCATCTTCTTCTTCCCTTCCGCCTGTTTACTGAGAAGTTTTCTCTTCCTTGTAATGTCTCCGCCGTAACACTTTGCGGTTACGTCTTTTCTTAGAGCGGAAACGGTTGACCGTGAAATTACCTCTCCCCCTATGGCTCCCTGCACCGCGATTTTAAACATATGTCTGGGTATCTCTTCTTTCAGACTTTCACATATCTGTACAGCTCTCGCGCGGGCTCTCTCCTTGTGCACAACTATCGATAAGGCGTCAACCTTTTCACCATTAACCAGAAAATCAACCTTTACAAGGTCCTCCTGCCGGTATTCAAGGAAATCATAATCAAATGTCCCGTAGCCGCGCGTTACACTCTTCAGCTTGTCATAGAAATCGTATATGATCTCAGCAAGAGGCATATCGATTGTAATCTCCATTCTGCCGGTAACCGGATAACCGATACGCGGATTTTCTCCCCTCCTCTTAAGGCAGAGTTTCATGACAACCCCCATATACTCATCTGGAAGCAGGAGACTGACCCTTACAATCGGTTCCAGCGACTTTTCTATCACGGACGGATCAGGGTAATATTGAGGGTTTTCTACAGTGACCGTTTCACCGGAAGTAAGTACGAATTTATACTTCACGCTCGGGGCTGTCATAATCACGGGAAGATTAAATTCGCGGTCGAGCCGCTGCTGAAATATCTCAAGGTGGAGAAGTCCGAGGAAACCACACCTGAATCCCTGCCCAAGCGCGGCGGAGGAATCCTTCTGGTAAACAAGAGCCGCGTCATTCAGCTTGTACTTTTCAATAGCCTCGGTTAGCGCTCCAACATTACTTCTCTCCACGGGGTAGATCGAAGAAAACACCATAGGTTTTACCTCTTTGAAACCGGGAAGGGGTTCCGGCGAAGGATCCGATGCCTCCACAATTGTATCCCCGATTCTCGTGTCACTTACAGTTTTTACCCCCGCGATTATATATCCCACTTCCCCGGCGCTCAAACTGTCTCTCTCCTCTCTTTTCAGGAGGAATACACCTACCTCTTCGACAGTATGAACAGAATCCATAGATAAAAGCTTGATCTGGTCACCGGCTTTGAGGCTCCCGTCAAAAACACGGCAGCTGATAACAGCTCCTCTGAATGAATCATAATGAGCGTCGAATATCAGAGCCTTAAGGGACTTGCCGGCATCTCCCTTATGAGCTGGAATTCTCTCTACAATAGCCTCCAGGATATCCTCAATCCCCGTCCCTTCCTTGGCGGAACACAGAACCGCACCGCTTGAATCCAGACCCAGTTCCACTTCGATCTCTTCACGCGCTCGTTCTATGTTTGCCGCTTCAAGATCGATTTTGTTAATCACGGGAATAATCGTAAGATCATGTTCCATTGCGGCATAGAGATTCGCCATTGTCTGGGCTTCCACACCCTGAGTCGCGTCCACAAGAAGAAGTATCCCTTCACACGAGGCCAGAGCGCGGGAAACTTCATAAGAGAAATCGACGTGTCCGGGAGTATCTATAAGATTCAAAATATATTCTTCACCTTCCCTGCTTTTATAGGGAAGGCAGATAGTTTGACTCTTTATTGTAATCCCTCTTTCACGCTCGAGGTCCATATTGTCGAGTATCTGATCCTTAAACAGGCGGTCGGATACCAATCCCGCGTGCTGAATCAGACGGTCAGCAAGGGTTGACTTTCCG
>CAZKNG010000113.1:0-5961 GCA_964554125.1 uncultured bacterium | reverse complement strand
CTATTTGAAGAATACTCCTTACTTCATTAAATTCAACAACCTTATCATTAACTTGAATTTCGCTTGTTTTCCAACTACCGATCATTGTCCAGAGATTTTCAATAGCTTTGTATTTTTTTATTAGTTCTACTTTATCAAGTATTGCTGAATTAAAGGAGTTATTTTCATTAATAAATGAATGATTTTTAAATTGTTTTAAATAATTTAATGCTTTAGAATAATTTTGTGAAGATGACTTTCCAAATCTAATTTTTAATTCAAAATCCATGATAATAATTCCATTCTATATTACGGCTAACATATAGTATACAGCCCTGCATAGTTAGATAAAAGCAGTATAGTTCCGCTGTATAATTCAACTAAATCCAATTTAATCATAATACTAAGTCCTGTAAATTCAAGCAAATAATTATATTCCCTTCATACAGCACCTTAACTATACAGCTTTTCCCTCCGCTGCATAGTTAAATAACGCTACACCCCCCTCCAAAGGGCTTCTTACTCCCCTCCCGCCTCTATTTGGTACATGAGAATAAATCATATTGAATTATCCAGTTTATAAATATATCTTTTTCATGTGACTCCGCTTCAGGTAACCCTATCGGTAATTGACTGAAAAGGTCAAGTCGAATATCTGATTTAACTTGTAATGAAAAATAAAGTGCTTTATTTATCCGCTATATTATATTGGATTCTTCGGGGAATCTTTGTGTCAGACAGAATCGATCTTCATTTTATCAATGAATGTCGTATCGAATTTTCCTTCAGCAAACTCCTTGTTTCTTAAGATTTCCTCAAGGAATGGGATTGTTGTGGGTACACCCTCGATAATGAACTCTTCAAGCGCTCCTATCATCCTTTTACGCGCCTTCTCCCTGTTGCTTCCCCAGACTATAACCTTGGCAAGGAGGGAATCATAATAAGAGGGTATGTCATATCCTGTATAGATATGGGAATCAACGCGTACTCCGGGGCCGCCCGGAGGATGAAAGAATGTGATCTTTCCGGGAACAGGAATAAAATTCCTGTTCGGATCTTCCGCGTTTATTCTGCATTCTATAGCCCATCCCACTTTATGAACGTCATCCTGTGAAATGAGAAAGTCCCCCTCGAAAGCCTGCAGTATCTGTTCTCTTATCAGGTCCACATTGGTGACCATCTCGGTGACCGGATGTTCCACCTGGACCCTTGAATTCATCTCGAGGAAATAGATATTGTCATTTGAATCGACGAGGAATTCAACGGTACCGAGTGAACCGTATTTAATATGCTCTGCTCCCCTGCGCGCGAAATCGGAGAGTTTCTCTCTCATACTGTCATTTAATCCCGGAGACGGTGATTCCTCGAGCAGTTTCTGGTGTCTTCTCTGGATACTGCACTCACGCTCTCCGAATATAATTACGCCGCCCTTGCCGTCACCAAGAATCTGTACTTCTATATGTCTGGGGTTCTCGAGATATTTTTCAATATACAAGCCGCCGTGGCCGAACGAACTCTTCGCCTCAACGGTAGCTGTATGAAAATTTTCAGCAATCTGCTGTGCGTTTCTTATAATCCTGATACCTCTTCCCCCTCCGCCCGCTACGGCTTTTACCATTACCGGATACCCTATATCATCACAGATCTTTCTGGCTTCATCGGAGCTCTCCACCTCTCCCTCGCTTCCCGGTATAACAGGCAGCCCTGCTTCTTTCATAAGCTCTCTCGCGAACGACTTGTCCCCCATCTTTTTCATCAGTTCCGGAGGAGGCCCTATCCAATCTATACCGCATGAAATACATATTTCCGCAAAATCGGGGTTCTCCGACAGAAATCCGTAACCGGGATGGACAGCGTCCGCGTTTGTAATCTCTGCGGCTGCTATTATTGCAGGAATATTGAGATAACTCTTCTCGGAAGGCGCGGGACCGATACTTACATCTTCATCCGCTAATTTCACATGCAGAGAGTCAACATCAGCAACCGAATGCACGGCAACTGTTTTGATATCTAATTCTCTGCACGCGCGGATAATCCTCAGGGCAATTTCACCCCTGGCGGCGACAAGAACTTTTTCAAACATTCAGCTTACAGCTCTCCAGGAGAATCACTCACAGATTCAGTTTCTTCAAAATGATCCCAGGAATTGTCGCTTGACGATTTAACACCCTTCAATCTAAGTTCAAATTCATGACTGTTCGAACTATTCTTGAGAGCTTGTTCTTTGTCTATAATACCATCCGTCAACAACTTCATCAGGGACTGATCAAATGACTGCATTCCGTAAGAAGACACTCCTTCTTTAATAGCCTGATTTATCATCTGTGTTTTCTCCGGATCTTTAATATAATCCCTAATAGCCGCCGTGACAACCATTACTTCCACCGCCGGCGCTCTCCCCTTCTGCCCCTTAAGCGGAATAAGTCTCTGTGATATCACAGCCTGAAGTGTTGTAGCCAGCAGGTAGCGTATTTCCTGATGCTGGTGAAGCGGGAAAAAGGATATAACCCTGTTAATAGTCTGTGTCGCGTCGATAGTATGGAGTGTGCTCAATACGAGATGTCCGGTGTCGGCCGCTTTAAGTGCTATCTCCATTGTGACCGCGTCTCTTATCTCTCCGACAAGAATTATGTCCGGATCCTGCCGGAGAATATGCCTCAATGCCTCATGAAATGATTTTGTGTCATTACCTATTTCCCGCTGATTTATTATACTTCGTTTATCATGGTGTAAGAATTCAATCGGGTCCTCGATTGTTATTACATTTTTGCTCGTTGTATCGTTAATCTCTTTTACCATCGCGGCCAGTGTAGTCGACTTACCACTTCCTACAGTACCGGTTACAAAGATAAGCCCTCTTTTTCGATGTGAAAGCTTCTTTACAATGTCAGGTAATTTCAATTCTTCCGTACTCATAATCTTTACGGGAACATGCCTGAATACCATAGCTATCGAACCGCGCTGGACATAGAAATTCGCCCTGAACCTTGCCAAACCGGGTACTCCAAAAGCGAAATCCACTTCCTTTTCTTCCATGAATATCTTTTTCTGCTGAGGTGTTAATATCTGACCCGCGATACTCTCCATATCAGCTGTAGTCGGACTCTTATAATCCATTCTTCTCAGTTTCCCGTCAACCCTTACAATGGGCGGAATTCCCGCTTTGATATGAAGATCTGAAGCTTTACTCGTTATGACAGATTCAAGGATATCTTTGATTTTCATTATAATACCTTCCAAATAGTTCTGCGTTAGATACTAACGTACTCTAAGTTCATCTATATCATGCAATTATAGAAACAACAAAGGTATAGAAGATTCTATATTTTAATACACACGGCTATTGCTATTCATTTGCAATTTTCAAGCCGATTAGATGAGAAATAACAGATTGTCCCCATGAAAGATCTAAATGGGCTGGACGAGAAAAAGGGGCTGTCCATACTCAACAGGCTGAGAGTCTTCAGCCAGAATTTCCCTTATAATACAGTCTGACTCAGCCTCAATCTCATTCATAAGCTTCATAGCTTCAATAATACAGATTACATCACCCTTTTTCACCCTTTTGCCTATAGAAACAAAGGGGTCTTTCTCGGGCGCCGAAGCTCCGTAATATGTTCCAACCATGGGTGAAAGTATCGTTTCCGTATCTTCTGATTCAGAATCTTTAAGATCTGAAGTGGAAGTGGTGCCGGGGGAACCGTCATTGGAAACCCTCTCCTCTTTCTCGGGAAGCTGACCGGTGCCGGCAGCCTCTTTTGGAGACGGATGCTGTGCAACACCCGGTGCTGTTTTTCTTCTGGCAATCCTGATACTTGAGAATAGAGACTTTACCTCGATTTCATCGAGATTTTCCTCTTTGAGAATCGCTAGAAGTTTCTTTAACTTTTTTTCATACATAAATGACATTTAAACTCTTTCTATATATTTCCCTGACCTTGTGTCGATCTTCAAAGTATCGCCCTCTTCTATGAAAAGGGGAACACTTACGGTGAGACCGGTTTCAAGGGTGGCGTTTTTAGAACCTCCCTGAGCAGTATCTCCTTTAAGGCCGGGTTCGGTTTCAGAGACCTTGAGCTCAACGAATATCGGGAGTTCAACGGCTATAGGATCAGTATCATCAAATAATATAGATATTTCGAGATTCTCCTTTAGATAAGGCAATTCTTTCTCAAGGAGGGATTTCGGAAGATAGATCTGAGCGTAAGTTTCAAGGTCCATCACATTGTAGAGATCATTCTTTTCATATAGAAACTGATATTTGTGTTTTTCCACCCTGACCTCTTCTATCTTCTCGCCGGATCTGAATGTCTTGTCAACAACAGCTCCGTCAGGTATCTCTTTTAACTTCGTCCTTACAAAAGCCGGTCCCTTTCCCGGCTTGACGTGTTGAAATTCAACAATTGAATAAAGTTTCCCGTCAAGCCTCATCACCAGACCATTTCTAAAATTACTCGTGTCAGCCAAGATCCTTTCCTTTCCAATTTTACGGTAATTATCCTTCAGTATCCTTTTTATTCTTCATTTTATTAAGCCATTCCATAAACTCATCCTTGTGTTCATATCTGTTATTCTCTTCAGAATCATCATCTTCTGTCTTATCATCATCTACTGAGCTTTCCGCTAAAGGGGGAGCAGAATCTCCCGTTCCCGATTCTTCATCTGTATCAAGGAGCTCTTTATCGCTAGAACCCCCTTCATTCCCCTTATTATTCTCCGTGCTTACCCTCTTTTCGCCCCCCCCGGATGTATTTTCAGTAATATCACCATCTACGTCGTCTAAGGATATCGTCATAGTATCATCATCGAAGACCTTGTTTCTTTCACTCTCTTTAGATAACTCAAGTTTTTTGAGCTTATCTACCATTTTCAGAGCTTCCTCGTTATTGGGGTCTTTGTCGAGAATTCCCCGGTAGATATCCATTGCCCTCGAGTAATATCCCTGAGCAGCGTATATGCCCGCAAGTGTCATAGTTGCAGGTTCGGTAACCTTCCCGCTGACTTCAACACTTTCATCTTCATCAAGGTCTATCGGCTTAGGCGTAAACTTTTCCGTCAATTGGTCAAGGAGTTTCTTTACTTCTCTGTTTGTCGGATCTATGGATAAGAGCTCTCCGTAATACTCCGCGGCTTTCTCCTTTTTATTTTCACCGGAGAAAATGTCACCCAGAAATTTAAGGGCGACCATATTCTCAGGGTCAAGCTCTAGGACCCTTTCGAATTCGGTTTTAGACCTTTCGCTTGCTCCATTGTCGTAATAGCATTTACCGAGTATTACCCTCGCGCTAGCATAATCGGGGAATCTCCTTAACCCTTTCTCGCATATCGCTATTGCCTTCTCAACATCCCCTCTCTTCCTGTACGCGTCAGCAAGAGGGGCAAATATGCGCGATTCAGGGGACTGATTAAACCTGTCGAGCAGGTTCTGAAATTTTTCGTTTAATTCGCCGGTCATATCCTTATATTCCTTCTGCAATGATGGATCAGCGAAAAAATATCAGAGTTTATAAAATAAGTCAAGTTTCGCCTGAATTTCAAACGATCAATAATCTATAAGTATCTGAATGTTTCCGCAACTGCATGCAATTCTCTGAGTAATCTGTGTTTTTTAAAGCCGGGGGCGTATACAAGCAGATCAACGATCCACAATCGGGTTTTCTGCCTGTTGCAGATAAAGAAACATTTGAACGGCCCTCCGTAAAGCTCATCCTTCTTCTCCCAGTATCCCTCCATTACAACCGCCTGGTAGGGACCGAGCTGCTCATTTCTAAAACTGACTAAATCTTTCCGCATGATATCCCTGTTGTACATCTGCCATGCCATCGCAGCTCTGGTATTATATAGTTTGAGCGAATCAGCTATCGAAAGTCTTGTTCTATCCCATTTCTGCCATGATATCGTTATTCCCCTGTGAGGCTGTTTCCTGACCAATTCAACACCCGGCAGATCCGGCCTGTCCTGATTCAGATCGTAAAGGAAGGA
>CAZKNG010000112.1:0-6011 GCA_964554125.1 uncultured bacterium | reverse complement strand
AATAACATTCCCCGGGAGGAATTGAAAAAATCTAAACTTCTCCAAAAAATGTTAGAAAAGGATGATGAACGAATTGTTAAAATGGATGATGTCGGGGGCGTTCACTTCAATGGTTCATTCCGCAATGCTGACAATCTAAAAGAAGCTCTGGAAGAAGTGAAAAATGACCCCAATTATGCAAAGGAATTTGTAGAAGAAGAGGCTGAAATAATTCTACAAATATTTGAAAATATATTTGATCATAAATCCTTTACAGGACGCTCAGGAACTTTCTATAAATATGAGGGTCTGGGTTGCACATATTGGCATATGGTTTCCAAGCTGCTGCTCGCCATTCAGGAAATCACTCTCGATTCCATAAGAGAAGAAAGTTCCGCGGAGATTATCAGGTCCTTAACCGAATTATATTACAGGGTGCGATCTGGACTCGGGTTTGAGAAATCGGTTGTTGAATATGGAGCGTTTCCCTGTGATCCTTATTCTCATACACCGCGGGATTCCGGCGCGAAGCAGCCAGGTATGACCGGGCAGGTTAAGGAAGAGATCATTACCAGGTTCGGCGAGTTGGGGGTAGAGGTCAGCGATGGTGTTGTTGTATTCAACCCTGTCATACTCGCGGAAAATGAAGTTCTAGAGGAAGAAGCCCAATTCGATTATTATGATCTTGCCGGTTCACCGGGTTCGATCCAGCTCCCCGGCGGGTCTCTAGGTTTCACTTTTTGCCAGGTGCCGGTCGTTTATCATTTTACGGAAAATGATCCGTGGATTAAAGTAAGCGGGAAAGAGGGAGCCGAATCAGAGGAAGCCGGGAATTCGCTGAGCCCGCTTCAAAGCAGAGATATCTTCGGTAGAAAACGCAATATTTACAGAATAGATGTTGGCATTCCAAGGAAAAATCTTTTTCGCTATTAATTCAGTGACTAATCAGATAGAGGAAATAAGAAACCGGCTGTACGGTTTGTTGAAAACTATACAGCCGGTTTGGTTTTTAAAGAGATTCCGCCCCAGAAAGACAGAATTATACTTACTATCTGAGCAGAACCATCTTCCTGGTTAATGTCATCCCGTCAGCTTTAAGGGCGCAGTAATAGACTCCACTAGCCGCGTCAGCTCCGCTTGCGGATTTTCCGTTCCATAGGAGATCGTGAGTTCCGGCCTCCCTGTAACCGCTGAAGAGATTTACAACTTTACGGCCCAGAACATCATACACATTAATCTCTATATTTCCCGCTTTCGCCAGATAATAATTGATACGTGTTGTTGGATTAAACGGGTTCGGACTGTTCTGATAGAGCTTTGAAGCTGGTGCAGGAATATCCTCCGCGTCAGTTGTTGTGACATCACTCAGCCATGCGTCATCAACCCAGAAAGCACCGCCGGATGAAGTTGGCTGTACAAATAGGATATACGCCTTGATTGAATCGGCGTCCGCTGGAGCTGTTCCGTAAACCGAGTGGTTTTCCCATTTGCCCAGAGGTGAATTGTTATCCAGAATCACAATTTCATCGAAATCCAGCTCGTTACCGCCCGAATCGAGATATACTATTTTTGCAGTCCCGTAATTATCATTAGTCTCGTTGATCGGACTTTCTTGGCATGTTGTCATAGAGTATACATTGAATACCCAGTCCGTGTCCCCCGTGATTGGGAACGTCTGAAACATTCCGGAGGCATCGCCGGGGGCCGCGAACGGTCCGAAAAGTTTCGCGCTTCCGGTTATCGTTCTAAGAGCGAACGCTCTTGAATCGGCGTAAACGTTACCGAATGTTGTCCATCCGGTAAGGCCGGACGTAAAACTCGGGTTTGCCAGGAGATTTGTTCCCGGAAACGAAGATGGTTCAGTTTCATAGAGTGAAAGGTCATCCACGAATACGGAACCTGTATCACATGCGGGCTGAAGGAAGAGGACCAGAACTTCCAGTCTCTGCGCTCCTGCCGGGCAGGGGGCTGAGATCGAGAAATGGTTCCACTGGTCCAGAACCGAATTGCCGTCACCTATTACTACTTCGTTAACAGAAATCTCGGATCCCCCCGATGCGGCATCGAAGAAAGCGAGTTTGGCTACTGTCCGGTTATAATCGCATGTATTTGTTCCACTGATTGAATCCAGGCTGGATACATAAGAATATCCATTAAGTTCGTAATCCATACCTGCAACCGGCGTGATTATCTGGCCGAACCCTCCTACATCGAATTGCGGTGAACCGGGACAACCTGTAAACTCTCCGTATATCTTTGCCGCGGTTGAGTCAGTTCGGGCAATATTATCGGTATCCGCGGTTGACAGCTGGGGGCCCGAACCAAAAGTGAACCACCCGTCGTAAGAGCCTCCATTAGCTTCGAACCCGGAGTTGACAAGCATATTTGACTGGGCGAAACCTTCAGAGCTTATTACCGTAAGGAAAAATAAGGTTATTAAAAACAGCAGTAATGAGCGTGGGCGCTTCATTTTAAATCCTCCCTCTGTGCGAGCAGCACGGTAAGCAGGTACTCTTTAAACCTCCTGAAAGCCGTTGGGCGGGAACCCCGCGATTAAATACGGGGCTCCCGCAAGAATAATATTCCTCCTGCTATCCGGCACTCTTATATTGAAGACAACCCGCTCGATTGCTTGTTCAGTTTGTTCTTCTAATTAAGGTCGCCTTCCGTTAATCAATTACTTTACCATCGACTTAATTTTACCCCAGCTTGTCTTTTCAGTAGGGACTGTTCCGGCTTCCCCGAAGGCAACATCGTCCACATGGCCCGCTCCGCCGTCGGCATCTGGCTGTATGTAGAGAACCAGGGCCTGGACCTTCACAGTATTCGCAGGGGCGGTAGCATTTATTCCTCCGGAATAATGCCAGGTATCCGCGGTAAAGCTGCCATCCAGGATGATTGATTCGACCGCGTGGATTTCGTTATTCCCGGCGTCGAAAAAGGCTATTTTCTGAACCATCCAGTTGCCTCCTTCAGCCTGGCTTCCAATCATGGGGTCATTTGACGAATAACGTGCCCAGCAGGCCATCTCATATTCATCGCCTTCGGAGCATGTAAATTCCTGGAATATCCCACTTACGTTGTACGGTCCGGACCAGTTTCCGTACATTGAGCAAAGCTGGGTGCCGGAATGAGGGTAGAAAGGATCATATGAGCCTTCCTGATAGGCATTCCCGAATGCGGTCCAGTCCGTCGGGCTGACTCCGCCGGCGGGACCATTCTCAAAACCCGGATTTAACAACAGGTTCTGGGCAGATACAGATACCGCCGTAACCATGAGCAAGGTGATTACACAAACAATTATCTTCTTCGACATTTTCTTGTCTCCTTTGTTTTATCCCCCAAGGGGATTTTTGAATTAGAACAATTAATACTTAAGCAGTTATCTTTTTATTACCTCCCTTCAAAGACTGTGAGGGATTTTAAGTGACGGGCATGATAGGGTAAACAGCGTAATTTTAATCCCCCCCTTCATTCCCAAATGCCCTTCTTCCCCGGTTAAGTTTAATGATTTCCAATTTATTTTATCTCAGTAACACCATCTTTCTTGTTTCAACCGCGTTCGCTGTTTTTAAACGGCAGAAATATACACCCGATGCTTCCAAACGGCCATCTGAATTTCGCCCGTTCCAGGTAACTTCATGATAACCCTTAGTAATTATTCCGCTTACAAGATCCCGTATATGCCGCCCGGAAACATCGTAAACAGATATGGTCGTGTAGCTTTCCCTATCCAGTGTGAATCCTATTGTGGTCACAGGATTAAAGGGATTAGGTACCGCTGAGTGAAGGCAGGTAGGTGAAGCGGTGTAATCACGGTCCGCCACCACAGTTCCCTCCGGATAGAACCGGAAATCTCTAAGTACAACCTCCTGCTCTGTGACCATTGATTCGTTCAGTCTCCAGAGATTGATGTGTACCCTCGGCTGTTCAGGCCTGGGAATATGAGGCCCCGTGTAGGTCCATTCATTTATCATGTTAGCCGGTTCTTCATCGCTTAGGCCTCCCCGCCAGCTCCTGTATTCAATCTGATCGCTGTGCCAGCTGAAAGCATGGCTGGTAAGCTCTCCTTCAGTGAATGAAGCGTCGAAGCGGTTAATATTTCCGGGGTAATCGTACGGCTGGGCAACAAACTGGCCTATACCCTTTCCCGGATCTCCCCAGCGGCTGAATTCAATATCTATCTCGTTGTAAGGATTCCACCAGAGGTATGAGGGATCCCAGCACGGCCCGTACTGCCACAGAAAGATTCCGAGAACAACATTCGGGTCCAGCTGGTCTAGCCTTCCCACCGTGGTAAATATATAATCGCCGTAGCCAAGGGCTTCTTCAAGCACGACCTCGGTGCTGTACCATGCTCCACCCGATTCTGTCACTGTGACATGAAGCTGCCCTTCACCGTCGACCCACACGCACCCTGGACCGTCGCAGAACAGGTTGGGGCCGGGGCCGTAGTATCCGGGTCCCTTTACGCGCCAGCTTCTGCCGGCGAAATCTATTGTTCTTCCTCCTGGGAAATCGTTCCATTGGATATCATCTATGGATGGAGGGCCGACTTTATTGAAATCGGCCAGATCGTAATAGACATCCGGAGGCGGATCGGTCGGGCTCTGAAGCACTCCCAGCAGCAGCCTTGCCTTTGCCGTTCCAGACGGAGCCTGTCCGCTGACAACTGTAAACTCCTGTATTTCATCAACAGGCGTTGAAGCGGTAGCAACCTGGTGAGATTCGTATGAGATAAGATTGTCGCCGGAATCGCGCCATTCTATATTAAGAATCGCCGAACACTGGCCGGTGAGAGGGTTGGTGGAAGTATGCCAGCCTCTTACTGAAGCTTCCCATCTTTCCCCGGGAGAGGCATCGAACTGCTGCCAATAACCTGACACATCCCAGCCTCCGAGATTCGGCCCGGTAACCTTAGCCGCCATAAATCCGTGCGGGGCATTGGATGCAGATCCAACTGAACCGGTTTGATTCCATCCGCCGAACACCTCTCCTGCGGAGCCGGATATTTCAAAACTTGGATTTGCTATTATGCATTGACCACTGATGTGGGCCGTAATAATAAAGAGTAAACTTAGAGTAGAAATTATAACTGATAGGGTTCTTCTCATAATAAATGCCATACCTTCGCTGCAAAATTTTTTGTGAGGACTATGTATATTTTATGTACTGGACAACCCGGCAACTACACATAGATCTATTTTATTCTAACATAAAAACCCTTGTATGTCAATGCGGATAACGCTTTTTGGCGGGAATAGGAAGAGAGATCATGGCCCCCTTCCTGTGCTAAGGAAGCTTCTTGTTTTGGGGTCGGGCGGGGACGGATTATATGGCATTTGGCTGAAACAATGATCAAAGCTTGCAAATATTTCTAGAGTTAACTCTTTATTCATCAACAACCCTGATAGGTACGGGAGAACTCCGATAACGAAAGGCCGTTCCTATCAGCATGTAATCACCGGGCTCCAGGGACCGGTATGAACTTTCTCCCTTCTGCCTTACCAATGCCTTCCATGACCATTTCCTGCTGCAGCTTTCTTTCGGCTCCAGATAATAGGGTCTGGCGTTAGTATCCAGACGGCGAGCCAGCCCCCAGATATAGGCTCTATATTCACCCTGATTCCCTGAGACTAGAAAAAATACGGGACAATGCCCGTTTCCCAGTCTGACAGGCCGATCAGATAGGTTGGTTACACTGACTCTAACCTCTATCGGATATGAGCGGCTGACCGAACGGCGGGTTACAGAAAGAGAGAGATCAACCAATGAATCCGGGACCTCTGATTCTACAGGATCCCCGGGCGGCGAAACAGGCTGAGGGGAATGTGCTTTGTGTTTATCGAGCACCGTATAACATCCTGTCAGGGTCGACAATATCATGATAAATAAACAAAGGTATCCGCCGGATTTATTCTTTTCCATTTTTCGCCCCTTAGAATTCATCAAAACTTAATCCCAACCAGGATTATAATGTCCTGATCAATTTAATTCTAGCTAAGCTGAGCATTCTGTCAAGGCCGATTCGG
>CAZKNG010000111.1:0-6095 GCA_964554125.1 uncultured bacterium | reverse complement strand
AATGGAAACAGGTAAGTATACTCGAAAGGATGAAACAGAGATTATGAATGACAAATTTACAGAAAGAGTAAGGAAAGTTATATATCTCGCTCGTGATGAAGCGAACAGGCTTCAGCACGATTATATCGGAACCGAACATATCCTTTTGGGAATAGTGCGTGAGGGGGAGGGGATCGCCGCCAGAGTCCTTAAAAAACTGGGTCTTAATCTTGAGCAGGTACAAAAAGCAATAGAGAACATAGTTCGTCCCACAGGAGGCACTTTGACTCTGGGAGAGATACCTCTTACACCAAGGGCTAAGAGAATACTCGAACTGTCCGTGGAAGAGGCAAGGCTGCTGAGTCATAATTACGTCGGCACAGAACACCTTTTACTGGGATTGATTAGAGAGGGAGAAGGGGTGGCGGCGAGAGTTTTACTGGAATTGGGTGTGGACAGAAAGAAGGTCAGGAATGAAATAATGAAACTCCTTCAGAGTTCCGGTGGCATTGGAGCTCACAAAGAATCCAAGATCCAGACGGAAACGCCGAATCTCAATCAGTTCGGGCGTGATATCACCAAACTTGCTAAAGAAAATAAACTTGATCCGATAATAGGCAGAGAGATTGAAATCAACAGAATTATTCAGATTTTGTGCCGGAGGAAGAAAAATAATCCGGTCCTGATTGGTGAACCTGGTGTTGGTAAGACGGCTATTCTTGAAGGATTGGCTCAGAAGATCGTAAACAAGGAAACTCCGGGACTTTTAAGGGACAAGAGAATTATAAACCTTGACTTGTCAAGTGTCGTGGCAGGAACTAAATATAGAGGACAGTTCGAGGAACGTCTTAAGACTATAATAAATGAAATACGCAATAATGATCAGATAATCATATTTATAGATGAAATCCATACAATAGTCGGTGCGGGCGGAGCTGAAGGAGCTATCGATGCTTCAAATATGCTTAAGCCGGCTCTCGCCAGAGGTGAAATTCAGTGTATCGGAGCTACTACACTTGACGAATACAGAAAACATATTGAAAAAGACGGAGCGCTTGAAAGAAGGTTCCAGTCAATACTGATAAATCCTCCCACTGAAGAGGAAACGATAAATATAATTATGGGACTGCGTGACAAGTATGAAGCCCACCACAGGACTAAATTTACAGAGGAAGCTATAGAACAGGCGGTATATCTGTCACAGAGGTATGTACAGGGCAGATTCCTGCCGGATAAAGCGATAGATATTATTGATGAAGCAGGTGCCAGAGCGAGACTTTCTATTTCAACTATGCCTGAAGAACAGATCGAAATAATGGAAAAGATCGAAAATATAACAAAAGAGAAAGAATCTGCAATCCAGGCCCAGGAATTTGAAAAGGCGGCTTCTTTCAGAGATACTGAAAAGGAAATGAAGAAAGAATTAGAGAATATGCAGAGGAAATGGCGTGAAAGCAGAAGGGAAAGCAGCTCGATAGTTACCGATAAAGATATAGCGACTGTAATTGCTGAAATTACCGGAATACCTGTCTCAGACGTAGAGGAGGAAGAAACGATAAAACTTCTGAATCTTGAAGATGAACTGAGAAAGAGGGTAGTGGGTCAAGAGGAAGCTCTGGAAGTAGTAGCCAGGGCTGTTAGAAGAAACAGAGCTGGATTGAGGGATCCTAAAAGACCGATAGGTTCATTTGTCTTTCTCGGCCCCACGGGTGTGGGGAAAACTGAGCTGGCAAGGACTCTCTCAGATACCTTATTTGAAAACCAGGACGCCCTTATTCAGATTGATATGTCTGAGTATATGGAGAAGTTTTCTGTTTCCCGGCTTGTCGGCGCTCCACCCGGATATGTAGGTTATGAAGAAGGCGGGCAGTTAACTGAGAAGGTCAGAAGAAGGCCTTACTCAGTGGTTCTCCTGGATGAAATAGAAAAGGCTCACCCGGATGTTTTTAACATCCTTCTGCAAATATTTGAGGAGGGAAACATTACAGATTCATTCGGCAGAAGGGTTGATTTTAAAAATACCGTAATTATTATGACTTCGAATGCCGGGGTAAAGGATATCAAAGGTAAGAAGGGTATGGGGTTTGTGTCTATGGAGAATGAAGAAAAATCAGGCTACGAACATATGAAAACTAAAGTGCTGGAAGCCACAAAGCAGATTTTTAATCCCGAATTTATAAATAGACTTGATGAACTTATAGTATTCCGTCAGTTGAACAAAGATGATCTGATGAAGATTATTGATATTCTGTTAAAAGATCTATACTCAAGACTCAAAGCACAGAATTTCAAATTTGAGATTACGACAGGAGCGAAAGAGGTAATTCTAGCTAACGGGTATGATCCGACTCTAGGAGCAAGGCCTTTAAAACGGGCAATACAGAGACTGCTTGAAAACCCCTTAAGTGAAAAGTTATTAAGTGGCGAAATTAAAAAGAGTGAAAAACTTGTAATATCCGATGATCCAGAAAAGAAAACACTGATCTTCAAGAATGGGAAAAAAGTGCTTTCCTGAAAATTTCAATAGTACGAAATACTCTGGCATTATCGATTTGATGAGATTCAGCTTTGTTCTCGGAGTTTCTAGGGGTATCTGGAAAGATCTTTCATTCCGGCCCTCCCTTTGTTTCTACTGACCGTTAAAAGCTTATCGTTTGGTAAATTCCATAAATGTAATTTATTTGAGAACCAGAACTTTCTTCTATATGCCCAGGAACTATACTTTGCTATATCAGTATAAAATTATTAAGGTTACAATATAAGATTAATCTATATATATTGAATACGGCGGCAGTGCCGCCGATAATTTATTATAAATTAGTTGACTGAAATTTTATCATTTGATTGTGTGTATAGAGCTTATATGATAGGATTCATCAAATTAGAATAGTAAAAGGATATTGGATGAAAAAGAAAAGCTTCTTATTGGCCGTAACGTTGATATTGATCTCTTTTTTCTCTTCAAATTCCATGGCAATCGTTATAGGAAATGTGGAAATTGAAGGGAATGTCTACGTTTCCGCGAAAGAGATACTACTGATCAGCGGCCTTAAATCCGGCGAGGAATATGAAGCGGCAAAAGTTTCTCAGGGACTTAAGAGGCTTGTTCAAACAAAGAACTTCTCAGATATTGAGGCATTCTACAGTGAAGAAGAAGGGGAGGCTGTACTAACTCTGAGGGTAGAAGAGTATCCTCGAATTAGAAAAATCCGTGTACTGGGAAATGATAAGATTGAAACAAGCGAGATAAGGGGAAAATTAAGATTGAGAGAAGGATTATTTGCCCGTCCTGAAGCTATTTCACGCGATATTATGTCGATAAAAGAAATGTACGGTGAGAAGGGTTATAACAACGCGCTTGTGAGAGTGGAAAAATCCAGTATCAATGAAGAACATAAAATTGAATTAGAATATAGGATCTCAGAAGGTGAAAAGGTTAAGATATCCCATATAGATTTCATTGGAAACGGAGCGCTGGAATCGGATGAACTGCGGGATATTATCGAGACAAGTGAAGAAGGATGGATAAGCGGCGGGGAGTTCAAGCCAAAAATCTTCGAAGAGGACCTTGCGAAAATAGAGAAAGAATATGCCGATATAGGTTATATCGAGGCTGAAGCAGAGCTATATAAAAAAGTTCAGAGAGATGACGGTGAACATATAGATATTTTTATCAAAATCGATGAAGGGAGAAAGTTTTACGCGGGGGATATTACATGGTCCGGTAATAGTGTAATAAGTGACTCGAAAATAAGCAGATCTATTTTGCTTGAAAAGGGCGAGCCCTTCTCGATAGCAAAGATTGAAAATACTCAGATGATGATAAACAGCCTCTATTGGGAGAAGGGTTATATATGGAGCCGTATTACTCCCTCACAGAGATTGGATGGCCGGAAGATAAATCTTGAATTGGTTATAGAAGAGAACGATCAGGGAAGAATAAATGAGATAAAGATAAGCGGCAACACAAAAACCTTTGAGAATGTCATACGCAGGGAACTTGATATTTATCCCGGCGACCTTTTTGTTTTAAAGGAGGTTCAGAGAAGTGTCAGAGAGATATTTCAAACCGGATATTTCAAGGAACCGCCTAAACTTGATCCTAAGAAGATAAATGACGAAGGTGATATAAATCTTCTTTTAAGTGTTGAAGAAAAACAGACAGGAAATTTCAAACTGGGATTCGGATTTTCACAACTTAACAAATTGAGTGGATTTATAGGGCTTTCTGAAAATAATCTCTTCGGAAGAGGGAAGAATGTCAGTATTAACTGGGAATTCGGAAAATACAGGAAGAATTTGAATGTCCAGTATTCTGAACCCCATTTATTCAACAGCGAGACAGCACTGTCAGTATCTGTTTTTAACTGGGTTCAGGATCGAATTCACCAGCAGTACTATACAGACAGACGTAAGGGATTCTCTCTGCAGCTCGGTCACCCCATGCCCGTTCTGGATTACACCAGAATACTCCTGGGTTACAGGTTTGAGCAGGTTGAGCTGTCTAATTTTGATCAGGCTTATCCTGTCTACGGAACCCTTAGAAATGTCCAGTGGCCAATGAATAAGAGCACGGCTACTTTGACTTTAGTAAGAAATTCTACCGACAATCCTTTTCACCCGACAAGAGGTTCGATTTCAAGATTAAGCGCTGAGCTTGCCGGAGGTCCCCTGTTGGGAAATGTAAAATTCATCAGGTATAAAGCCGGAATGTCATGGTTCAGGAACCTCTTCTGGAAGTTTACATTCCATCTTGATGTTGATGCCGGTTTGATTGACGGCTATGGTGGATCGGTAGTTGAAGATTTTGAAAAGTTCAGGCTTGGCGGCAATAGAACTTATCCGTTAAGGGGATATGATTACTATAGAGTAGTTCCAGAGGGCAATGACCCTTATGTCGGAGGAAGGTTCATGGTAAAATATACTCAGGAAATAGTATTTCCCTTTTCCAGACAGATCCACGGCCTTCTATTCTTTGATTCAGGGAATACATGGAATTCTTTCCGGGAGGCTAATCCCTTTAATTTAAGAAGGGGGCTTGGGGTTGGTGTGAGGGTAGAAATACCCGGTATGGGTAATCTCGGCCTTGATTACGGTTATGGATTTGACAAAGAGGGTGGTGGTAGTTGGGAGCCGCATTTTAATTTCGGAACATTCTTTTAAAAAGTTGTTTTGTAATTCTGTAAAAGTGATATATTGTATTAACGGAGTCTTAAAGAAAGGAGAGTTGTCATGAAAAAGTTATCATTAGTAATGGTTTTTGTTTATCTGCTCACAGTGGTGCCCGTCAGTCTGGCCTTTTCAGAGGAAGTCAAGATCGGGTATATCGATACTGTGAAGATATTCGCTAATTTTAGTGAAACCATCGAAGCTGAAGAGACCTATCAGAAAGAAGTACAGAACTGGAGGAAGAAGGCTGAAGAGATGGAAGCTGAGATAGCACAGATGAGAGAGGAAATTCAATCTCAGCAATTGATGTTGAGCGAAGCTAAAATTCAGGAAAAACAGCTTGATCTGAATAAAAAGGTAGAAGAATATCGCGCGTATATGCAGGAAATATTCGGAGATGAGGGTAAAGCGGCAAGAAGAAACAAGGAATTGACAGAACCTATCGTTGAAAAAATAAACACTGTGATCGCGAAGATTGCGGAAGAAGAAGGGTACACATTAGTGCTCGACGCAGCTCAGGGTGCCATACTGTATGGAAAAGAGTCTATTGATCTGACAGACAAAACAATAGAAAGACTCAAAAAAGAATATTCAACTGTTCAGCAGCCGTAGGCTGAAAAAATTTATTAATAATTCCATAGTAAACTACACCGGATCGGAAAATATTTATGTCTTCATTTATTCTTGGAGAACTTGCTGAAATAGCGGGCGGGAAACTCATCGGAGATGATAATCTCGAGATTACGGGAGTATCGGGGATAAAAAGTTCGACAAAAGGGGAGATAACATTCCTGGCGAATCCAAAATATGAATCGTTTCTGAGTGTCACCAAAGCATCGGCAATTATTACTTCAAAAGATATATCGGACGAATATTCGGGGGCTTTCATAAAAACAGAAAATCCCTATCTCGCGTTTTTAAAGATCGTCAAACTTTTTGATTCTCCT
>CAZKNG010000110.1:0-6205 GCA_964554125.1 uncultured bacterium | reverse complement strand
AAAGAGGAAATGGATACCGCCGCGGCGGTATCCGGGATCAGCCTGGGTGGATGGGTCGCAAACCTTCACAGAAGTTATTTTAACACAGCGGATCTATATATTCCGCTTCTGGCCGGAGCGGCGCTGGGTGAACTGTTCGTCTGTTCCGGTTACCGCAAAATGGCCGGGAGACCGGCTCTGGCGAATCCGGATAAGATCAGGGATGTGCTTAACTTCGAAGAAGAGTTCCGTAGGATCGAAGATGACAATGTTTTCCCTCTGCTGGGGAGATACGATCAGTTCATACAGTATCCCAGGCAGAAGGTCTGTTATGGGGAGAGGAAAATAAATCTTCTGGAAAAGGGACATGTTACCTCCGCAATGGACACGAGCTCTCTCAGGGATCATATCCTGTCCTGCATGAGAGGGTTTGACGGAGATGAAGGGTAATGTAGAAATCAAAACGGAAGGCGGGAGGGTGGCGCATTTTTTGGCCAGAAGAGAGCGGTGGGTTGTTATCACCCCTGCATCTGCAAATATAGCTTATTTGCAGATCAGAGAGCAAAAGCGATGCCCGGCCGGAATGAGATAGAGTGGTTTTCGTTAAGATGCTCAGGGCAGAAAATAAAATCGCAGTGATATTATTGATTAAGAAACGAGATCGACTGCTGAGGTGTCAACTTCGTTGACAGTTTCAGTTCTCTTTTGTCATAATTGTGAACATAAATGTTTTGTCAAATAAGTAGGAGGGCCTCTAACCTGACTTCCCTATTAAGAAGGCGGGTACTGCTTTCCGCTTATGGGGAAAGCGTTATCTGTTTCAGACAGCTATCTTTCAAAAACCTGAAAGCAAAGTCTCAGCAAAGAGAGTATTAAAATGTCTTACCGAATTTCTCCAGCGTGGTGGCCGGTGTTAGGTTTATCGCTGCCGGTTCTTGGTCCTATGCTTTTTATTAAAAACCGTCGCTACAGACAGAACGTCGAAAAGTCACAAATAGCAAATAAAGAACGGATAGGGTGTGCCGGATCTATAGAAATGCCTCAGCTTGAATATTTTGAACTAACCGTTCTTTTAGAACAAAAAGCGGAACCGGGTTTCCTTGGTGCACCGGGGGTATCGTATTTGATAAAAACTGATCGGGGCTCCCTCCTCTTCGATTTAGGATATGGTTCTGAAATTTCAGCCCTTACTCACAATTCAACAAAATTAAACTTTGACATTGGCAAAATCGACGCTTTAGCAATATCACACCTCCATCCGGACCACATGGGGGGTTTTAAAGCTGTTCGGGATAATCAGGTAACTGTGCCACAAGAATTTGGAAAGCATGAAAGGATTCCGTGTTTTTTACCAGCCGAAGCCAATGCGGAGGGGTTCCAAACTGAAGTTGTTGAAAGTCCACGAATGCTTGCAGCGGGGATTGCGTCAACCGGTCCATTGACAAGGAGCCTTTTCCTGATGGGATGGACTGAAGAGCAGGCAATTGTTGCACGGCTCAAAAATAAGGGTTTGGTTGTATTTACGGGTTGTGGTCATCCAACCATTGAAACAATCGTTCAGATGGTTAAACGCCTTTCGGAAGAGCCGATATACGCCATTGGCGGCGGCCTTCATTTTCCCATAAAGGATAGTCCGCTTCGAAGACCAGGTCTTAAAGTACAGATGATATGGGGTACAGGTAAGCCTCCCTGGAAGCGGATTACAGAGAAAGATTTGCAGAACACTATAGAGAATCTAAATACCATAAACCCCGGGCATGTTTTTCTATCAGCGCATGATACTTGTGATTATGCGATAGATCGATTCCAGAATGAACTTAAATCTGAGACCAGAGTTCTCAGAGCAGGGGCGACTTACCAGCTTTGAAGTACTAAGACCACATAACCTTGCAGGCCGGGCGGAGACGCAATCTGGGGAGAAGGTGGAACGCAGAAATTCCAGCCTATGCGTACGCAGGATCATTTCAATTACCACCTGATCGGTGATAAAGGATATTATTCTCATTACTAACCCATGGCCAGGGCAATCGTTGGCGGATTGACCTTCGCCACCATGGTGAGTCTGCTTATACCCCCTGCTTGATGACCTCAGTTCATGGGCCCGGTATGTTGTCAGAAGATCAGATCGTTAGAATGCCGATGCAGCAAATTCAGAACTTCCAGCTGTTCTGGAGTGAGAAGTAATCTATCAGTTCTCCCTTTTCGTTGTATGCAAGATGAAAGAAGGGGCTGACGTATGGAGTGAGAAAGCCCAATGATATTCCGTATCCGGCGTGCCCCCTCTGTTCGTAGAAATCGCGGTAGCCGCCGATAACCGCGACCTCCGCAAATAATGCCGCGGCCGGCTCGAAGAAACTCTTCCAGAAATTGAATCTGAAACGGGGAAGAACTCTCAGCTCGATGGTAGAGCTGGAGTAGGAATCGCCCCCGTAATCACCGTATTCGCAACCCCTGAAATTATAACCCCCCAGGAAATTGCGGTAATAGAGCGGCAGGGGGTCGGCATAAAGCTCCGCGTAGATATTGCCTGCCAGGACCAGGTTTCTCGATAACGACCTGTAGGCTGATCCGTCGATCACCACAGACCCTATTCCTTCGGACCCGTTGATATTCCAGTAACCCAGCGAAACGGTCAGTCTTTTTCCCCTCCCGGGATTCTGAATGATATCGGTATCATCGACTTTGTAGAACAGGGTGTTCTTTACCACCACATCGGAGTTGTCAGAAGCCAATGAGATGCCGGACAGCTCGAACTCCTTTACCTCCAGAGCTACTGAAATCCCCGCGTAACGCTGGATGCTGAAACCCTTCGGGGGCGGTCCCAATCTCCTGTGCAGTGAGAGGTTAAGGAGGTAGCTCTGCCTCCAGAAGTCAAGCACGGGGTGTTCAGATTCATCAAGCTCCGCTGTCGTCTCGAAGCCGTACATCCTGGAATAGGTCATCTCACGATCGAAATTTATCTGTCCCCCCTTGAGCCCCCCGCTGTTCCCGGCACAGTAGGTGGTGTATTTCCTCCCGAACAGATTGCTGTGGGCGTATTGTATGCCGTAGACAAGCCCGTATCTGTCCTCCTTGTATATGAATGGAGTGATGATCCAGTGCAGGGTCTCTTCCAGGGTATATATGATTCCAACCCCTCCTCCGTAAATCCCCACCGTATCCGCTTCTATCCTGCTGAACAGTCGCAGGTTTTCCAGCCGCCGCATATCTTCTTGCAGACCAGCCGGAGAGAACAGGTTACCCTCTTTCATGGAGATCTCCTCTGCCAGGAAGTCGCGGTCCACACCCTCGATGTCACGGAACTTAATGTAGCTGACCGTCCTGCGTCCGCCGAGTGTGCTGGATAAGGGTAACAACAGTAAAATTATGAAAAAGAGAACTCTTGTTTTTAACAATCTCATATTTTCCGTGCCTGGCTTTTATCGGTACCACAGGTTGTTTCCCGTTTCCCGGGATAAATAGATAAAAATTATATGAAATTCGATTTTTTGTCAACGAGGGGATTGCGGCCGTGAAGGATTGCAGCCTCATTTATGCTCTGCTTTGTCGCTGTTATTCTGATTTCAGTCATAGAGAGGGTTCCTTCGGCCCTGTTCAGGACTCTTAAAGCAGAATTTGCTGTAGTGTGGGGGAAAGGGGCAGATCGGACTACATCTCACCTGACTCCCCCGGGAGGTAACACAATTTACGCTGAATCCGCCCCGCTTCAGGTAAGCGGAGAGGTGGAGAGTGGGGAGGAGGGTGATAGCGGTGATGTTGTGGATTACTGTATTTCCAATCTATGTGTACGCAGTATATTTGGGATGGTAAATACCATTTGATGATGAGAAACCGGCTCTTAGAGATTGTCTGTGAACCACCTCGCCCATTTTTCCGCTTTTCTTGCCTGGCAGCTGGGACAGAAACCGTTGGGTTTGCAGTTGACATTCATGGGGTTTCCGAAGCCCGAGGAAGCGTTTTACCACATCTTGCGGAAAAAAGATTACAGCTGCAAGTAGTGTCGATGCGCTAACCCCAACCTTTTGTCTCCTTCCCATCGATTCCGCGCCTCTGTCTGAAATTCCTCGAAAGAAATCCTTTTTTACTCACGCATGGTTTTCCCTTGATTAGAAAGAAGGGAGTTTATATTTTCATTTGAGAAATTAAAGTTCTTATTGGCTTGGCTTTTTCATAAACCAATCCGATTTGCATTTGAATAATGTCATTGCAGCTACCTTCGGAATATTTGATAAAGAACTGTATAATTTATTCCGAAGTTTTTTACTATTAAATATGGAGGTTTATTTTATGGCTGAACAAAAGTTAGCTAATCCCGCTGTCGTCGGCTTGTCCGCGTTCGGTTTGACTACTCTGGTTTTGCAATTTCATAATCTCGGCTGGTGCGGAGCAGGCCCGGTGCTTGCATGCGCGCTTATTTTCGGAGGATTAGCTCAGTTTATCGCAGGTTTGCAAGAGATGAAAACAGGTAACAGCTTCGGCTATCTGGCATTTACCGGGTACGGAAGTTTTTGGATATCGCTTGGTGTAATTTTTCTTTTAAATCATTTCGGTATTTACAAATCTTCAGCCACTGATACTGGCTGGTTCCTTGTTGCCTGGACGCTCTTTACTGTGATTCTATGGATCGGTTCGATGCGTGTAAACACGACGCTCGCGATTACATTTACCTTGTTGCTTATTGGTTTTATTTTGCTGGATCTCGCACATTTCGGACGCCCGGCCTTAACAAAGATCGCGGCCTGGGATCTCATCGCTTGCGCGCTTTTCGCGTGGTACACGATGGCACACGCTTTGTATATTGAAGTGTTTGGTCGCGATGTCCTACCGGCGGGCAAACCCTGGATAAAAGATAAATCTTAATTTATGAACTGCGGGGGGTCAACCCTGATAACAGTTACGCATGAGGGAACGGAAGATACATCGTAACTCTGTGTAGATAGATAATCAAGTTTTTTTATTCATAAGGTCACCGATAAAGACCGGAGGTATCATGGCAATTTCTTTAGATATTCCCGTCTGTTTTTCCCCGGCCAGTTGCCAAGGAGTTTTATTCTCTTTGTAGGAGTTAGGTCTTTTGAGATTAAAGAAGAGCTGATCATGCAACCCCTTTTCTGCAAATTTTGTTTAATCGGGGCTATTTAAATTTTAATTGATTGGGCGCCTCGTTCATTTGCTTATTAACTTCCCGGTTTTCTCTTCTTTGTATTTTTTGTTCCGGGCTGCGGCGATCGAGATATTCATCCATAACTATATTAAACACCTTCTCGAAATTAATACCTTCCGGGCATTTCCTTGATAGTTGAGATTTAATTTTTTCAAGTTTCTTTAAGAATTCAGGATCTACCATAAATTCCAGCTTAAACTTTTGTTTTAGTTCTACTGTTTCTGTCTCTTCTTTATTTGCCTCTTTGGCGGAGTTACTCCCGACGTCGGGACTAAAATCAGTTTTTTTTGTGGTGATATTATTACAGTTACAAGAATCTGTCTCAACATCGGGAGTCATTTTATTCTTTTGAGCGTCAGAATCACTCCCGACGTCGGGAGTAGATTTCTTCTCCAGGACAGAAACAGGCTTAATCTTATCTCTTGTCTTTCTTTCTATCGGTTTATACATGACAATTGCAATTTCGGCATCGGGATATGATTTGCCCGCGACAAGGGCTAAAATATCTTTAATATTCTCCTTTGTAAGAATTCCTGATATTAAGGAAATTACAGAAAGATTAAGTTCTCCTGCAAGAAGCATATCGGCTGCTTCTGGAAAATCTCCTACACACCTAGCTGCCTGTATCCTTCTACAGGCGCTGGATCTGGTGTAGCCAAGATGCCGGGTGCAGAACTCAAAGAGGGAATGATATCCCAAAGGCAGATATAATTCTCTCTTGTCTATTTCCTTAAGATGAAAAAGAACGGTAAGTTTTAGTTTTCTTTCTCTGTTGTTTAAAGCCTTAATTTTAGAAAGAAACTGATTATCTGATATAGTCTTAAGCTCTTTCTTCAGTTTATTGAATTTATTTGAAAGTCTGCCCTGATGGCCGGTCTGCACGCAAGTACCCATCACTATTCTCCCTCGCGTTAAAAATCCCCCCCCTTGTCGCGCAGCTTTTAGAGTCGAACGGTAGATCCGCTTCAATTACTGTAATTTATTATAACACACCTTTTTCAGGCCTCGCAGGATCGCTCTGGCGGTGCAAACTCCGGGTGCTACAGGGAAAATGGTTAAACT
>CAZKNG010000109.1:0-6298 GCA_964554125.1 uncultured bacterium | reverse complement strand
CCTCGAACGTATGGCCAGTGTAATGGTAATCACATGTCCTCATGCATTGGGGTTGGCTGTGCCGTTAGTAGTTGCTATATCAACATCTGTTTCTGCACGAAAAGGGTTGCTGATCAGAAATCGCACAGCTTTTGAAAATTCAAGAAAGATAAGCCTGCTGGCATTCGACAAAACGGGCACTCTCACCAAGGGTAATTTTGCGGTAACTCGTTTCGGTTCATTGAACAAAAATTATGAGGATAATGAAATTCTGCGCATTGCAGGCGCACTTGAAGCTAAATCAGAGCATCCCCTGGCTATTGGTATCATAGAAAAAATTAAACAAGAAGGAATCGAAGTGCCGGAGGCAGAGGACTTCAATGCCATAACCGGCAAGGGCATTGAAGCAGATGTGGAAAACATAAGAATGAAAGTAGTAAGTCCCGGATATGTAAAAGAACAAAAGATCGAAATACCCTCTGATCTTTATAGAAATGAACAGGAAACAGTTGTTTTCGTAATGATTGACAATGAGTTGGCGGGTTTTATAGCCATGGCAGACGAAATCCGGCCGGAATCGTACGAGGCTGTAAAAATATTGAAAAACAATGGAATTAAAGTGTATATGATGACCGGTGATAATGAGAAAGTAGCCAGAAGTGTAAGTGATGAGTTGAAGCTTGATCGATATTTTGCCGAAATACTGCCCGAGGAGAAGCTGAAAAAAATAAGAGAATTTCAACAAAAAGGCGAATTTGTCGCCATGACAGGTGATGGCATTAACGATGCGCCCGCGCTGGCAACCGCCGATGTTGGTATTGCTGTGGGGTCAGGCACTGATGTCGCAGCAGAGACAGCAGATATAATTCTGGTAAACAGTAATCCGAAAGATATTTCAACATTGGTTATTTTTGGAAAAGAAACCTACAAAAAAATGATACAGAATTTTGTCTGGGCAACAGGTTATAACGTGGTTGCCATACCGTTAGCCGCAGGGGTACTTTATAGTTCAGGAATTCTGATTAATCCGGCATTTGGGGCCGTATTAATGAGCCTCAGCACAGTTATAGTAGCTATAAATGCACAATTCTTAAAACGAAAAATGAAGATAAACTAAAAATCAGTAAATTTTGAATATGATTCTACAGGAAAAATTCAAAGATCAAAGGAGGTTATATGCCGTCAGCAGGTGAAATACTGGAAAGTCTCTCATATATATCACAGGCATACAGTTTTTACGCTATTGTATGGCATTTAATCATTGTTATTTTCTTTGTGTCATTGATTAAGTTCAAACCCACTAATCGGCTGTTTTCATCTTTACTGAGTTTACCACTATTTTCTGTTAGTATTTTCGCCTGGTTGACTGAGAACCCATTTAACGGAACAGTTTTTCTTATATTTGCCCTTTTACTTCTATTTTTTGGAATTCTTAATTCAAAGGAGACTATCTCTTCCGGTCCATTGTGGTCAGTTATTACAGGTTCAGTTATAGTTATTTTCGGATTAATCTATCCTCACTTTCTTGAAAACGGAGCGTTCTTCAGCTATTTGTATTCAGCTCCAACATGTTTAATACCATGCCCGACACTTTCTCTGGTTATTGGTTTATCGATAATATTTAATGGTTTTCGATCTCGAAAGTGGTCTGTTTCTTTATTGATTATCGGGATATTCTATGGGATCTTTGGAGTTTTTCGTTTGGGGGTAACACTTGATATATTCCTGTTATTCGCTGATTCTATATTACTGATTACAATAGTTAAGATGGAAAGATGAATTGTTGACAGAATTACTGTTAAGTGGCCGATTTTTTGTAAGGATTTAGATACAGTCTGAGCTAGCAACAGCATTATCGCATCGCCTCTAAGCAAGGCTATGCTCAGCTTCTGAATAGTTCAAGAGGACCAGCAGGCTGCTGCAGAAAGTGTTTCTCTGAAATAGACGGCAATTTGTGAAAGTATTGCGACCGCCCACGCACCATTCCCAAAACAAAGGAGCTTCCTTTGCGCAGGAAGGGGGTCATGATCTTTCTTCCTATTCCCGCGCTATAAGCAATTTTAGGGTTGAGAATTTTACCTGGGATATGGTATAATTATTCATGTAAATCAGAACGGTTCTGCGATTGGGATTTTTCTTAAAAGGAGATAAAGATGAAAAAAGCAGTACTCGTGTTTCTAGTTCTATTGTTGTCGGCTTCTCTCGCGGGCTCTGTCTCTGCGACTTATCTTGAGAATCTCGTCTTAAACGCTGACTGCGAGGGCTGGTCTGCCACAGGAGATGCTATTACCGGGCGTGATTCCATGGAAGTTATATATACCGTGGAATTGTACCAGGGGGAAACTCTAATAGAGAGCTACAGCGGGGACGAATTTATTTACGCTCCCGACCTGACTTTCAGTTACGCGGAGATGTGGAGCTCGGAACTATGCGGTGAATACACAGTGGAAGGAGAATTCGGGTTAGTACACACACCGGGTTATATTATCGGAGATACTGCTTCTGTTTCGTTTATTTGCGAATGTCCGCCGCCGGACGTGTGCACAGGGACACCCGGTTACTGGAAGAACCATGCTGACGCGTGGCCAGTAGATGCACTCAAGATGGGCGGAGCGACATACAGCAAAGACGATCTCCTTGATATTTTCTCCTGGAAACCAAAGAACAACAGGCATATTAAACTTTTCCATCACCTTGTGGCCGCAAAACTGAACATTATAAACGGCGCCACCTGTGACGGTATTGACGATGCCGTAGCAATGGCCGATGATTTCTTTATGCTTTATCCGCTTGGGACGAATATAGATAAGAAAACGATGAAAATGATTGATGAGCTGAAGGAACCTCTTGAAATGTTCAACGAGTCCAGTCCCTGCGGTGAAGGGATTGAGATTGAAGAAGAGGAACAGATGCTGGGCTCCGGTTATAATGAAGAAAAAACATCATGGGGCGCGGTTAAGAGTATTTACAAGTAGAAGAGCAGGATGAGCGGTTCTTTTTAGCTGATAAGCATCCGCCTTCAAAATAACAGAAGCAAAAGAGGGAGCACTATCTATTGTGCTCCCTCTTTAGTTATCAAATCATCCCGCCGCTACGACAGGGGAATTATAGAATAATATATTCGATTGAAGATGATAAATTAATAGTGAATATTGTTAAATTGTTCATAAAAAAGAGGTATAACGTAATTGATATAATTATTGAGGCTGTTTTGTATAATTTGGTAACATTCCAGATATTGCGAGGGGTTTGTTCTATACATAGCAGCCGACCCTTTTATTTTTAACCTTTTTTAAATTTCACTTAATACTTGAAATCAATTATTATATCGGTAACACGAAATATATAGATGCTGCCGACATGCTGAAGAGGAGAGGATATCGTCATGGCGAGAAAGAAGATTACCGGGACTGTTGCGGCGATCTCGTTGGTGTTCGTTATGGCTATTCTGATCGAAGAACTTATCGACAATGATGATACGAAGGATAGGGATAGGTATCGGGTTGGAGACTATACCCTTGAGATTTTCGGCAACGCCAATGGCGATTGGTACATAGACCATGATGATGTCGCTTTCCTGAAAAGGATCATCGTTGGAGAGGAAGAGGAGACCGTATTCGCCGACGCAAACCGGGACGGAGCCTTAGACGCAGGTGATGTTGAGCAGGTGAACCGGATCATTGCGGGTACCGCCAATGCCGTCTGGATCGTTGACGGAAACGGTAATCCGGTGAAAGTGAATCTGCCCGTCAGGAGAATCGGCGTGGAATATCTCAGCAACGCGGAGCTCATGAACGTGCTCGGCGTTTCTGACAGGGTTATGGCTGCCGATGCCGCCGTTTATATAATGAAAGATGTTTATTTCCCCGGCCGGGAACTGCTCAACATGGGGCAGATGCACCAGAACCCCGATTTCGAGACCATTACAGGGATGGAACTGGATATCCTGTTCACGTTCTCACCCTATGATAATGAGCTCAAGCAGGAGAAACTGCCCGGCACTGACGTAGTCTTCCTTGGTCTCTACCGGTCCAATGTCATAGAGCCCCGAAGCTCGAGATTTCTGCAGGGTGTCCTTAAGGCCGGATACATACTCGGAGCCTCCGGCAGGGCGTACGATTACATGGAGTGGTTACTGGGCATCGTAGGCCGGATCGGCTCCGTTACCTCCTCTCTGCCTGAAGAGGCCAGGCCGTCTGTACTGATGACATCTTATAACCGCTACTTCGCAGATTCGAAGGATTTCAGTGCGGCTGTTTACACCCGTATAGATCCTCTGAGCCAGGCCTGCATACTCGCCGGCGGGAAACCCATAGCCGAAGACCTCGATAACTGGATCGGAGAGGGTAACACTTACGGCATCATCGCGGACCTGGAATGGATCATCGAGCGCGACCCCAGATTCATCTTCGTCCACAGCGTCCGCGCCGCTTACAACGGTCTGACCAGAAAGCCGAATCACGGGTATGACTGCAATGATCCCGGCCCTTTTAACCGGGCCTTGGCTGATATGAAAAAAAGGCCTCTTCTGGCCGATTTGTCCGCAGTGGACAGCGGCGGCATCTACATCATTGCCGGGGACTTCAGGAACAACGCAATGGGGGGCATACTGGGCGCCGTTTATCTGGCCGGGATAATCCATACCGACCTGTTCCCAGACCTTGATCCCCGTGCCGTGCATCAGGAGTTCATCAGCCGTTGGATGGGCCTGGATTATGATTTAGGATATAGGGGAGTCTTTATTGCTCCAGCTTTAGAATAAGCAGAACATGAGGAGAGGACTGTGAGAAAGTACGCTGAATATCAAAGCGCTCCTGAAGAAAAGATCCCCAGTATCGCGAAGATCCCCGCGCGGCCGTCTCACAACGGAAAATGGAAAGTGCATTCTGGAACAAGACAGGAAGAAGGCCGCGTTATTATGATGGTGGACCAGATAAGAACTTCCCTTTTACAGCAATGCGCTCCGCGGCAGGCGTGTAAAACAGCTTTGATTCGGTGGAGGAGCCAATGAATTTGACACAGCTCGAGAAGGAGAAGCGGAAGATACTGTCCATGGCCTCCAAACGGATGTTATTTCTTGTCTTCAGCGCTATCCTTATGGCGGTGCTGTTCGCTTATTCCCTCACCGTCGGTTCCGCGGATATCAGCATGGCCGAGGTTTTCCATGGGGTAATGAACCGCTTTTTCCCGGATCTATTCGAGGTTGCAAGAAGGGTCTGCACCGTGGTCTGGCGGCTCAGGATGCCCAGGATTCTCATAGCTGTTCTCGCCGGGGCAACGCTGGGTATGGCCGGATGCTCGACTCAGGCCATACTGAAAAACCCTCTTGCCACTCCCTACACACTCGGAGTCTCCGCCGGTGCCGGTTTCGGAGCTTCCGTCTGGTTCATTTTCGGGATAGGCCTGCTGAATGGAACATATGGAGTAATAGGAAACGCTTTTCTATTCTCGCTCATTCCCGCTTTTCTGATCCTTATGGCCTCCAGACGTATGGGGATAGCCCCGGAAACGGTAATACTAAGCGGAGTGGCCATGGCCTATATTTTCGCGGCGTCAAACACGATCCTGCAGTTCTTTGCCCGGGACGACGCATTGAGGGCCTCAGTATTCTGGCTTGTCGGTGATTTGACAAGGTCGGCGATGTATCAGGTGCCGTATGTCAGCTCCGCAATGGTAGTGATCTTTCTGATAAATATGTTCCTGGCCAGGGACGTCAACATCATCGGGATGGGGGACGACGACGCCAGGGGGATGGGAGTCAACGTGGAGGCGGTCAAGAAAGCGATCATCATCTCGGCCTGTCTCGCCACTTCTGCTGTCATATCGTTTACCGGAGCCATAGGGTTTGTTGGTCTTCTGGCGCCGCACATATCACGGCTGTTCATCGGTTCGGACCATAAATTCCTGATACCGGCCTCGGCCCTGCTCGGAGCCTGTTTGATGATTGCGGCCGATATCGTTGCCAGATCCTTATTCGCACCCGTCCTCCTTCCGGTGGGCGCCGTAACCGCGTTGCTGGGAGGCCCGCTTCTGCTGTACCTTCTTCTGTTCCGAGGAAGGGGACGTTACAGGATAAGGATCCGCTCGCATATTAACAGCTGAGATGTGTAAATATGGAATTGCTGAATGATGGGAAATTGGCTCATCTAACTTCAGGTCAACAGGATGTGATGAAAATGAGGGTTTCAGCTAAAGAAATAATTTTCGCCTATCACAAGGAGCCGGTTATCCGAGGGGTCAACCTTCGAATAGAGCCTTCGGAGATACTGGCCATCGTCGGCCCCAATGGATCAGGCAAGACCACCATACTGAAGTGCAT
>CAZKNG010000108.1:0-6403 GCA_964554125.1 uncultured bacterium | reverse complement strand
AAACCCCGATCTTAAATCCGTATTTTATCCTGAGTTCATTTTCCACGTCGCTATTTACCTTCTTAAGGAGGTAACGCCTCAGTCTCTTCCTGTTTTCCTTTTCAATAATCCCCCTTATAATAGCTCCATTCTTCCGGGCAATCTCAGCGAGTTTACCTCTTGTCGAAGCGGTCACAATAACCGTAAGCTGTCCCGTGACAGGATAATCACTCTTTTTAAAGATAAAATCCTTCCCCTCCAGAACCTTTCTGACTGCCGCGGTGCCGATAAAATTTTCGATAAGGTCTCCGGTCATTCCTGAACGCACCACCCCGTATATAACCATATTCTTAGTTGGTGGTTCATCGCTGATATCGGCGGCCTGTATCATCCTTAATTTAAATTGAAGTTCAGTTCTCGAGTAGTAATCGACTTTGTGCTGGAGGGTACGGATAATATCGTTATTGATGCCGCCCGGAGTTCCGGACTCAGTCACCAGAACTATATCGCCGTATGAACCGGCGGGCGGATAAGATGTGCTCCTCTGACACGATATATTTAATGTCAATCCTATTATAAAGATAAGAATAAAACTTTTTTTATTCACAATTGCCTCCCTGCTGAAGGATAAAGACAATCGAACCCGGTTGCAAGATAATTATACCCCGCACTTATTTATGCTATTTTAAGCAAGTCGGTTTTGATAAAAGAGAGATAAAGGTCAGTTTGCCGCTTAATTGCTCTTCTTTGAGTATTTTTCAAGAAGATTTCTCAGCATCACATTTTCTCTTTTGAGTTTAATCACCCTGGTCTTTAAAATAAGATTTTCCTCGGTCAGATAATTCATGCGCCGCTGCCTGAGAAGTTCCTGCGACATCGGCCCGTAATTTTTATCTACACCATAGCCGTACGGATCGTCCGACACCATTCTGAAACCTTCCGTATAGCCGCTGTTCGTAAAGGAAGCCGATCGATCACTTTCAGCTGAAACTCTTGCCGCGCCGGAATTACCATCAGTGCCGCTTACCTGCAGGGGCGCTCCAAGATCCCCCTGCCAGTCTCCAAGGAAATACCAGGCACCTGTCAGCATAATAACCATCATTGCCGCCGCTCCCGCAAAAAACTTCAAGCTCCATCTGCCGCTCTCGTTAAATCTGCTTTGTCTGCGCATTATATCGGCTTTTCTGCGGGCAATCTTCCTTCTTACATTCCATTCGAAATTATCGGGTGCCTGAGGCTCTGAAAGCTCTTCTAATAATCCAAGGCCGGCGTTCATCTCTTTTTCAAAGCGAAGGCAAGCGGGACATTCCGCCAGATGCTCCTGAAGCTCCATTCTCTCAGCTTCATTAAGCAGATCGTCTCTGTTCTTGAAGTAGTATTCTCTTGCTTTTGAACATCTCATCTCTATTTCTCCTTGAATCTGACATCACCTTTCAAGTAAGGTGCCACTGCTGTTTTAAAATATTTTCTTCCTCTGTTTATCCTGGAACGAACCGTGCCCAGCTTAGCTCCGGTTGAGGCGGATATCTCTTCATAACTCAAGTTTTCAATCTCTCTCAGCACGAAGGCGGTTCTGTATTTTCCCGGAATCTCCTCTATAGCTTGCTGAATAAAATCCTGAAGCTTATCTCTGTCGGCGTTTTGCTCTGAATCCTGAGATTTGTCCTCTATTTCCATCCATCCCCCTCCGTCATCAAGATTGTGGTTCCAGAGACTCCATACCTTCGGCCTTCTTTTTCTATTTCTTATTCTGTTCCGGACAAGGTTTGTTCCGATAGTGTACAGCCACGTTGAAAATTTCGCGATCGGTTTATATTTATCCGCGTTAATATAAGCCTTTACGAATGTTTCCTGAGCAAATTCCTCAGCTTCATCAGGATTTCCCGTAAGTCTGAGAAGGTAAGCGTAGAGCCGGTTCTTATATCTTGTTACAAGTTGATCAAAAGCCTCGCTGCTGCCCTCCTGTACGGAAAATATTAATTCCTCATCACTTTTCTGACCTGATTTCTCGCGGCTATCTTTTCTGCTCTTGTCAATTATCAATATAGCTCCTTCTTACAGGCACACTCTCACTACAATATCATACTCTTTAAAATACTCAAAGTTCCCCTTTTTTCATTAAATTTATCTGCTGCCGCTACTTTTGACGTTTTGAACATCCAGATTGACTCTTAAAGAGTTATCGGCTGTTCTTATCGTAATATCTTCCGGATATCCGCAGCAGTTATCCCCTCCTCCCGGATAGCTGTAGAAAACGATACCTCTCCACCTTCCATCAGAATCTCCGATGCTGAGAGCTTCTATACCTGATTCATTATCACCTGAAAATTCCACCTTCCGATTACGGTATATACCTTTGATCTTCCATGCTCCTCCACTTCCAGCATATGCCCTCAGCTTATTAATCTCGTTGAAAGCGGGCATATCAAGAAGAAGAGCCAGCAATATATCAGACGGCTCAACTCTCCCTCCTACGGCATCACCTATCAACTTATCGGTTCTTTCCTCGTCGTAATACTGACCCCTTTTCTGGTCAAATAGAGTTATACCATCTTTTCCAATAAATACTGAAGCTTCCTCTTTAAGGGCGCCAAACATACTTGAATGGTGAAAATCTATTCTGAGGTTCTGATTTTCATACTGCATTCTGAAGACACCTCTGAACCTGTAGCGGGAAAGCTCAAATCTGGCTTTACCGCTTACGACAAAGTTTTCTCCGGGATCGGGCCGAATTAACAACCTGTTATAATCATCCGGAGTGGAAAGAGAGGCAGGTTTCATTCCTGCCGCGCAACCTCCAAGCGCCAAGATAACAGAAAGAAAAAAGATAATTTTTTTTCTGTGTCTATTCTTTTTCAGGTTTTTCAGCGATGATAGCATGCAGCTTCTCCATTACCTTCTGTCTTCCGGGATTGAGTTCGACAGATTTCCGGTACGCTTTTTCAGCTTTCTCGACAGCTTCAAGCATGACGTAGGTATCTCCTATATGTTCCCATATAGTAGGATCATCATTGATACTGTCGGCAGCGTCCAGGAGGATTTTGAGTGCATCTGAGTACTCCCCCTTCTTGAACTTAATCCAACCGAGGCTGTCGAGATAATATCCGTTTCCCGGATCATCCTTTAAAACCTTTCCGAGGAGTTCTTCGGCAAAATCAAGCCTGTTACCCCTGACAGCCAGAAGGTAACCGTAGTAATTCATCAGGGTAGGGTCTTCAGGATTCTTCTTATAAAGATTCTTAACTCTACTGAGAGCCTCATCATGACTCCCTTTTTCTTCAAATACCTGAGCAAGCTCAAGAGTTATATCTCTATCGCCGGGTTTAAGTTTTTCGGCACGCAGCAGATAATCCAGGGCGATCTCATATTCACCCGCTTTATTGTAGATAATACCCATAATATAATTCTGGCCGGCTGAATCACGGTCTACCAGCTTTGCCGCATTGTTTACGTAACGCGCGCTGTCGGAAGGAGATATTATCACATCCTGCTGTGGAGATGACGGACTGCCCGCAAGGTCGTGCGCTAAAAACAACAGTCCCCTGTAACTTGAAAAATCATCCGGCTTCATTTCCACGAGTTTTTCCAGTCTCTCCGCGGCGTTTCTAAAATTGTTCAGCTTGAGCTCAAGGTCCGCGATTATACTAAATACCGCCGTCTTGTTACAATCCTTATCCATTAGTTTCCTGTATACCACGAGTGCTTCCTCGTATTCGTCCCTATTGAAATAGAACCTTCCCAATCTGATAAGATCTCTTACTGGAAGCTTTTCACTATCAAATAGCGGCTTTAAGATATCGATCCCGCGTGAAAATTCCCCGTCTTCGGTTATCATCCTGAAGAGTTCCCCGCTTACTTCTTTGTCGGCGGGATTGGCGTTAAATGCTTTTTCCAGAACCCTCTTTGCCTCCTCTCTGCGATCCTCGCTGATCAGCAGGGATGACATAAGTTGAGGCAGATCCTGATACGCGGGATCCTGGTTTAGAACGATCCTGAAAGATTCTATCGCCTTTTCTGTTCTACCTTCTTTCGCGTAGAACAGTCCCAGCCTGTAGTTAGCAAAGATATCATCAGGAAATATCGTTTTAAGCTTTTTGAGGGTCCTGCGAATGTTATTTTCATCCTCTAAATCAAAATATATTCTCGCCAGAAAGTTCAGAACGCTCTTTCTCCGCATTTTATCCAGATCATCTTCTACGGCTTCGAGATTTTCAGCCGCTTTACGCTTCTGGCCCGTCCTGAAATTTGCTTCAGACAGATAGATAGACGCTTCAACCTTGTATTCTTCATTGCCGAGTAACGATTTCGCGTACTCTTTTGCTTCATCAAATTTTCCTATATTCAGCGACACGCGTGTAAGGGCAAGCTTCAGCCACATAGATTCGGGGGACTTCTCCTCAGCCGCTTTATAGAATGTGTAGGCATAATCAAGTTCGTTCCATTCTTCGAGAAATCTTCCCTTAAGGTAATAGTTTTGAGCTTGCAGGTCACCTCTTGATTGAGAAAATGCCGTTTGGTGAAACTGCAAGGTCACTGAAATGACTAAAAGGAAAATTAAAACTCTGCTTTTCATAAATCCTGCCTTTATTTTTCCAATGAAGATCGAACTTTCGCAGTCCGCCCTGTAATTAAACCCCGCATCCTTAAAAATCAACTATACCTCTATTAATTATACCTCACAATCGAAGTTAGAGCAAATGCCTATTCTTTTGGTTGGAGGACAATTGATATATAACATTTACAAATCACTGGAATAAATGTTCCACCTGTGACCATCTTAAATAATAAAAAGAGACCTCTGATTTTATCTAAAGGTATAAAAGGCCCTTGATTTTCCGTTAGAACCGTTTGCAGTTGAAATTACAGATATTTATTACTATTTTCTTATAATCGGAAATGGAGCTTTACAAATGACATATATAGGTGAAATCGCGGCGGTTTTAACTGCAGCCTGCTGGGCAATCAATTCGATACTCTTTGCCGACGCGGGAAAAAAGATAGGATCCAGGTCTGTAAACCACTTAAGACTATGGTTCGCCTTGATTTTACTCGGCGCAATGCACCTGATTATAATAAGAAAACCTCTTCCCGGCCTGCTATCTCAGACCTTTATATTTCTGTCTGTCTCGGGGGTCGTAGGATTTTTTATAGGCGATTCTCTCCTTTTTGAATCCTACGTCCTGATTGGCCCCAGGATGGGAATGCTTATGATGACATCTGTTCCTATCTTCAGCGTATTCTTAGGCTGGGTATTTCTGAATGAAAAACTTGGCCCATGGCAGCTCACGGCTATCAGCCTGACAGTCCTGTCAATCGCCTTTGTAACCAAAGATAAAAGCGACAACAGTTCTTTTCATCCGAGGCATCTTCTGAGAGGTGTGCTGCTTGGCCTGGGCGGAGCTATGGGACAGGCCATTGGGCTGATGCTTTCAAAAAGGGGCCTGCAGGAAGGTATCAACCCAATTTCAGCGAATCTTATCAGGGTTACGGCCGCAACGGCCGCTATATCTATCTATTTACTGCTGACCGGGAATTTTCACATTGATTTCGCAAAACTCCGGCAGAAGGGAATCACACCGAGGATCTTTGGAGGCGCTTTATTCGGCCCCGTTATAGGAGTTGTGCTGTCTCTCGTTTCAATTTCATACGCAAAGCTCGGAATAGCATCAACCCTTATGGCCACTTCGCCCGCGATGTTGATTCCACTTTCAAGTATCTTCTACTCTGAAAGGGTAACGGCTAAAACCGTATTCTGGACATCTATGGCAATAGCGGGAGCAAGCTGGTTATTCTTTCTTTAAACTGAAAAGATTACTAAAATAAATTAATTTTGTATCAATTTTCCCTTGATATAAAACCCTTAAATAATATATAAAGAGCAAAAGGGGGTGATTATCATGAAAAAACTGAATACTGTTGATTGGATTACTCTGATCCTGGTTATTATCGGTGGATTGAACTGGCTTCTGGTGGGCCTTTTCGGTTTCAACCTGGTTGCCGAAATCTTCGGCGACACATCGGTAATTTCAAAGATCATCTACATCCTGGTAGGACTTTCATCGATTTACATTATTTTTATTCTCGGGAAACTTCAGAAGAAATAATCTCGCTGAAGTAACCGGCAATTTGTATTTGTTTATACCCATTACAAGCCGTCTCCGTGCTGTTTTATGATCGGTTAAAGGGTGAATGCCTTTTCGGATGCGGTTACATGAGTAACAAAGTCTCTTTTAAAAAACTTCCCGGCCTTTACCGGATTCTCTGCTCTAAAGTGTTTTCCGGATACCGGGAAGTTTATCTTTTTCTTACGAGCACCTTATATTCCGTGTTTTACTTCATCTATATTTACTTTAAAAGTTTTGATACCATCCTTCGCATCTGATTGTACGCGCCTATACCTGAATGAATAAATCTTACTTTCATA
>CAZKNG010000107.1:0-6568 GCA_964554125.1 uncultured bacterium | reverse complement strand
TAAAATATTGCTTTTACTTGAACACTTTCGAAAATACCCTTCTGATAAATCGATTTTATCTTCAGCTGACTTGTATCTGCCGCTTCTATAGCTCAATATAGAAAGCATTTTATAGGTATTCCCAATCTGATGGGTATTCCCCGATATTTTAAAATTATTCAGTGCTTTATTGAAATAATTTTCAGCATCATCCAAAGCTCCACGCTGAAAGGCAACATAGCCAAACATATATAGCGTCATTCCAAGCATATAATGATCTGAATTATTAAGATAATAATGATAACACTTTTCAAGAAGATGATTTGCTTCGAAATAATCCCCATTCCAGAAATGGGCTTGCCCAAGATGGAAATTAAGCTCGTAATATTCGTTCTCCGGTCTTTCATTCTCAAGAGATTTATCAAGCAGCTCTATTGCTTCTACTGCCTTATTCTCTGAAATCAATAGTTTGAATTTCTGTATAATATAATCGATCCTGCCCGTTGAATCTGAATAGCACGATTCAAATTTGCCCAAGAAATCCTTTGATTCCTTATGCATCTTGTTAAAGTAATATGTCTTTGATATTAAAAGGAAAAGGTCCTCGTCAAGTGATGATAAAGATGGATCGCCAGCTACTTTTACAGCCTTCTCGTTAACTACCTTAAGAGCTTTGCTGTATTCCTCTCTGGAAAGTAAATCATTTATTTCTTCTATTACTCTTTCAGCAGCCTTCATCAGTCCCCTATTTATCCTGATAGTTATAGATTAAAAAATAAAACCCAAAAATTGACCGAATAGTATTTTTGAATACAGCTCCCATACAGAAATGCGCTCCACCTCTGTTGGATTATTCGGGGTACTGCTCGCTGTGACGGAAGTTCCGGGACTATTACTTGTTTTACTAATGGGACTTATTACGGGAAGGTCCCCAGGCTCTCCTAAATTCACTTCCTGTTTGATCCACACTCTGGCGTAAATGTCCGCAGATATAAGACATGTGGTAAAAAGAAAAGCAATAACAAGGAATATTATCAGACCTGATCTATTAATATTCTTCATAGCGCCCCCAAGGTTTTTGCAGGATATTTCTAAAGCCGGATTTCATCCTATCCTGATTTCAATCTTGTGTCAAGAGAAAAAACCGCTTTTTACGGGAATTTCCGCGCACCTCTGTATTCCGGGCTTTACCTGACGAATCCATCTTGCATTCAAAACAGTGTTGTTACTTTCCTCAGGATATTTTTCTATATTGTGCCTCAAGTTACAGCTATAATGCGGGTTATAAATTATTTTTGTTTACAATAATAGCAGAATTATGATATAATGTGATCTTTAATTGATATCTTATTCATTCGCCTTGAAAATGAACCCTGGGAGGTGTTTAAATGAAAACAAGGCTATTAATCAGTAGTGTTGTGAAAATCTTCTCATTGGCATTCCTTATTTCCGGAATCGTACTTGCGCCCGGCGCGGTATTCGGCCAGGATTACAGCATACCGGAAATTTACAATCAATTACCCGGTATTATCGGTACCAACGTCACAGTTTTAGGTTACTACACCAACCCGGAAGATAGTATGCTCGTCTTCGACTACGAGCTTTTTCAAGATGATGAATTAATGCCTCCCAGTATGATCGCCTATATCGATGGGCCTGCAGCCCCTTCTTCGATGTGGTATGGAGCCTATGTGAGTGTGGATGCAACTGTAGACACCTTTCGTGTAGATGATCCTTACTGGCCGGAGGACAGCGTTCAAGTAGTACTTACAAATATAGCCTATACACTTATTTCCCCTCCCAGCTACTCCCCGGCTCCTGGGATAGGACTTGAAGATGAAGATAATTTCGAGAGAGATATATTTAATTCCTTTTCGGCCGATTGCGACTCCTGCAAATTTGCCATACTGTTAAGCGGAGGAGCCAATTCAAACTATGCCCGTTACTGGAATAATATAGCTAAGTTATACAAACTGAAAACCGAGAATCTAAACTACTGTCCTGATAATGTATTCACCCTTTATCATAAAGGTAACAGCGAGGATACAACTTTAATACCGCATTCTAAAGTCGATTCATGCAATGGCGCCAATGTGGCAAATGCCTTCAAGGAAGTCAGCAAACGTGTCGCGGCCTGCAGACGTAAAAGTAAAAAATCAAAACTCCAGCTTATGATTACAAACCACGGGAGAGCAGACGGACATACTCATTTGCTTGGATCAGCTACTATAAGCCCCGACAGCCTTCGCAGTCTGATTCAGGAAGCAATCGATTCCTGCCTCGCCGATCTCAATGTCGAAATGGTTCAATGCTACGGAGGGCGTCCGGCAGATTCTCTCCGCTCCTTAAACGACAAGAAAAAAACAACCATTAACGTATCCTCCGCCGCGGGAGATCAGCCTCACAGAAGTGATGTTCATCATCCCGACGGTGGATGGGCCACATATCTGAAGGTAAAGATTGATAAACTCAAAGCCGGAGCCAAATACGAAGACGCGGTTAAAGCCGGCCTCGCCGCCTATGACAGCCTTCTAAAAGCTCAGGGGCTGGAAACAAGAAGGGGCAACTCTGTGCACTGGCGGAGTTACCCTATGAAGAAATATTGCGAATGGCACATGGTCGAAGTTCCACCCGGAGGACAGTTGGTGCTGGAGTTCTCCGGCGATACCAACAAATGCGGAAATGTTAAAGTATACGAGGAACAGCCTGACGGAACGAAGAAGGTCGTGGCGGTGTGGAACTGGAATATACCCGGGTCTGCGGGCTACAGCGGAAATAACCAAAAACGTGTCGTCAACGCAGATTCCACATCGACCGGAAGATTCTGGATACACAATGATAACGGCGAATTCCGTGTAATAGCCACTTCAGAACAGAAGAGGTTATCTGCCGAGTCCGATACCAACCTGGAGGTATTCGCCGGACACTCGCAGGGAGGGGACGACGATTTATGCACCGAATTCGGAAATATTGTATCTCCCACCCTGGAAGTTATTGATGTGGATCAAGTCGGATTCGAGCTGGATCTTCTTCCGAGAGGGATCGGGCAATCCGGAGTACAGTCATTAACAACGAGATTTACTAACTATGGCAACGAATACTGGTCCGACATGGAGCTCTGGCTCGATGTACTTGAGGTTATAGAGCCTGGCGATCTATTGATAGAAGCTCCGGCCGAATCAGCCGTCACGACGGTTGATGTTACTGCTCCAGGCGAAATCACTATTCCGCTTGGCGCTGTATTCGGCGACTATATCCTCTTCAATCCCGGCGGAATAATTCCCGAATCTGCGGATTTCACTCTTGACGCCTGGGGTCTTCGGGTTACTCAGGATGAAGTCACAGATATTTCAGATAAAGAGGTTGCTCCCCATAAATACCATGTTTACCAGAGCTATCCGAATCCGTTCAACCCGGTTTGCACTATACGCTACGAAATACCGGTATCGGGAAGGATGAGTATCAGGATATACGACGTGGAGGGAAGACTGGTTAGAAACCTTGCCGATAAATTCCGCAAGCCCGGCGTATACAGCGAGGTCTGGAACGGAAAGTCGGATAAAGGCCGCAGTGTAGCTTCCGGAGTATACTTCTACCAGTTCAAGGTGAACGATTTCAAGAAGACCGGAAAGATGATCCTGATGAGATGATCGTATAACGGGGATCTTTATTACATTTTCAAACCCGGTTGCAGGGATCTTAAGATTCGGCGGCCGGGTTTTTATTATTTTTTTGAAGCAATCGTTAATATATTGCAAATTCAGACGTGATTGCGCAGCATTAACTCGGCCGGATGCGGATTGAGGTAGTGCTGCCGGGATAGATAGGGCTCACGGTATTTTTTAGTGTAATGTTTTATCAATGTAACCGGAACGATCAGCGGTATGAGCCGATCGTGATATTTCTCAATCACATCGAGCAATTCCTGTTTTTCCTCAGAGGAGAGTTGATTTTTAAAATACCCCATTATGTGCTGCAGGACATTGGTATTCTTTTTGACTGTCGCATTGAGTTTAAGGCCTTCCATCAAATTGATGAAATACTCGTCGAGTAGTTCCTTTTTTTCTTTGGCATGCGGGTCTGCGACGAGTTTACCCATGGCACGGAGATTGGACTCGCTGTGAGCCATAATGAGATATTTGTGGTCAGTGTGAAAATCAACCAATCCCTTACGTGTCGCTCCATCGGCAAGAAACTGCAGCCAGCGAAAATAGACAAAAACGCGTTCAATGAAGTTTTCCCGCAACCCCGCATCGTTAAGGCGACCTTCATCTTCTACCGGCAGATAGGGAAACCGTTCCATCAAACGTGAGGCAAACATACCCTTACCTTTGCTCAACGGCATGCCGGCCTGGCTATAAATCTTAATATCGCGCATGCCGGAACTCGGCGATTTAGTTTTGAAAACAAAACCGCAAATCTCTTCCTTTTCCAGAAGATCGAGGCGTTTCTCCGCCCACTTTATCATACGTTCGGTGTGGTCAATTCTGGTTTTACCTGTCATCAGCCGCAAACCGTTATCGGTTTGCACCAGATGCATCGATTCACGCGGCGTAGGTAGACCGCACTCTACTTCAGGGCAGATCGGCACCCATTCCACAAACGGCCCGACTACATTGACAAGATAACGATCCAGTTTATGGCCGCCGTCGTACCGGACTTTCTCACCCAGAAGACAGGTGCTGATTCCGAGTTTTATTTTATCTGTCATTTTCCTGTTCCAGATCTGGTGTTGTCAGGAATATTTATCCGCTTTGTCCAAGTTCAGAGTCTAATTATTAAGCAGGATCTTTTCAAGCAGAAAACAAACAGAAAATCTTCTGTGATTAAAATTGGAAAAGAGTTTCGTAATAAAATTTACATTATTCGGATTGAAGATCTCTGCCCCTATGGTAATTGATTAAACTATTCGCACGCATCGGCTGATAATCTTCCCAACCCTGATTCAGGATGACATATTATTACGGACTTGACCTGAATAGTCATTACCTTTAGTATATCAAGTATATTCAGGATTAAAAACTGGAGGTGATCTATGCCAGAATTCGGACATCCATTTTCCGGACTTGCCAATGATCGTAAACTCACAGATGAAGAGCTGATCAGAGCGATACGGTTCATGATTTCAGCTGAATATGAAGCCATTCAACTCTATATGCAGCTTGCCGAATCGACCGATAATAAACTCGCTATAGAAGTACTGAAGGATATCGCCGACGAAGAGAGAGTTCACGCGGGAGAGTTTCTGCGTCTTCTGCACGAGTTGGATCCTGACGAGAACGGGTTCTACTCCGAAGGTGCTGAAGAGGTAGAAGAGGAGATAGAGAAACTCGGCAAATAGGCAGCGTATAATCTGACTTAATACTTTATCCGCCGCCCTTTGATTCAGGTGGGGATCACCTTGACGCTGTGTCCGATCCTCCCAGCGGAGCCGGGAAAACAATCCCGGCGAACACTATAATGTGGCTGAACGGCTACTGTGATATCGGATGAGAGATACTCATTGAAGGATAGATCATAATGGTTTCTAAGAAACAGGATATTTCAATAGTAATTGCCGGTGAAGCAGGACAGGGAATTCAAACCGTGGAAGGATTACTGGTAACCCTCCTGCATCACACAGGATATTATCTGTTTTCAACAAAAGAATATATGTCACGAGTTCGAGGAGGCAGTAATTCCACTGAGATACGAATTTCAACACTACCGGTAGCCACGTACGTGGATCGTATCGATATCCTCGTTATCTTGGATAACAAAGCGTTTGAACATATTTCATATCGAGTTACAGATGATACTATTATCATAGGGGATGAAACACAGGTAAAAACAATTTCTCATCCTCACGTCTTTAGTTTTGATTTTCTTAATGCCGCAAAAGATATTGGAAATAAAGTGTTCGCGAATACGATTGCGATAGGCCTTCTTGCTTCTCTTTTTCACATTTCCAAAAACCTTATTAATGATCATATCACCTCCTTTTTTAAAGAAAAACCAGAACAGGTTATCGCTGATAACAAATCCGCGATACAGAAAGGAATAGCATTTGCTCAAACCCTTTCAGAGTCGTTTTCAATTCCTGAAGAAATAAGCAGAAAACAGAAGAAAAAGAACGATGATGCCGGCTCAGCACTCCTTCTTAATGGAACTCAGTCAATAGGTCTAGGTGCTCTCGCCGGGGGTTGTAATTTTATCTCATCATATCCAATGTCACCTTCAACAGGAGTGTTAACATTTCTTTCTTCTGTCGGGGATAAAGCAAACGTTTTTGTTGAACAGGCCGAGGATGAAATCGCAGCGGTCAATATGGCTCTCGGCGCATGGTTTGCCGGCGGACGCGCACTTGTATCAACATCCGGGGGCGGCTTCGCCTTGATGGCTGAAGGTCTCAGCCTCGCTGCAATGACTGAGACTCCTCTCGTGATTCATCTTGCGCAACGACCCGGGCCAGCTACCGGTCTTCCAACCCGAACTGAGCAAGGTGATCTACTTTTAGCATTATATTCCGGGCACGGCGAATTCCCCAGGGTGATTTATGCTCCCGGCTCGTTACAAGAAGGATTCCTGACCACAAAAAAAGCGTTTGACA
>CAZKNG010000106.1:0-6711 GCA_964554125.1 uncultured bacterium | reverse complement strand
GATTTGGGTGATCAAGTGAAGAGAGTGTCTTAAATTCGTTAACAAGTGTCTTTGCCGCGTTTGTCTCTACATTTGTCAGTATTTTCAGGGCAATAATATTGCCGCTGATAGTATCCTTTACCTTTAGAACTTTCCCCGCGGCGCCTTTCCCGAACGTGGCCAATTTTATGTATCTTGCCGGCAATTGATATTCTCTCTTCATAATGGAGTATCTTAAGGGGAAGAGGTAAAAATACCAATAAAAAAACCCTCCATAAATGGAGGGTTTTTTAAAACATTAATATGAAACAAATATTAATTGTAAGGTGACGCCCCATATTCACTAAAATGCTCTAACCCAGCCTTCACTACACCATTTTCGGTGTATTCCCCAATATATTCCCAGCGATCACTTTCATCATTATGCCAGACTACTTTGATCTCCGCACTTTCTGATTCTATAAGATCTGTCGATAGAGACAGTGTCACTTCTTTGTTGAACTGAATCCCGTGGGGGCCAAGCTCTACTACCGCGCTTGGGAACTGAGGCATTTCAATCGTTATCTCGGTGTCCTCATCGAGCGCTCCCGGAGGGAAAGAAAGACTGAAATAACCGTTATCAACTGTTCCGCCTTTTTCGGCGGAAATCACTTTCGAAGCTGTTCCCACAATAGGTCTGGAGGAACCCTCAGAGGTGGAGAGAAGCTGAACGAAAAGGGGGTTCTCGACACCGGACACATCATTATTTTCCTGCGAGGGGGAAACAGGAGAGTAATCTCCACAGCCGATAGCAGCCAGTACACTGAGGAAGGTAATTAAAGTGAGGAATTTTCGGGCTATGGACTGTCCTGACATTCTTCCCACCTCCTGAGGGTTAAGGCAAAATCTTAAAATCATTCATTACTTCCAATTTCTTGTTAATTCAATAAGGCAATGCCGATGCCATAGAGTCTTTTAAGGCCGTGGAAATGATAGATTTGGACCGGAAAAGGAATGTTGTGTTGAAATTTGAAATGGTGTAACTCAATGTTAAATATTCAGTTATAATTATCATTATACAGTGTTTGCTGGTGTTTTAACCCTTGCCATTAAATAAATTCATTCAGGCACGGAACTATTCGGACTAATAGAAATTGCGGATTTTTCAGGGGAAAATCGGGGTTGTTTTAAGGATAAAGCAGCGCTGTGCTTGTAACATAATGGATGTCAACCAGATACAGGTACAGGTGTATATTGACCGTTTACGGAGTTTTCCTTTATTTTCGAGGGGTCTATTCCGTGTTTTTTCATCTTATACCTTATAGTTCCCCGTTCTAACTCAAGAAGCCTGGCTGCAGCGGTTACATTGCCGCGGGTTTGCTTCAGAGCGGCAATAATAGCAGCTTTCTCTATCTCTCTCATAGGTGTTCCTCCGGGCGGAAGATCGATCCTTATAGTTCCCTTCTCTTGACTGATCTCTATAGTTCTTTCTTTCTTTTCTGTTTTCAGGGGAAGGTCTTCCGCTCTGATTTGTCCGCCTGTATTCAGAAGTACGGCTCTTTCTATAATATTGATTAATTCACGGATATTACCGGGCCAGCTGTATCGTTTCAGGATTTCAACAGCTTCATCCGTTAAGGTAATATCTCCTTTTTTAAGGCGGGTTGAGAACTGTCCGGCGTAGTATCTGGCTATCGGTTCGATGTCTTCTATTCTGTCCCTCAGAGGAGGAAGAGATATTTCTACCACATTCAGCCTGTAGAACAGATCCGCTCTGAATCGTTTTTCTAAGACATCCTTTTTCAGGTTTCTATTCGTAGCCGATATAATCCGAAGGTCAACGGGAAGAAACTGAGTGCCGCTGACTCTTCTTATCGTCCTTGAATCGAGGAATTTAAGAAGTTTTGCCTGGAGTCTGTAATCGATTTCCCCTATCTCATCGAGGAACACAGTTCCTCCGTTAGCACATTCGAACAGGCCGATCTTTCTTTCTTTCGCGTCTGTAAAAGCGCCCGATTCATGTCCGAAGAATTCAGTTTCAAGAAGATTGCGCGGGATCGCCGCGCAGTTTATTTCTATGAAGGGACCGTCCTTCCTGATACTCGAGGTGTGTATCGCTTTGGCAATGGCGCCTTTGCCTGTTCCGTTTTCACCGGTTATCATAATGGAGGTGCTTTCACTTGAAGCGACTTTTTTCGCGGTATCTATTACATCCCTGATCGGCCTGCTGACACCGATGATATTCTCAAAACCTTCAGGTTTTCTGTTGATCTTATCAATAGTCTGTTTTTTCTCCCGTTTCCCGACACCCCGGGCTGTCCGCACGAGAAGTTGGTGCAGGTCTTTACTGTCGTATGGTTTGAACAGAATATGACGGGCGCTGAAATCAATGGCAGCTGTATCGCTTTTCCTGTAGTTGCCGGGTAAAAGAAGAAGGATCTGACTTTTTGAATATTGATCATGCCAGTCTGTAATAGCCGCGGCTGCTTCAGTCCGCTGCTCCTTTTGCCATGATTCAGGGACAGACAGGATCAACAGCGGCGCGAAGGTCTTTTGTTTTGAGGCGGTAAAGTCTTCTACGGAGGGAAATTCCTTGACTTTCCATCCGGCCTCGGCGCAGTCCGAAGCGATAGGACTATCCTTACCGGGGTTTATAATATCTACAACAAGATCCATCTTTAGACCGGCCTGTTTCTGGGTTATATCAGTGTTTTTGCTCTATAAGGTTAAAAAAGCAAGATATATGCCTTATATCAGTAACATTCTCTATTTCCGGGGAAATTTCAAGTGTGTGTACTCAGGCGATTCTTTTCCTGGGTTTTAACCTTCAAGCATTCTGTTGCGGCGGGCGGTCTTCTTTGGTATTTTTCAAGTACAATTTTTATTTCAACGGCGGCAGGTTATAAATAACGCCGAAGCTATTTTTCCGAATCCGGGTAGAAAGAGGGAAATTCTATTTTGACAGATTTCTGGAAAGCGGCATTTATAATATTTCTTTTATTATCGCCGGCTATATATTCAGACTGCGGCGGGGATAAGGAGGCAGGTCTGCCCCCTGTTATAGATTCGGTCTTACCTGACTCGGCGGGGATGGGAGATACTGTTATTGTCGAAGGCTATCGGTTTAATCCAGCGCCCGGCAAGAACAGGATAGCATTCTTCCCCGGTGAAGCGGAAGGGAATGCGGTCGGCATCTACGCGGTCCCGTTCGAGGGAGATCGGGGGGTTCTAAAAGCGGTTGTCCCGGACGGTGTTTTTACGGGCAGTTTGAGAGCGGAGCAGATAAGTCCGATTGCCGGATTTATGCCTCTTAGAGGAGGCGACATCTTCGTTTCCACGGCTATGCTTCCCTTCTACGTGGAGTTTAAACAGGGTGATGTGGGCAAGGGGTTTTTCTGCTCTGAAAATTTCAGCTTTTCTCTGACAAGCGGGGGAGAAGCCCGGTATATGATGATTCTATTCAGCAATTCTCCTTCCCCGTCTGATTTATCTACCAACTACAGTTACTCGATTGAATTTGAAGCAGCGACAGGGGGCGCTGTAACTGCGGCAAGCAAAAAAAAGCGGGTTTTCAGTGAAAAGAGAACTGGCGGTTTGTCAAATGGTTACAGCAGGATTGGAATTTCCGGGTTTGACAGAAAGAAAAGGGAAGAAGCTGGAGAGCTTCTAAAAAGCGGGAGGGCTGAGTTATCAGAAGAGCCTGAAAAGGGGAGGTCATTTTCGCCTGTAAAGGGTGCTCCTGCTACCGCGGAGTTTGATGTTTACAGTAAATATGAAGGATCAACCTTTGACACGAACAGCTATACAACCGTAACCGCTGATTTAAAATATGAAGGAAATCACACCCTCCTTTATCTTGACAGGACTACGGACCCGGGATGTGTGACAGATCAGGAAATAGTGAGTCTGGGACAGGAATTCGACCAGAGTGTTTACCATGTAGACCGCGACTCATATGGTGTGGAATCCGATATCAATGCCGACGGAAAGGTGGCAATACTGATGTCTCCGGTTATCAACGAACTTACGCCCGGAGGTCAGGACTGGTATATAACCGGGTTTTTTCTTCCGGTTGATCTTCTGCCCTCCCTTGTGAATCCGCGCTGCACGAACGGTATGGAGATCTTCTATACAATCGTACCTGACCCCTCCGGCTTATACGGCTATGTGATTTCAAAGGAAGGAGCCCTCGAGGCGGTAGCCGGAGTTTTAGGGCATGAATTTCTTCATATGATAATGTTCAACTACAGAGTTTTAAAATACGGCGGGGGCAGCTCAGCTTTTTATATGGAAGAATTGTGGCTGGAGGAAGGCCTCGCACACATTGCCGAATATCTTAATGAGCATTACGCGAATAATATCGGAAGGGTTAATGACTACTTTGCTGATCCGGGGAATGCCTCGCTTGTTTACGGTGATGATACTATAGCGAGACGCGGGGCTTCTTTTCTCTTCCTGAGATATCTCGGAGACAGGTATGGTGATAATATATTCCGGGAACTCGTTCAGTCAAAAAAAACCGGGGTAGAAAATATTGAAAATGTAACCGGCGAGAGGTTTATAGACCTTTTTGCCGACTGGACTGCCGCTCTATATTTAAATATAAGGGGTATTGAATGTGATGAACGTTTTAAATACTCTTCACTTGATTTGACGGCTGATTTTGAACCGCTTGACATTACCGGCATCACTTCGCCGGATCCCCCGGAAGAGGGTGATTTAAGAGCGTTTGCCCCTGAGTTTATAGAATTAAATTTTGTCAATGAAACTTCGCGTGATATTTTTATTGAAAGTGATGACCACGCGAGTATGAACGCGGTGATCATTCGCAGGTAGGATTTATACTTTTAGGACGCGGAGAGAAAACTTCATAAAAAGCGCGTTCTGTTTGAAATTGAAAAGCCGGTTTACCGGCCGGGCATATCCCGAGCTTCTTCCTGCTCTTTTTCAACATTCGTAAAAGATATATAGCCTGACTTTTCAAGGTAGTTGAGGAACAAGCTCAGTCTGTCGAGGCAGGGTTCGACCTCCTCTCCGAATTCCTCTTTCATCAGGTCAGCGATTTCTTCGACTCTTCTCTCCCCGTCGCACATCAACCATACAAAACTCCCGATCTTATCGAGCTTATATTTGAAGAAGGGATTCTTAAATCTCGGAAGCAGATATTTAACAAGAAACCTGTTCTTAAATTTTAATTTGAGCAGAGTTACAATCCCGTCCTCCCCGGTGCGGTATTCTATCTCTCTTTCCGGGATGAGTTTGAGGAGATTAACTTCTCTCTTATTTATCTCTTTTTCTGGCTTCATATTTTTATTGCCGGCTGCTGAAGGTGTCGGAAATCTGACTGCTGAGTATGAATCCCGAGTACCGAATATTACTCGGCATAGAGGCTCAAAGTCAAGGAGATGCTTGAGGCGGGCTGTCGGAAAACTGACAGTAAACGAATATCTTATGACATGGCGCGCGATATAAGTCATTATATATATTGCAGTAACACAGGTAAATCAATTATGGAATGCCGGTTGCTTTTAATCTAGAAGATATATTAACGGTATGTTGATAGATAAAAATGTAGATTGTGATGAATGTCGGGGGTAAATATCCGTGCTGCCCCCTGAATATTATTTTACATTTATTTGAAGTGGTGTTCTATGAACGCGAACAGGGTTATAGGGGAAATTGTGCGGCGGCTCTGTGTTCTATGCGGAGCCGCCGCGGCGCTTTTTACAGTGTCGCGCTGTGTTGAAGAGAAAAAGGTGGTTCTTTTCAGAGAAAGATATGAGTCAAAAGAGGATTGCTCAGGCGGCATTCTTTTCGACCGGGGATTAGAACGGAATGTTGTACAGAGCCTTCTTTTTTCTGCCTCCCAGATAGGGCGGAATCGAAAAGAAAGAAGGGGCTCGGCCGGTTCGCACCTGTCGTCCTTTTCATATAATCTGGCCCGGTTCACCACTGTTCCGGGTTTACCGCCCAGCTGGCGCGTATCTGTACGGGGAGGTGCCCCTCTTGTTTTTAGAGGAGCATCCGATGATCTTGATATCGAAATATCTCTTGAGATCAGCAGGGACCGGGGGGGTGCGGATCAGGGTTGGGAAAATTCTGACCACCTATTCTGTTTCAACCTTATTGAGAAGGTTCTTCCTCTTCTTCATCTAAAGAATGCTGAAGCGAATATACCTTTTGTAAGGACTAACAGTAAAAAATTATTCGATCCGCCTATTATTGGAAATTCAGAAATCATCAGATCTCTCAAGCAGCAGATTCAAAAAATAGCCGCAAGTGAACTCTCTGTGCTTATCGAGGGTGAGAGCGGTACTGGAAAGGAGGTAATAGCACGGAATATTCATCGGTTAAGCAGGAGAGCCTCCGGCCCTCTTGTTACGGTAAACTGTATGGAAGTGCAGCCTTCTCTGCTTCGGGCGGAGCTCTTCGGGCACGCGAGGGGAGCCTTTACAGGGGCGGTAGGGGAAAGGGCCGGTCTAGTTGAAAGCGCAGGGGGAGGCACATTCTTTCTCGATGAGATAGGAGAGATGCCCGCTAATCTACAGGCTGCTCTTCTGAGGGTAATACAGGAAAGAGAGATAAGGAGGGTCGGTGAAAGCGGAAGAAGGGAGATAGATGTGAGGTTTATATTCGCCACGAACAGGAATCTTTTGAAACTTGTAGAGGAGGGCAGCATCAGGACAGACCTTTTTTACCGCGTTTGCGGAACGAGAATACTGGTTCCGCCACTGCGGGAAAGGAAGGAGGATA
>CAZKNG010000105.1:0-6724 GCA_964554125.1 uncultured bacterium | reverse complement strand
CATATATCCAATCCCACCTTGCGAATCAGCGCCGCAAACGTCTATAGGCATAGGGGGGATATGGTCTTTTACCGCTTCTCCCCTCTCAATAATATTACCAACAATAGGTCCGTTACCATGTGTGATGATAATCTTCCTGCCGGATTTTATAAGAGAGCAGATCTGCTTCATCGTTCTCCTTGTCACTTCTCTCTGCTGTTCTATCGTACCCTCTCCTTCAGCGGGTAAAATAGCATTGCCGCCAAGTGCGATAACATCAATATCTGTTTTCAAATCAACCTCCAGAAATAAATCTCCCCGGCGAAAGGTGTTGGTTCTCGCCAGGGAGTCAAGCTTTACGTGTTATAAAACTACAGCACCTCTTTAATAAGTTCCAGAGCTCTCTTAAGATTCTTCTGAGAATTAGCGTAGGAGAACCTTAGATAATCCTCTCCATAACTTCCGAAACTCGTACCGCTAAGCCCCGCGACACCCGCTTCATCCAGAAGATATTCCTCTATCTCTTTTGATTTTTTCCCTGTACCGGTAATATTCGGGAAAACGTAGAAAGCGCCCTTGGGTTTAAGACATTTAAATCCAGGGATTTCGTTCAGCCCTTCTACGAACATATCCCTTCTTGCCTTGAATTCTGCCATCATTTTTTGAGATTCATCCTGAGGTCCCGTAATAGCTTCTATACCGGCTTTCTGGATAAAAGTTGATGTACAGGAATTACTGTTAGTCTGGATCTTGGCAATCTGCGCCGCCAGTTCCTCCGGCATGGAAGCATATCCAAGTCTCCAACCGGTCATAGCATAAGTTTTTGAATGACCTTCAAGGAGGATAGTCCTGTCCATAACTTCAGGATAATCATATATACTCACATGATCACCATCATATACCATCTTGCTGTAAACTTCATCACTAAGTATCCACGCGTCGTATTCGACAGCCAGCTCCGCTATACCCTTCATGTCATCCGGCGTCAAGCTCCCGCCAGTCGGGTTATGGGGTGAATTTAAAATGATCAACTTGGTTTTTTCATTTACAAGATCCTTCATCTCATCTAAATCGAACGAAAATTCTTTCTCTTCTCTCAAAGGAATTGGAACAGGTTTGGCGCCAACAAAGTTAATAACAGACTCATATATTGGGAATCCCGGGTTCGGATATATAACTTCATCCCCCGCGTCAACAAGCGCCAGAATCGAGAAGAAAAGAATTGGTTTAGCACCGGGTGTTACAACAATATTCTCTGGACCAACATCAACACCGCGGTCTTTACTTATAAAATCAGCAAAAACCTTTCTTGTTTCCGGCAATCCGGCTGATGGCCCATAATGAGTAAATCCTTCATTCAGAGCTTTAATTGCCGCGTCAATTATATTTCTCGGGGTGTCAAAATCGGGTTCACCGATTTCAAGGTGAATTATTTCACGTCCCTCTGATTCCATCTTATTGGCTTTTGAAAGCACTTCAAAAGCGGTCTCAGTTCCAAGCCGATTCATTCTTTCTGCCAGCATAGGTCCTCCAATCATAACTGACTATTTGCCAAAGAATTATATAATTAGAAATTGAGCGGAAATATCAGACTATCCACTCTATTCTCTGTTGCGCGTAATATTACGCGCCGGTTAACATCGCATCCAATATATTAGCTCTTCGGCAGGTTATTGTCAATATTTGTAATTTGTGGAGTTTCCCCGATTTCTATAACCTGTAAGTCAGAGGGTGATTTGTAATAGTATGCGGGATTTTTGGGGAAAGTCCCGGAAAGATCAGCTCAAAATACTATAATCCCATAACAGCCTGTACGGTCATCTCTTTCTTCCCTGAAGAATCAACTGATAACAGCAGATGTATAACTGTTTTTCTATAATAAAGTTCGAATCCTATAAGATTGCGGAAACCGCTTCCGGAGAGATGTTTCCAGGCAAAACTCCCCCTTACGGAAGGCTGATAGTAATAATATGAAGGGTTTCCATCAATAGCCCTGTACGCAGCGAATGAATAATTTCCTTTGATGGACCCGCCTAAAAAAGCAACCTCCACCGAATGCGCGATCAGGAAACCGTAAGAATCTTCTTCCCATGGGACCTTCATTGAATTGCGGATTTTAAGATGCTCACCTGCTTTACAGTTAAATAATAATTTGAATGTGTTAGAAGCTGAAAAAGGTTCAATTCTGCTTGGTATAACCCCTTTCTTTTCTTTCTCACTGTACTTCCATGCCAGACGTATCTTCTTATTGCTCATTTTCTTAATAAGATGAAATCTAAAGGATAATTTATTTTCAAGCAGATAGGACCGTCTGTTCATCCAACGCTCGATCGAACATCGAAAAGATAAGTCTTTTAAAAACTCTCTTTCGGCCACAACAGAGATCCCGCGCTGCATCCCCTTTAATCTCCTTCCGTCAGCTGGAATCCTCCCCAGCGAATTACCGGAATATCTGTTGAGATTATAAAGGAGAATCCCCACCTTTGTTTTCCTTTTCTTAATACTTCCCGCGCAGGAAAGGGCTTTTCCTCTATCGGCGGATAATGCCAATTCAAAACCGAGATCCAGATTTCCCCTTTTAGTCCTGGCATCTATCCCGGCATAATTTTCAGATGATCTTCCTTCTCTTATAATGGAAGCACCGATCTTTGATTCTCCGATTTCTGTCTCTAATCTCCCTCCCCGGTAAAGATCATCACTAAAAATAAACTTTCCATCCTTATATTTTCGCATCAATCCGTTATAAAAAAATATTTTAAACAGATCTCTCTTGTAACAAGCAGCCATCCCTCTGATAACTTCTCCATAAAAGTAAGTTCCTTTACTTATAAACCTGTAGTTGTTCAGCGGGTAACTGTATGAAAAAGGGTAGTAAAACATCTGCCCTTCTGCTACAAGTCCCATGGCGAAATCAGGAAGAAAATCCCCGACGTAAAAGCTTAAATCTCTTTCTATAAGATCAAATAAAATGTGCGCGGATATATCTGTCGCGGCTCCCTTTCTCCTTATCCTCCCCGAGAAATCCGCCCAGTCGTTCTCAAGATGAATATACCCGTCATCGCTATTTCGATCTGAATCTGATAAGTATCTCGACGTGTATCGTAACTCGAAATTGAAGCTATTCACCGACGGTATAATTATGAAACTTTTGTATTTTAATATCTCCTTTCTGTCGCGAGGAGATAGTAATAAGATCCAATTACTATCCTCTCCGGATTGATTGACAGCTTTTACAACCCTTCGCGCGAGAGGTATCGTAAATCCCGGGATTTCCATAAGGTCTCCGACACTCGCTTTATCAAGATCAACAGGATTATCTTGAAGATACTCAATAACCCTGTACTCTTCTTCGGAAAAACCGTCTATCGATCCAGCCGCGGAGTAATCATAGATTTCTGCGGACAGATTTACGTTTGTGAGCATCAAGGATATATTTATAAATATACAAGCCCTTGTAAACAGAGTTATATCGCCCATAACACACCAACTCCGGCCGACATTGTGCTTCCGAGCACGGGATGATTGTTCCAGGTTATACCGAAATACCAATTATTTCTTCGATAAACCAGGCCCGTTGAAATTTCGTTCGTATTTTCATCGTACCCTGACAGAAGACAAAAATTACCGCTCAAATTAACTTCCAAACCGATAAGGAAGTTATCCTCATTCCTCCTCGGAACGACATAATTAAACAGGAGAGATACGGGGGGATCACATATCGAAACCATAAATTTTACTTCTTCGTAATCATAAAAATCAAGATCATATAGATCTCCTCTGATTCCTAATCTGAAGAGTTTTCTCCAACTGTAACTTACCGATATACCAATCGTTCTCTCTGTTTCATAGTTAAACCCGGCAACCCCCTTGCCGATGAAACCTGGTGCGAGCCCCAATTTAATGCCGCTTCGAGCCATTCTTCCTGTCCAACTTAACCTGACGCGATCTTCTCTGTATAAATCATGATTAAGAAGGGACCAGGAGATCCACAGATCATTACTGCCGTTATGGATTCCCGTTAAAAGAAAGGAATCGGTAAGTCCTTTTATCGAATAGGGGTTGGAAAGAGAGGAGATCAACCCGATATGATTACCTTCAGTTCTCAGACAATTCAGATTCGGAACGATGCCGGGATAGACCGCTCCATTTCTGGCCTTAGTCCAAACAGGCACTCCAGCTGATGCCGGAAAGGTAGTATAAATAATATAACCCAGAATGATTATTAATATTATCGATCGTTCTTTACCGCCACACACTTTTTCTCTGTTCTGCATACACTTCCACCCAACCCAAAATACTCCACAACACAGATATAAAGACCCGTCACCACAGTCCTTCCGTCGGAATCAAGACCATCCCACAGGAGAGAAAAATAGTCGGCCCCTTTCTTCTCTCCGGCCAGCCCGATAACTTCCATCCCCTCCATATTGAATATCCTCACCAGAAAACCGCTCTCGCGGCTTCGAGCCTTACCGGAGATAACAAGCTCGCCGTCTCTGGAAAGAGAAAAAGGGTTCGGCGATATTCTAAGTTTTTCGGTTATCGCGGAAAGACCATTGAAAGATGAATTTTCTTTCCCCGGGGTTGACCCGCAGGGCGCGGCAGATCTATGCCATAATCCCCCCTCAGCCAAGCTGCAGACAAATGGAGAAAACCTCTCGATCGACCTTCCTCTCTCTTCCCCGGTGATATTGTGATATTCGATCTTTTCTTCTATTCTATCCCGTCTGTTTTTCATAATAATAACTTCAGGTGAAGAAGGTGTACTGTAGTCGTTAAGCACCGGCCATCCGCCTTCAACACCATGGATCGCTATAGCTGAGTCAGAAAGGGTTTCTTTCAGACCTTCCTCAAATTGAGCAAGAAGCAGATATCGCCCGGGAGATATTAAAAGTTCACTGCCGGAAATCAGTTTCCCGGTCCGATTCGCGTCGCTTAAGAACCAGCCCCGCAGATTAATGCAGTTATCGCCGGTATTATATAATTCAATCCATTCAGATGAACCGGCATCAGGTCTGTACATAATTTCATTTATTACAAGGTCTCTGGGAGATATAGGGAAGGATACACGAGCTGTGTCATTCCCCGTATTCTGATCTTCATCCTCTTCGATAAATACTAATATCGAAACGCTGTCACTAAATCCTGAAACTGAAAAATCATACTCATAGTTAAAAATCTCTTCCGGTTTCAGCGTTTCTTTATCAGATATTACCGTAATATCTTCTTTTATATCTTCCGAAACGGTGGTTACACAGATCTGAACAGGACAGGTGAAATTCTCTAATCCGCAATTCTTCAGCTCTATATCCAGACCGATGTGGTCATCGGTGCATGGAAAGAGTTCATCATTCTTTATTGACAACTCCAGATCTGTTGTAAAGAAATTCTTTCTCCCCGGTGTGGGAAAAGAAGGGACAAAATCGGCATTGTTGTTTCCACTGTCTCTTCCATCCGGTTTCCTGGAAAGACTAAACCCCTCATCCACATCTACAGCTGGGTTCGATTCATATAGAGCGCTTAAATTCAGTTCTCCATACCCCACCAGATCAACTATAGACCCGTTATATAAAAGCCTTACCGCGTCAGCTCCGTTCTGCAGTCCGCACATTGCCGTAAACTCGGGGGTGGGAACACAATCTTCCCCTCCAGCGAAAATTAATTCTCCGGCGGCAAGATAAATATTATCGGTAAACCTGAAATATGTTTCCGGATTACCGGTTCTGCCGTCCAGGAATTCAATCATGAATCCATTAAGATTGACAGCTTCCTCATCTGTATTATACAACTCAACAAATTCATGCCCGGTGTCACTGCCCGGATGATCATAATATATTTCATTGAGTACTATCCCTTCGGCAGATAGAGACGGAATGAGAAATACTCCCGGCGCAAATACACCGATCAGCAGTAACATCAAGCAGAAAATATTAAAGTTAGAACTGTTATATCCGGGAAAGACCTTATTTCTGATATGGCCCTTCAACTTCATCATCACAACCTCCCCGCAGGATCCATATATTCAGATTAAAATAGATCAGAAAGTTATTTCAAGGACTTTTTAATAATATCTTAAAAAATATATCAAATGGTCAGCTATACCAGATTCCATAACTTTCTTAGAACCCACTCTACTGTGAGGATACTGATAATTACAATTAGGAATATAACATTCGTTCGGAAAGAGCTTCTTCGAGTTATCTCGACCTTATCGGCATGAGGAGTTATACTGGTAAAAATTTCGCCGACATTTTCCGGGAGATAAAATCTGCCTCCTGACTTCTCAGACAACCGCTTAAGGAATTCACAATCTGCAGATCTCCGGATATACTCAACTGAAAGTGAATCAACGCGGAATTCCGTTTCTCCCTTAAATCCTCTGCCTGAACCCAGAATTTCCCTCGCTGAAACTCTGTAACGACCCGGATTAAGAAGAGGAAGCCTGGACCTGTAAATTCCTCTTTTCGTAATTTCAGGGTCGAAAATGAACGTCCGCAGAAGATTCTCCTCATTTTTCTCAATTTTAAAGAGTTTCCCCTTAATAGCGCGAGGATCTCTCTCCTCACCCAGATATACAGATATATCGGGCTTTTCTCCGGCAGTATACCTGTTTCTGGATGAAACAACATCCAGCATATGACTCTCAGCTCCGGACGCTACATATTGAATCAACGCGGAGAAGATTACATTGTAAATATTCTCTCTGTCGGAACCCGACAACTTCCACTTCCAGAGTGATATCCCA
>CAZKNG010000104.1:5794-6861 GCA_964554125.1 uncultured bacterium | reverse complement strand
TCAGCCGTTTTAAGGATGTTTACTTTACAGGCGACGGCGCCAGGCAGGACGAGGACGGCTATTTCTGGATTATGGGCCGTGTGGACGACGTTATTAACGTGTCCGGTCATAGAATCGGCACTATGGAAGTCGAAAGCGCCCTTGTAAGCCACGACAGCGTTGCTGAAGCGGCTGTTGTTCCTATGCCTCACGAGATAAAGGGTCAGGGATTATATGCCTTTGTAACCCTGCGTGACGGAGTGGAAAAAACAGATGAACTCATTCAGGAGCTTCGCAAGCATGTAGGCACTGAGATCGGTCCTATAGCGAAACCGGATAAGATTCAGTATGCCGACGCTCTTCCCAAAACCCGCAGCGGTAAGATTATGAGAAGGATACTCAGAACTATCGCGGAAGGTAAGGAAGATGTGGGTGATACAACAACACTGGCGGATCCTGCTGTAGTAGAGCATCTGTTGGAAGAACGCAAGTAAGAGGATCTGTTGAGTACAGATTATCAGGGGGAGGAAGTTTGTATTTCCTCCCCTTTTTGTATTTTTGAATATACACTTTCCCATCCGAAAAATATTTTACCTTTCAACCCTTATGCCGCGTTAAAATATATTGAATATAGTATGTAAAATTGTCTAAGCTGCGGGGATTGTGAGTAATTGACACCGATGCCCATATTTATTACTCTTAAGCATTGTCTTTAAGGGCTCACTTAAGATTTTAAAGGAGAGTAAGGGTGAAGATCGACAAGTCGCTTATGATAAGTATTTCCGGTATCCGGGGGTTACTGAAAAGTGGTATGAACCCTGAAACAGTTTCGAGATTTACCGCAGCCTACGCGGCTGAATTGAATAAGGGAAGGGTGATTGTAGGGAGGGATGCCAGGGCTTCCGGGGTTTCTCTTATGTCTGCCGTTTGTTCTTCTCTGCAATTTATGGGGTTTGATGTTGTGGATCTTGGCATTGCAACCACTCCCACAGTTGAGATAATGGTAGATGAACTTAAAGCTGATGGCGGGATAATTGTTACAGCAAGCCATAATCCACCTGAATATAATGGATATAAGGTTTACTGGG
>CAZKNG010000104.1:0-5784 GCA_964554125.1 uncultured bacterium | reverse complement strand
ATTTTTAGACAGTAAGGGGGAGTTTTTATCTTCTGACAAAATAGATAGAATTAAACAGCGTGTAGAAAGTGATGAACATTTGTTTTCCGAGCCTGATATATTCGGTCAGAGTAAGCCTTACGCAAACAGTGACACTGTGCATATAAACCGGATACTCAAACTTGACTGTTTAAATATAGAACGGATTAAGTCTTCGAATATAAAAGCCGTTGTTGATTGTGTTAATGGAGCCGGAAGCAGGATTATACCATCCCTTCTCGAAAAACTCGGTGTTAACGTAGTTGAACTCTACACAGATGTTGATGCGCCGTTCCCGCATGTACCGGAACCGACCCCCGCGAACCTCTATGATCTCTCTAAGGCTGTTGTCAGGGAAAAGGCCGATATAGGATTTGCCTGTGATCCGGATGCTGACAGACTTGTTCTTGTTGATGAGAGTGGTTCAGTCTGCAGTGAGGAATTAACTCTTTCTCTTGCCGCTGATTTTATTTTAACCACCAGGAAAGGTCCCGTCGTAACAAATCTATCCACAACCCGGCTCATGGATGATATAGCTGAGTTTTATAATGTACACCTGCACAGATCCGGCGTGGGAGAAGCAAACGTCATAGAACTTATGAAAAGAACAGACGCTGTTATAGGCGGAGAAGGGAATGGAGGAGTTATATATCCCGGAGTTCATTACGGGCGTGATGCCGCTACAGGCATAGCGTTAATACTTCAATTATTGTCTAATCAAGGCCTTACACTCGGAGAGAAATTGAGTAAAACCCCCCGCTATCATATTGTGAAGAAGAAACATACTTATGAAGGAGATTTTTCAGTCTTAATGAAAGAAGCTGAAAAACTCTTTGATGGAAAAGTAAATACCACAGATGGCATAAGAATTGATATGGATAAAGGATGGATACATTTGAGAAAATCAAATACTGAACCCGTTGTAAGGGTTATCGCTGAAGCGGGTTCAGAGAAAGTAACTGAGGATATTCTAAGTAGAGTTGACCATTTGTTCAGTTAGAGTCTTAATATCCTTAATTTGACTTTGAAACCAATTTAGAATTCAAGGGAGAGTTATGTGCGGCATTATCGGATATATCGGTAAAAATAATCGAGTTGGTGAAATACTCATCGAAGGTCTCAAACGGCTGGAGTACCGCGGGTATGATTCCGCGGGTTTAGCAATTGCCAAAGATGACTCGTTATTAATTAAAAAAACGGAAGGCAAAATAAGGAAACTCGAGGAAAAATTGAGCGAGTCTGATTTGAATGAGACTGTTGGAATAGGACATACAAGATGGGCAACGCACGGTCTGCCAACCACACAGTCCTCCCATCCTCACTCAGACTGCAGCGGAAGAATCGCTCTTGTACATAACGGCATCATTGAAAATTATCAGACTTTGAAAACCTCACTTCAAGCCGAAGGCCATAAATTCGCAACTGAAACTGACACAGAGGTATTAGCACACCTGATCGAGGAATTTTATAATGGTGATAAACTGGAAAAAGCTGTTCAAAAGGCCCTGGATGTAGTTGAAGGAACATATGGAATACTTGTTATTTCTTCCTCTGAACCGGAGAAACTGGTAAGCGCGCGAAACGGTTCTCCGGTTATAGTAGGGATCGGCGATAATGAATATTTCATCGCCAGTGATGTCGCGGCTATACTCAAGTACACAAGAAAGGTTATATACCTTAAGGATCAACAGATGGTTGTGGCAACTCCGGAGCATTTCTCGACAATGACTATAAGGAACGAATCTGTGGATCATGTTGTCGAGAGGGTTGATTGGGATCTGGATATGATTGAAAAAAGCGGATTTGACCATTTTATGCTGAAAGAGATATTTGAACAGCCCGAAACAATAAAAAACGCCATGAGAGGACGAATTCTGGCTGAAACGGGAATGTCCAAACTTGGCGGTTTAAACATGTCTGATGACCAGCTGAGGGAGATTGAACGAATTGTATTTATTGCCTGTGGAACGAGCTGGCACGCGGCTCTTTTAGGTGAATATATGATCGAAGAAAAGGCCCGTATACCTGTTGAAGTGGAATACGCGAGTGAATTCCGCTACAAGAATCCGATAATAGAGGATAATACACTCGTTATGGCAATCAGTCAATCAGGTGAAACAGTTGACACTCTGGCGGCTATGAGGGAAGCACATGAGAAAGGCGCCCGGTGTATGGGGATTTGTAATGTAGTTGGAAGCACCATAGCGCGCGAATCCGGAAGCGGTGTTTACATTCATGCCGGGCCGGAGATTGGTGTTGCGTCAACAAAAGCGTTTACGTCACAGATCACAGTTTTGAGTCTCCTTTCAATAATGCTGGGGAGAATGCGAAATATATCATCATCAGAGGGGCGTAAAATAATCGAGGCTCTGGAGAAATTACCAATGCAGGTATCACAAATTCTTGATAAGAATGAGAAGATTAAGACTATATCCGAGAAATGTTGTTACCATAACAACTTTCTTTATCTCGGAAGAGGACCGAACTATCCGGTGGCCCTCGAAGGCGCTCTAAAGCTCAAGGAGATATCATACGTTCACGCTGAGGGTTATCCCGCGGCGGAGATGAAACACGGACCTATCGCCCTGATAGATGAAAATATGCCGGTTGTTATAATTTGTCCCCGTGACAGCGCTTACAAGAAAATACTGGGAAATATAAATGAGGTTAAAGCTCGAAAGGGAAAAATTATCGCTGTAACTACCGAAGGGAACGATGAAATTATTAGTATGGCTGATCATGTAATCTACATACCCGAGACACTTGACTTTCTTTATCCAATCCTTTCGATAATCCCTCTTCAATTAATAGCTTATCACATTGCTGTCCTGAGAGGATGTCATGTTGATCAACCAAGAAATCTCGCTAAGAGTGTAACGGTTGAGTAGGGAATAAGTTAATAATTTGTTATATTGTGTTTGAGATAGAGAAGATTTTTTGACAGGTGAGTTTTTCTTCTATTATTGTTTTAGTTTTAAGTGTATAATATTTTTGTTATTTTAAGTTGTATAGATTACAAGTAAAGGGGAAAGTATGAAAGAAGTTATAAGAACCGAGTCGGCTCCGGCAGCAATAGGACCATACAATCAGGCTGTCCGCGCGGGAAATTTCCTTTTTATCTCAGGCCAACTTGGTATGGATCCCGATAGCGGGGAATTGGCTGAAGATTTGTCAAGTCAGGTAGAGAGGGCTATATATAACCTCAAAGCGGTAGCTGAAGCTGCCGGAGGGGGGCTCCATTCAATAGTAAAAACTACGGTAATGCTTGATTCAATGGACGACTTTAAGGAAATGAACAATGTTTATATGAACTATTTCAAGGAAGATCCTCCGGCAAGAGCAGCATATGAGGTATCTAAACTTCCCCTGGGAGCCTTAGTAGAAATTGAAGCTGTCGCATATTTTGAATAAAACTGTAAAGCTGTTTTTTACCTTCAAGAGTTATTTGCTGCCCATGGGGACTGAGCTTTCTATCACCCTTTCTCCTTTAAATGGACAGCTTTAGTGAACTCGCGGGAATGGATGGGTTCTGGTGAATCCCGAGGACTTCAAATCCTTCTGCCGGGTGCTGAAACCATCCGGGGTGGGTTCGATTCCCACACGTTCCCGCCATTACAAATAACCGGTATTTTTTTATTGTATGATCTTTGTCATATAAGGCAGTTTTATAATGGAAAAAACCGTAGTAGTATATTCATACTATAACTCTCGGGCTGATATATATGAAAACTTTCATTAGATTTCTTCTTACCTTCGTATTTCTTCAACTGTTTTTGCTGATTACTACGCGTAGCCCGATGGCTTTCGAAGGATTGTATTGTCAATCGGGGATCTCCCCGGAACTTTTATCAATTTCAAGCGTTGATTCTACGGAAGGGTCAACTCATGAGACAGGATGGACAATGAAGGAGTTGAAGGAAGTACTGTCGGAGGAAACAGGCGGCGGGGGGGAAGAAGATCCCGGCTGGAAGGATAAAAAAAACCCGCGTATTGCTATGCTGTGCGCCCTCGTCTTCCCCGGCCTGGGTCAGATGTACAATGAAAGACCCGTAAAAGCAGCTCTCGCCATGGGACTGGAAACCTGGTACTTAACAACTATACTTCTAAATTACCGCCGGGAAAAAAGGGAGAAGAAAATAAGGGACAGTTACGATAAATGGGTAGAGACGGTTAGCGGAGAGAATTATATAAATTCAAGCTGGCGTTATCACAACGCGTGGTATAATGAATATAAAGCACGTAAAATTGATTGGCTATGGTGGTCGTCCGGAATTCTTGTTATATTGATTTTCGACGCCTATGTGGATGCGCATCTGCATGGTATGGATTTTAAGGTAGAGAGCGTTAGTATCGAACAAACTCCGTGTTTATCGATTAGTATGGATTTTTAAATCTAATAGACCGCTCAGGTAATCGGAAAGACAGTTATAAATACAAAAACAGTTATCGAAGTTAAGTAGAAAGGATAGCATGACTAAGAAAGACAGCAGAAAGCCCAGACAAAAATCAAAAATCAGAGAATATACCGAGATTATTGTTACAGCGGTTTTTCTGGCCCTAATAGTCAGAACATTTATTATTCAGAGTTATCATATACCTTCAGGTTCCATGAAAGACACCCTTCTCAAGGGTGATTTTCTCTTCGCTACTAAATTTATTTATGGAGCAAAAGTCCCTTTTGTTGACGTGAGGCTTCCGGCAGTGAGAGAACCGGAGAGGGGGGATATTGTTATTTTTAAATTTCCCGGTGACAGAAAAACAGATTATATCAAAAGGTGCATTGCCCTGCCCGGTGAGGTTGTGGAAATTAAGGGGAAGAGTGTTTATATAGATGGTAAGAAACTGGATGAGGATTACACGAAATATATTCGGGGCGGGAAGAAAGATTATGGGCCCGAGCGCGTACCCGAAGGTCACATATTTGTACTTGGAGACAACAGGGATAATAGCTATGATTCACGTTTCTGGGGGCCACTTGATAAGAAACTCCTAAGGGGGGAAGCCCTTTTTCTGTATTTTTCCATCGATTACCAGAAACACTGGCCCAGGTTCAGTAGAATAGGAGATCTGATTAATTAGGAGTATGTTCCACTTATGGAGCCCGCTATACTGAAGGTATTAAGGCATTTAATTTGCTTACATTTTATTCCCGTTGATGATGCTCTTTATTATCAAACTTGACAAGCAGTATAAGAAAGATTAACTTTATCAAGGTATTTTAGCAGTCAGGGATGGAGAGTGCTAACGTGACTGATTACACGGAAATGAGTTCTTCAGAATCGGAAATATTGACAAAAACCGTCGATCTGTATATTAAAAAGGGTCGGCCGGTTAGTTCAAAGGCATTGAAAAACATATATAAACTCCCTGTCAGTACCGCGAATATCCGTACGATTTTCCACGACCTGGAAGAAAAAGAATTTCTTTTCAAGCCTCATATTTCAGCTGGAAGGGTGCCTACCGATTCAGGTTACAGATTCTATGTTGATTCTATTAACCAGAGAGGAGAGCTGAAAAAAAGTATTATAGAAGAAATAAATAATGGAATCGGGGAAGATCTTGGAGATTTGCGTGATATCATGCTTCGTGCTTCAAGGTTGCTTGGGGAATTAACAAACTACATGGGTTTGATGATGGGGGTCTTACACTCCTACGGGCATATAATAAGGCTGGATATTATTCCGAAGGAGAGAAAGAGCGGGATGATAATTTTAAAATTATCATCCGGTATGAAAAAAAGCGTATATATTGAATTCCCAAAACAGT
>CAZKNG010000103.1:0-7017 GCA_964554125.1 uncultured bacterium | reverse complement strand
ACCCGAAAGCTGGGTATTCTATGAAAAACTAAAAACTTTTCTTATAGCTAAAATGCTGCTACTTCTAATTTCTTTAAGTAATTATATAATGTCTTTCTGCTGATTCCAAGCTCTTTGGCCGCCGCCGTCTTATTTCCAAAATTTCTTTCAAGGGAAGCTAAAAGAAGTTCTTTCTTCTTTTCCAGCCTGGGGTTTTTAGAAGGATTTGCATCTTCAATATCTACATGATGAGTTGTATCAAGCATTGGTTTCGAAAATAAGGAATTTCTTATTTCCCTGGGCAAATCCCCAACACGTATTTCCCTTTTACCTGCAACAATTCCAATGCTCTTTACTAAATTTACAAGTTCCCGCGTGTTGCCGGGCCATTTATGCTGAATTAGCAGATCTAAGACATCAGGCTCAATCATATTTCCGTTTCCGTTTTTATTAAGATAATATGCAAACAAAGCTTCTATATCTTGTTTCCTGTTTCTTAGTGGTTCCAGGATGAAAAGCTCCGCCGCGACTCTGAAATATAAATCCTTTCGTATTAGTTCCTCCGAGTCACGAAGTTCCCTGTCAGGTTTGTTAGTTGCTGAAATGAGGCGAATATCAATTTCTTTTTCATCATTTTCACCAACTTTCCTAATCTTTCCATCTTCTAACACTCTTAAGAACTTTGCCTGGTTTCTACTTGAAAGCTCTGTTATCTCATCAAGAAACAGAGTTCCTCCGTCTGCCTGTTCTATAAGCCCGATTCTGTCGTCGGAAGCTCCGGTAAATGCGCCCTCTCTATGGCCAAAGAGCTCACTTTCAAATAAGTTATCCTGTATCGCCGCACAGTTTACAGCCACAAAGGGGGCGTTAGTTCTATCACTAATCTTATGGATAAACTGAGCCGCGACCTCTTTGCCCGTTCCTGTTTCTCCGGTAATAAGTATCGGCATATTGCTTCCCGCCACCTCTTTCATCCTCGATACTACTTTTCTTGTTTCTTTTGATCTTGCTACAAAGATGCCGCCGTGTAGCCACTTGGAATTGAAGATCAGTTCCCTGGTTTGAGTATGTTTTAGATGCATACCAGATGGGTTTTCTGTTTCTTTAATAATTTCCTTACAGCTCCCTGCTCTTTCTTCAAGATTTATTGATTTGTAGAGATGCACGGCCTCCACGGCGAAGCTAAGCGCATTTTCAAGGAGTTCTTCCTTCAGCTTCTTATTGATATTATCGCGCTTGGTCCATTTGTTATATTCTCCTGCTGCTACAAGGTATGTTGAGGCAAGCTCGAAGGACTCTTTTATCATCTGAAGTGTAATTATCGATTCGTTAAAATACGATCTCGCAAGATCTATATCCTGATTTTCTATTGCCAAAAGAGCGTATGCTCTATAGACACAGCCAAGTTCATACTTGTCCCCCAGATGACGGCAGAGTTTTGCTGCCTTTTCTAACATCTCCTCAGCTTTTTCTGTTTTTCCAAGAGCAATATATACATCCCCGATCCTTCTTGGAATCTCAGCTGCAATATCACCACGGGGAGCCGTCTCTTGTGCCACCTTAAATCCTTCTCTCAAATAGGAAAGTGCCTTTTCGTAATTCCCACTGCGGTAGTAGATTTCTCCTAAAAACTCAGCGCTGAGCGCTCGTACTCTCTTAAAATTTACCTTCTCAGCTTCATCGTAAGTGCCGAGGAGAAGTTTTTCAGCTTTCTTATATTCACTTTCAAACATGGCTATGCGTGCCCGGGCAATCTGACAATCCAAAATATTAACCCTGCTTGAACACCTGTTAAAATATCGTTCTGATAAAGCTATGGCTCTTTTGGCTTCCTTATATTTACCCATTCTATAATTCAATACGGAAAGCATCTTATAAGTGTGGCCGATTTGATGGCTCTTTCTTGATATTTTAAAACTCTGAAGCGCTTTGTTAAAATACTTTTCAGTATGCTCGTAAAATGCTCTCTGAAGGGCAACATAACCCAACATGTAAAGCGTCAATCCCAGCATATAGTGATCTGAATTGGTGAGATAGTAACGTTGGCATTTTTCAAGAAGGTGATTCGCCTTGAAATAATCTCCATTCCAGAAATGTGCTTTGGCTTTGTAGAAAATAAGGTTGTAATATTCTTTCTCAGACCTTTTATTTTCAAGGGATTTATCAAGCAGAGCTATCACTTTCTCTATTTTATCTTCCAAAAGCAATAATCTGAATTTCTGTATTATATAATCAATTTTGTCTGTTGAATTTGAATAGTGTAACTCAAATTTATACAAATAGTTCTTTGATTCCTCATATTTTTTATTGAAGTAGTATGTTTTTGAAATTAGAAGAAGAAGCTTTCCGTAAAGTGGCGATGAAGATAAATTAGTCGTAATTGCAGTTTTTCCCTCCACTACTTTAAGGGCTTTAACAAAATCTTCTTTCTTAAGAAGGGACTCAATTTTCCCCATCAATATTTTAGCAGTTTCCATTAATCCCCTAGTAGATTAGAACAGAAAACCTAAAAACTGATTGAATATTATCTTTGAATATAGAACTAAAGCAGAAACTGACTCTACCTCTGCTTTGTTATCCTGGGTGGCACTGCTTCTAACGACAGTTTCAGGATTTGGATTTATATTATTATCTATTATTAAATTAGGATCTCCCCCCGGCTCTCCTAAATTTACTTCTTGTTTAATCCACACTCTGGCGTAAATATCTGCAGATATAAGACATGTGGTAAAAAGAAAAACAATAACAAGGAATATTATCAGACCTGATCTATTTATATTCTTCATAGCGCCCCCAAGGTTTTTACAGGATATCCCTAAAGCCGGTTTTCATACTATCCTGATCTCGATTTTATGTCAAGAGAAAAAATCCTAGAAAGGCTCATATAGGGATATGAGAAAACGGCAAGCTCTCAGCATGTGATACGACCCAGCAGTTGTGCTTTTATTAAAACCTCCTGTCCCAGCATCTAAGAAAAGGAAGGGAAAGCAAGACAACTGGGGACTTCCTTTTCTTGACAAAAAGTTTCAAACAACTCAACAACCAGGTTCTTTTAAACCCTTTTTACTCAAAAGATGTAGAGAGATGTGCTAGCGCAAAAGCACCATCTTTCTTGTGACACCTTTCATTCCCTGTAATTGTAAACGGCAGAAATAAATACCTGATACAACACTTTGCCCTTTCGTATTCGTGCCGTTCCATCTAACAGTATGAGTCCCCGCCTGCTTTGAGCCGGAAAATAGAGATTTTACCAGTTTGCCCTCCACATCATAAACATTAACTTCAACATTTCCCCTTTTTGAAAGAGAAAATTCAATGCTGGTACTGGGATTGAAAGGATTGGGATAAATTGCATTCAGAGCGTACCCAGATATCTCATTCGGATCTTCTTCTATAGAAGTAATCTCTCCCTCTACAGCCCCTGCTAAAAAGAGTGCGGGATCACCTAAAAATACATAGGATTTTGCCAAATCAGTATATTTCGGATACATCCACATAAGATCACGCTGCGCCGCCATACAGGCATGACCGAGAGATTGCGCCCCCTTGTCATAAAGATATTCTAACACCATCTTTCCCATTAAATAATTCCCAGTCTGCCAGCTTCCCCTGCTTGGGGCGTATATTCCGATCGGACCTCTCTTGTTATCAAAGAGGAGCCTCTCACATATCGGCCTCCCGGAATTCGGGCTCTCCGTCTCATCGAATGCTCCCTGCTCACAACTTGTCGCCAGTAGAAACGGAAATATATCATTATCATCCAGTTTTGAAACCGTAAAGCCATTACTGACATCCAGCCAATCGTTCAGACGATAACAATTCGCTATAGTGCCGAACGAAATTATCAATGACCTGCCCGCATCGAACTCGCCAATTGCCATAGATTCTCGTTCAGGATAATCCAGACAGGCCGGGCAGGGAGCATTCTTGATCACATGTGAATTAAAAGCAGCGGGGATATAGTTTAACAAATCCATCCCCAGGCTATCAGCAAAACTGCCGTCATTACCCGCCATATTTCTGCTGTCTATCCAGAGACTTATCTCATCAATCCATGGGCCATTTGCATCCTGAATATATTTTACCGCTTTTGATGTGTACAAAAGAACATCTGTAGCACTGTGGGCTGGTATCCGGCCAATTACCATCTCCGGATAACCGTCATCGTCAATATCAGATTTCGGCAATTCTGAGGCATAGTAAGGAGTAAAATAGGACATGCTCGCATCAGGAGAAGCTTGATCAAGATAATAATCAGCCGATATTATATCATACGCAGGCTGACTCTGATAATCGGGCTTTATTTCATCCCAGACAGCGGGATCGTCCCAGAGCTCATAGTCATTCGCGTCACCAACTAAAACAACATATTGAGTGCCGTTCTCATACAAATAACTTATATATGCCTTTAAGTCCCCATTCCAATTGCTTTCAATATATTGCAGGTCCCTTATTTGTGTAGATATCCCGTCTTCCATTTCATGCCAGTAAGCAAGCGAGGAAATACCAAGCCCCTGAGGTGAAAGATATTCTTCAGGGCCAATAGCAACCCAGTCCGCGGTAGACGATGTACTCTTTAGAGTTTCTTTTTCTAAATATTTCGAAGCCCAAACAACGAGATCAGCCTTGATGCTATCGGGATTAAATGTCAGGGGTGGATTCGGATTATAATTAAACGGAAGAATAGGCTTCTCTATTGCATGAACTATCCTTTTCCCAAAACCGTCCCTTTCAACTAAGCGGTATATCGCCTTTTGATTACCACTGTTATCAGAATATTTATATTGGACAGAACTTTTTGGATTATTTTTATTAAAAACAAAATGCGCTATTTTCTTAAAGGAAGCTTCGCCCGTTATCTTCCGCTCTAAATAAAAAACACCTTCCCCATGAGTGATGATTTCCCAGGTTACATTGACCTTGCCATCTTCAAAGATCGGACGAAAATCCACCAGCCGCCCCGCGGAATTATCATGAAGATAATTCGCCGCCTCAATATCAACAGCCGTAATATCGCTTCGGCATTCGCCGAGAGTATAGGTTCCATCCATTACAGTATTAGTACAGCTCACATCACCTAAACCTATCGCGTGCCCGAATTCATGGCGCATTATTGATGCAAGATCAATTTTGCCTGACTCACAACTGCTACTCCATATATCAGATTCAAAGTAGGCGCCGTTTATATAAATGCTAAATTCACTAATGTATTTCTGATCTGAGGTTAGAGAAGTTAGCGTTACTCCTGCACAAGTTGAATCAAAACCGTAATACTCCCATTGAGTTTTGTTCGCTATCCAAAGCATATTTCCGCTGGAACCGCTGGTTAGTGAGATATTTGTATTATCATTCCAACTGGCTGCCGCAGCATCGACCTCAGTACTTGATGAGCCAAAAGGTTCATTATAAGAACTGTAATTATATTTGATTTCAGCATCCGGCGGCCAACAGTATATGTTGTTTGGGTGACTTGCATTCGACTTAATCAGGTCCTCATAAGTACATTGTCCCCAAAGTAATACTGGAGAAAAAACAAACAAAGCCAAAAATAACAATAAATATCTACTCCGCATTTTTATCACCTCCCGAAATCCCACGGGAAATTGCGGCTTTTATTGCCTTCAAACTGTTATCAACAGGTTTTCTATTATCTCTGATAGCTTTATCCCCTTTTAATCTGAACATACCATTTACACCAGCGAATGGATAATACCCCGGCTCTTCCGCCCATTTTAAGAATACTATCCAGTCTTCACCTGGATTTATATGAATTGGAACAGATGTCTTCCATGGAGGGTTATAACTGGCCATTATTATTATACTAAATACCACTGTATTGTTGTTCAGATTACCTTTAAAAAGAGATTCTATCTCTAATTCGACCCGTTCTATATGTTTAGAAAGCCCGTTCGACAGCGTGTCTTCCGTAGTCCACCTGTTTTTAACTTTACCCTGTACTATCAATTCAGCTTTCTCTGTTATTGCCTCAATACTTCTCATCTTCTTGATCTCTTCTATTGCTTTATAAAGATCGGCTACCTTCCCAGTTTGAATTGGTTCACTTTTTCTGCCCCTTATGAAAGTATCACCTTTTATTAGAAAACGGGAATTGTCACATCCAGTTATAAATAGTTTTTCACCTGATTCATACATACCCTTTGGAATATATCTCAAAGGGATTATGATTTTATCACCTGTTTCTAATTCTGAAAGATCTCTAGTTTTCCCACCAGAATATAGACGCCCACCAAGACCAATAAGCGTCACATACTTTTTCTCCAAATCCCCAATAAGAACATTTTCTATTGTAAACTCGATTTCAACTATTTGAGTTTTCTTCCCTAAAAGAGCAGGATGAGTAGTATAAGGATTATATTCTTCATGAAGTATCCATTTCAACTTTGGTGATTGAATCACCCCCTCCACTACATAGGCCTTATTAATATAATCGCTATAAATATCCTTTGTAGTTATCGTCGCGGCGGTTGATTCGGAGAAAACTATAACCAGACCTGCCAGCTGAAATACTACCGCGACAAGCACCACTCTCTTTATTAGATTCTTCACAGTAATATCATCTCCTCTCAAATCCTGTCCTTTTAAATAATATTTCCTGCTCCCTTTTGATTATTCTATAACCCTTGTCAATTACTTATCAATCTTTATCTCTTTTATCATCATCTCCCGAATCACAAGGCCTGAACATCGCCTTTATCGCTCCCCATGACGCTGACTCAGATTCCGGGGCATCAACCTCTTCCGCCCCATTTGCTGCGGAAGATTGAGAAGAAACCAAATAGTTTCCTCCCCCAAAAAGCCCTATTGATACGATCAGGCTTGTATAAATTATAAATCACGTAAACATCAGTCCCTCCTTTTTTTTAAAATGATAATTTTCCTGTGATTTTACCTGCGGCCTTTATCCTCCTTTTGGGGATCGAATAAAGTTCGCTAAAGACTTCCCTCCGCCGGCGGGGGCAGAATAGAAGGTCAGCGATGGTTTCTTCCCCGCTTACTTGGGGGGTGAAACAACCATTT
>CAZKNG010000102.1:0-7111 GCA_964554125.1 uncultured bacterium | reverse complement strand
GACGAAATAATTGAGTGGCTTAAGAGAAACAAGATAAATATAATCAGCACTTCCCCTGACTCGGAGCTGATTTATACCGATGCCGACTTTACTCTTCCCTGCGCGGTTATCCTGGGCAGTGAAAACAGAGGATTAAGTAAAAACTGGTTTATCGCGTCGGATTATATCGTTAACATACCTATGAAAGGAGATGTGGATTCACTAAATGTATCTACGGCTGGAGCAGTACTTCTATATGAAATATTAAGACAGAGATCGATCAAATCATAAGGAATAAGGAGTGTGAAGCTATGTCTATCGATATGATTTTCGCCAGACGGAGTATCAGGAAATTCAAAGAGAGGGAGATCGAAGAAGAAAAGCTGACCGGAATAATCGAGGCAGCAATGGCTGCGCCGTCAAGCAGAAACAGAAAGCCGTGGCATCTTGTAACCGTAACAGAAAGAGAAACTCTGGACAGTCTCGCTGACGCGCATCCTTACGGGAAAATGCTATATGAAGCTACAGCCGCTATAGCGGTATGCGGTGACACAGAAATCTCTCCGGACTACTGGGTGCAGGACTGCAGCGCCGTGACCGAAAATATACTTATAGCAGCCGCTTCCCTTGGCCTCGGTTCCTGCTGGCTCGGATGCCATCCGCGTGAAGAGAGGGTATCCGCGGTAAAAAAGGTTCTATCCATTCCTGAGAATATCGGTGTCTTAAGTCTGATAGCGATAGGATATCCGGCTGAAGAGAAAGAGGCCAGAACCCAATACGACAAATCCAGAGATCACAGGCAGAGCTGGTAATATCTTCTTACAGCTGAAATCGGGTTTTTCGCTCCGGGGCAGCCTGTTAAAAGGTAGTATACCGGGTACCTGTAACCATAATTGAGATTTTTTTTACTTCAAATCTGTTAAGCCGGAATAAGCAGCTGATCCTAAAAACCATTTGCCTGTATTATTTCTATCGTGCTATTCTCAAAGAACGGCGGGGCCTTGTGAAAGATTATTGTCTGCTCCGCCGTGAAAAATGCTTATTATATCAGAGCCTGGAAAACCGTTATAGTAAAAAGGGCTTAAACGGAAAGCTATAATAGATGATTAACTGTCGGGATATAATTAGAGGAGAGTAATCAGATGAAAAATGTACAGAAAGAACAGAAACCGGAATCTCTCAAGGACAGAGGGATTAAAACACTTTCGGATCTTTTCGAAGACAGTGCTAAAAGATGGGGTGAAAGCAGCGCTCTGAAAAAACGTCACGAATGGGGCCACCAGGAAATCTCATACAGGGAATTCAACCGGCTGGTCTCTTTCCTCGGCACGGGATTTATACTCGAGGGTCTCGAGAAAAATGACAGAGTAATTCTTATCGGCGAGAACTCTCCCGAATGGGCTCTGGTTTACGCCTCTGTAACTTCCAGCAACAGTATAATAGTGCCTCTGGACCCGATGCTTAAAGAAAATGAAATACGTCACCTCCTTATGCATTCCGAAGCAGAATTTCTTGTTACATCCATGAATATTTACAAAGCCCATATAGAGAATATGCATATCGAAGGGGTAAAAGTAATATTAATAGGCGAAGATGATTCAGATGAATTGCCGATCAGCCTGGGCAAAATCATGGCAAACGGTAAAAAATCAATAAATGAAGGGGAATCGGAGTTTTTCCAGCGCAAAAGCGAAATATCAGCTGATGATACCGCCGCGATCTGCTATACGTCGGGAACTACGGGAAAGCCAAAAGGCGCCGTCCTGCTTCACAGAAATATCATTTCAGACCTCGATTCCATCAGAAAAAGAGCTCTCCTGCTAAGCGATGACAACTTTCTCTGTATTCTCCCGCTTTATCACACATTCGCGACCACATGCGTTTTTCTCACCGCCTTCACCTCCGGTTCAACTGTAGTTTTCAGCCGCTCTCTCAAGCCCAACATCCTGCTGCAGGATATAAAAGAAGAGAATATCTCTGTAATTGTCGCCGTTCCGCTTATTCTTCAGCACCTGATGGAATTCCTTCAGCCTGCAGCCAGAAAGACTACCCCGGAAAGAGGCTTTTTCACCCGCTTTATAGGGAAGATCAAATCGGGATTCTCCCGCCTGCTGGGCAAAACTGAAAAACCCAGCGGGGCGGCAGACAGGTCTGGCCTTAAGAACCTTAAGCTCTGTATAAGCGGCGCCGCTCCTCTCCGCCCGGATATAGAAAAGGAACTTATTTCAGCGGGAATACCCCTTATTCAAGGATACGGCCTTACTGAAGCGTCTCCTGTTGTCAGCTTTAACCCTCCCGAGAATCCTGTTTTCCAAACGGTGGGAACTGCCCTTGACGGCATCGATGTTGAAATAAACAGCCCGAATGAAGAAGGTGTGGGGGAAATTGTGGTAACCGGAGAAAATGTAATGAAGGAATACTACAAAAACCCCGATGCCACAAATAACATTTTAAAGAACGGACGCCTCTTCACGGGGGATCTCGGCAGGATCGACCCGGACGGTTTTATCACTATCATGGGAAGAAAGAAATCGGTGATAATAACCCCCGGCGGCAAAAACATCTACCCTGATGAACTCGAACTGCTGCTAAACAGAGATAAGTTTATCCTGGAAAGCGCTATAGTAAAGAATGAGGACAGACGCGGAAACATACGAATCGCCGCTATCATAGTTCCGGATTACGACACCTTCGGTTCATCCGGGGAGGTAGAAAAACCCCTCACGGAAGAAGGGATAAAATCGGTTATTTCTAATCGGATAAATAAGATATCTGATGGTCTGCCCGATTATAAGAGGATATCCGATTTTCAGATAAGGGACGAGGAACTTCCAAGAACAAGCACAAACAAGCTCAAACGTCACTTGATATCATGGGTCAGGGAATAGGAAAGTTGAGCTCGACAACAGAGAAGAAAAGCTTACCGCTCGACTATATATTTCTTACTCGTCCAATAATTCTAATCCCCGTATGGACATTTTTCCTTCTGGGCGCTTATCACGCGGCAGATATAGCCGGAAAATCAATAAAAAATCAATTGCTACTCTACGGAATTTTCTCATTCACCGCCCTGATCGGAGCCGTATATATAATTAACCAGATAACAGACAGGGAAACGGATCTTGCCAACAACAAACTCTTCCTGATCCCGCGGGGCATTATCAAAGTAAAAGCCGCCTGGACAGAAGCCTTTATTCTTATAACCGCTTCACTCCTCACAGCCGCCCTTCTTCTTCCCGGAAGATTTATAATTATTCTCATCCTCAGCTTAATTCTGGGGCTCGCTTATTCAATTGAACCGTTCAGATTTAAAAGACGGCCCGTCCTCGATGTAGCTTCAAACGCCCTCGGTAACGGTATTCTTAACACACTTGCCGGATGGATAGTAGTCTCCGGCCGAATTGAAGGATGGGAAATTCTCCTTCCGTACCCTCTGGCTGTAGCTTCTGTCCACCTTATAACAACAATCGCCGATACGGAAGGTGACAGGAAAAATAAACTTAGAACAAGCGGGGCAGTGCTGGGACAGCGCGCAACGGCAGTCATATCTTTAATACTTATGGCTCTTGCCGCTGCCGCAGCCATTATCGTTGAAAACAGAGCGGCTTTTTACGCATCTATCTTTTCCCTGCCCTTCTTTCTGGTTCCCGCCTTTACAAAAACAAAGATCCTGCCTGAAAACAGAATTCTTATGCCGGCCAGGATTTCGACATTGATATTCTCAATAGCGGCGTGCTTTATATTCAAACTCTATATACCGTATCTGGCGGCAGTCCTGCTTTTGACCCGCGTGTACTATAAACTCAGATTCCACATATCGTATCCGGCCATGAAATAGAATGAAAATTAACAGACCTGAGGGGGATTTCGTTCGAAAAAGTTTTATGTCCTGGGGTTTAAAATATTGCCCTGATTTTACGGGGAAAATTCTACTTATGCTCTATTGACTTGATTCTCTCCTCAGCCCTGGATATCGCTTCTGAAACAGCATCGTCGATCTGAGCGCTTTCGGGCAGGAAGGAACGCACACTTTCGATATATCCTCTTTCTAATACCCGTTTGAGCGCGCAGCTGAAATTAATTCCGTATATCCAGCTGATCTGAAGGAGTTTAAAATCATTCTGGTTCTTTAATTCCGAGGATTTTACCGTCCTCCCTTCGTGAAGATCGTCGAGGATTTCCAGAGAGATCCCTTCGGTATCAGGAAGGCCGAGGCCAACAGCTTCGTTGGAATAGCGATCCTCATTCGAGTAATAATCGATCATAACATTCCATATATCCAGTTTGTCAGCATCTCTCAGCAACTTAAGATAGAACAGGCACTCTTCCGGTTCATCTTCCGGCAGTGCCAGTTTGTTATGATGTAATATGGCGCAGAGAATAATCTCCCGTTCCTTCCGGTCAATACTATCAAGAATAGCTCTGCTTTTAAGAATTTCAACGCCAAACTCCGCGTGATCAACCGACTCGGCGTCGACGAAAGTGCCGTATCTTACAAACTGCTCAAATCTTCCAATGTCGTGAAGAAGCCCTATAGCCTCAATAAGATGAAGCTTCCGGGCATCTACCCCCATCCGGGTTCCCATTTCCAGCGCCTCTTTACTTACCCTTCTGGAGTGCTTCTCTTTAAGAACGATATTCTCCAGTTCTCCATACCCGGATGCTTTGAAGGTTTGAACATACATCTCAAACCAGTCTTTCAGATCCTCGAGCTCTTTCTTTTTCATAAGATAATCAATTCCTTATCTTGCCTGTCATGGGCACAAACCTTACCGGAGAGGAATGGATCAATTTCAGTTCTCCACCCGCCTTATTATAAACATTCAGGTGCTGCATAAAACCCCCGACCGGAATAACCAATCTTCCTCCTTCGCGCAGTTGCCGAACGAGTTTATCTGGAACTCTGGGCGCGGCGGCGGTCACTATAATCGCGTCAAATGGAGCTTTGCCGGGCCACCCGTCATACCCGTCACCGGCTCTGACTTGCACGTTATCGTATCCGAGAGTATCAAGAAGCGCTTCCGCTTTTGCCGCGAGCTCGGGAATAATTTCAATAGTGTAAACAGAATCAGCAATATTAGCCAGAACAGCTGCCTGGTATCCCGAACCCGTCCCGACCTCCAGCACCCTCTCACTTCCCTTCAAATTAAGTGAAGATGTCATAAGCGCCACAATATAAGGCTGAGAAATAGTCTGCTTCTGTCCTATCGGAAGAGGGCTGTCAACATAGGCGTTCATCTTTAATCTGGCAGGTACGAAGAGATGCCTTGGAACTTCAAGCATGGAAGAAATTACAAGAGAATCTGTAAGCCCCCTGGCTTTTATCTGTTTGCTTACCATCCTCTCCCTTAATTTTTCATAGGCCGGTTCGCCTGAAGAACATCCGGAAGCGGCCAGTGTTATAAAGATAAAATATATAATAACTGTTTTCTGCTTATTCATCACCGCTTATTTCTTCCTTCAATTTCTGTTTCAAGATTTTTCCTGATTTATTCTTCGGCAGTTTCCCGCGGAACTCTATAAATTTAGGCAGTTTATACTGCGGTAAATTTTTCCTGAGGTGTTTTTCGATCATATCACTATCACAGTCACCTTCTGACCGGGGTACAATAAAGGCTTTTACCGCCTCTCCCAATATATCATCTTCAACGCCTATAACGGCGGTTTCATGAACTTCATCCAGTTCGAGGATCTTCTCCTCAATCTCCTTGGCGCTTACTCTAAACCCCTTTACCTTTATAATATCCTTGCTTCTTCCTACTACAAAAAAGAAACCTTCATCGTCAATCTTAGCGAGATCACCCGTATAGTATAAACCATTACGTAATACTTCTCCTGTACCTTCCGGGTCTTTCCAGTAACCCCGCATAATATTCGATCCCCTGGCGGCAATCTCTCCCACCTCCCCCGGGGGAACGGGATTTCCATTATCGTCAACCAGCAGTAAATCAACGTTATCAACCGCTTTTCCAATAGAGCCGAGCTTGTCATCAAGCCGGTCAGGTTCAAGGTAAGAAAGTCTGGGGGCGGCCTCGGTTGCTCCGTACATAATGTAGAGCTTAGCGGGAGAGAAAACCTCTTTCACTTCCTTCTGGACGGAAGGGGCCATCGCCCCCCCGGCCTGCATAAGATAACGAAGTGAATCGAATGAATATTTCCTGACTGAAGAGCGGTCGAGAAGGATCATGAAGGTTGAGGGAACACCCGCAAATCCCGTCGCTTTCTGCTTTTTCATTGTAGCCAGCACCTGATTGGGATAAAGGAAGTTATTATCGATAATAACTGTTCCTCCCACGAGAAAATGAGTCAGAAGGAGCGATTTTCCGTAAATATAATAAAAAGGCAGAACAACAAGAATGCTGTCATCTTCTGACAGATGGGCGTAGCTGACAATCGATTTCATATTACTCACCAGGTTCAGGTGAGTAAGCATAACACCCTTGGGATTCCCGGTACTTCCTGACGTGTATACTATTTCGGCGAGGTCAATATCAATAGAACGTACATCATTTTCAGCGGCTTCACCTTTATAAAGATCCGCCAGTGAAACTGTGTTGCAATGACCTATTCTTTCATACGCTGAAAGGTCCTCCTGATCTATTATAATTTCTTTTATTTTCGGGCATTTCTTAAGTGCCGGCAGTAACTGCTTTGAATATTTGCCTGTAGTAATAATCGCCTTTGCGTCACTGTTATTGAGCAGATAGATCAAAGCCTCTGCTGTTGTCTGAGTATTGAGACTTACAGAGACGCATCCCGCGAAGAGAACCCCAAAATAGGCGATGATATGGTCATGGGAATTCTCAATAAGTACGGCGACTCTGTCTCCGCGTTCTATATTATGATCCGATAGATAACCACTTACTTTTCTGGACATATCAAGAATCTCAGAATAAGTTCTTGTTTCACCCTTAAACCATACGGCGTTTTTATCAGGAAAACGCTCGGTGGTTTTTTCAAGCAAATCGTTTACAAGCATTTTACCTCACATTCATTTTTTATTTTTCTATTCTACACCCAAAGACCCTTTATAGAATTCTAAGCCGCAATCTCATAAATAAAAAGTTCAGCTCCAGAGAAAGCCTGTAACCCGTGAATTTCATCATACCAGAAGATTGAAACCTTTCCCCGG
>CAZKNG010000101.1:0-7142 GCA_964554125.1 uncultured bacterium | reverse complement strand
CCTGGTATTTTCTTGAAGTCGCTGGCAGAGGCAAGAAAAGGATCAACTCCTTTTTTAATGAGTTCAGCTTCCTTCTCTTCTTCACATTTTTGATCTACTAGCCTTAAATAAGCACCTTTATATTCTGGCATTATAGAATTCTCTATAACAAAGGAAGTTGTTGATACTACCTGTCCTCCAATGCTATCAAAAGCATTTGAACCTAAATGAGCCATGGAGAGAATAGTGCTGCTCTCCAGGCTTTTATTACGAAGATCTTTGAAAGATGACAGAAACATCCAGCTCTGCATGGTTATCATACCTACAAAACCTTTATCATCTGCCAATTCAAGGTTTCGCTCTATAAACATAGCAAAAAGATCAGATTTACTGTTTTTGTAGTTTTCCCTGGAAAACTCCTTCAGCCTCCCATTCATATTCTTGCTTCCCATATAAGGCGGATTTGCTATAACCACATGGTACTTCATACCCAGGTAGTCCGCCTGCTCCAGTGCTTTCTTAACTCTGGTATCTGTTTTATCAAGAAACATATCGCCAAAGACACCCTTCTCCTCTAGAGTCTGGCGTATATAGTCCAGGTCTGTTACTTCCGGTCTTATCAATGACCCGAAATTATCCGCTTCCTGGAACTGGTTAAGGGTTGTTTCAAGATCAGAGGTGAACAGGTCTCTTCCTGCTCTGTCCATGTAGTTCTCAAGCTCTTCCTTCTCAAAGGATATATTCTCCAGCACGCAGATATTTGGCTGGGTTTGATCTCTGAAGAATCTGTTATTCTTCTTCCTTGCCTTCATCACCAGCGCAAAAGCTGCCAGGGCTCCTGCCCGCTGGTCGATCTCTATTCCGAACAGGTTCTTTTTTAGTATCAGGGCGGGTATCTCTGATGCCTGATACCCCTCCATTTCGTAAATGGCGTACAGGAGTTCGAATGCGTATACCAGCATGTGGCCTGAGCCGCAGGCGGGGTCGCAGACCTTTATCTCTTCAGGGGAATTTACCACGAGGAAATCTTTCTGTTTATCGTCTTTCTCAATGTAGTAATCCATCTGATCTTTCAAGGATGATTCCGGGCGGTTCAGCATCCATAACCTGCCCAGGGAGTTCTCTACCAGGTAGCGGACTATCCAGTGAGGGGTGAAGAGCTGAGTTACTGCCGGTATCTCCTCCGGCGATACCTTCTTGCGCTTTTTGAGCTTCCTGTATACCTGCTCTTTCCTCTCGGAGATGTAGAACTGGTAAAGCCATCCTATGGCCTCAACATTCCTGCAGGTGTCTGCAGTGAGGGTCTCGCAGACTGCGTTAAGGATCGAATCCCCCGAGAGAAGGTCCTCGGGGATCAGAAGCTCGGTGTAATCGTCTATCTGCTCGAACATAAAAGGCATAATGGAATTGTAGTAGTTGCATACCGCTACCAGGAGCATCCTGTAAGCTTCCCCCTGGGGGTCGGAGGATGGAATCTGTCCGCTCAGCAGATGGAGTACCCTCTGACTGTCTATGAAGGGTTCCAGCTCATCCTTTATGTGTCCCTCCTTGGCATTTCTCAGGATCTCCGGTTGTGTATAGCCCCGCTCGGGCGAGACGACCCCCGCTGCGGTGTAGTTGTTTACATCCATGAAACGAAGGGCGCAGAAACGGTTGAACCATATATATGCGATCCGTTCTGTAACTTCCTCTGGGGTGGTTTTTTCAATCTGTTTTTTCAGCGCATTTACGGCATCTTCTCTCTCGCGCAGTTCTACACTGTCGGTTTTCAGAACCCAATCCAGCCTGGCTGACACCTGATTGATCAGCTGACGCCTGGCAGATCTTGCGAATTTCTCAAGATTGGCGGTGTTCATCAATATCCTCTTCTATAATTTCAGATACTTATCCTCTTGCCCTCTTCAAGCGCTTTCTCAATTGCGCTTCTGAGAGCTGCGGTATACTCGTTCAGGTCCCCGGCGTTCTTGATCTGAGTTTTATCGAAATCTATTCTGATACTGCTGATCGGCAGATATTCTATCTCTTCTGTTCCAGCCATATCCGACATCCTCGAGAGAATCTCAGGGTACTTCTTTATCTTGAAATCATTGATTCTCTCTCTGATCATCGAGATCAAATTCATCTTATTGAGTTCGTCTTCGAAATTCGCGAACGGGTGCAGCAGTTTTTCCTGATCCTGCTCAGGCAGCCTCTGGAAATCGTCCTCGTTCTGGAGGGTGTCTCTCAGATCCTGAAGGGTATTTACGGCTGTTTTCAATTCATTTCCTCTGAGTTTTTTGATCTTCTTTTCAAGATCGCGTTTTAATTTTTTTGCTCGCCGCATCGAATCGCCCCGGAAACATTCCTTATCGTCAAGGATATCTTTCAGCTCTTCTTTATTCTCGCCTTCCAGGTAGTCCAGATTTGGACCCTGAAGCTTGAGAAATTCCGAGGTGTCATGATAAATCTCGCGGGGAGAACCTCTCATGAAATTACGAACCGGATCTATGATCTGCTCCTTAAGCCGCAGCAGCTCGTTGTGATGTTCCGGAAGGTCCTTCAGATAGAATATATAAGACTTGTCAGTGCATTTGCATATCAGTTCTATCGGTTCCTCGAGCATTTCCAGGAAAGGATACCTTTCTTCTTTCTGAGCAATCGATTTCAGGTCTTCTGCCAAACTCTCAAACGATTCTGCTGTCTCCCTGCCCATCGATTTCGCCTCACCGGCAGATATCGGCTGATCAAAGAAATCTCCGTAGAACTTCTTGAGTTCACTTACTTTACGGGGATCAACTCTTTCCCTAAATTCTATTATCACATTGGAATAACTGTGTGAGTTCAGGAGCGCACTTTTTATTTCATCTTCATCCAGCAGGTTGCTGTCCTGAATCAGTTCTATCTCCTCGCGCACGCAGAGTCTTGCAAGCTGGCAGAGAACAGCCATCAGCGGCCATCCGTACAAATTATGTTCAAAATGGGAAACAACCCCCTTTATGGTAGCAAGTTTTCCATTTGCCTTATTGCCCTTAATATAACTTAGAATTTCCTTTTCCGGTTCGCTCAATCCCTCCTGACCGCTGAAAAGCTGTTTGTCTTTTCTCCTCAGAATATTATCCAGCTCCTTCTCGGTGTAATCGTATCTGCCCAGCATCCTGAGATTGGGATACGCCTTGCTAACGAGCTTCTCGAAACCCTGTTTTATCCTCTCGACCGGTTCGGTTGCCGTTATCTCCAGTTTTTTGCCGTCGATTATAAGCTCCGATTCTGATATCAACTCGCGCAGCTGCTCTTCTATTCTTATACCCAACTGTCTGTTATGAAACTGCCTGTCGGTGATAATCCTCTCTTTCGATTCCTTCTGAGTTACAGTAATGTTCTGCCTGACATACTTCTCGGTGCGCTTGTACATTATCAGATCAGGGATCGTTCTATTATCATCTGGGATTCTGACTATCAGCTCATTTCGTCCCATGGACTGAAAAACAACATTCTGATTATCATAATTATCATTCAAGGGAGTGATCGCATGGATACACAGCTCATGTTCCCGGCCCTTCTGACGCCCATCTATCTTTCTTGTAAAACTGAAATCCAGGTTGTATTCACTATGACGGATCTTCTTGGTTTTAATAACTGAATCGAATATTACCTTTGCCATCTCATCAAGAACCGCCGAATTTTCCACTTCAGTGTTCTTTATCTCCTGTGTTATATCCTTCTCTTCGTCAGTAAGATATTCATATTCTTCACCGTTGAACTGGATATAGCTTTGAGTATCCAGGATATTCAGAGCTTTCTTAATCTTGTCACTAAGAGCAGATATATCGGTGTTGAAGTTATCAATCATCAGTATCCCGATATTTCTGATGTCCGCCTTGAACTCTTTGATGTACTTTACCAGAAACAGCGCCTTTAGCACCCGTAAAGCGAATTCGCTGTCCAGATTCTTCTCCGCAACCAGAAGAGAGCTTTCGTGTGTGGACTTGAGAGTGTTTTTTATCCCGTCAAACATACGGTCGAAAGAGGCGATACAGCCCAACTCGCCGCCGGAGATATCCATTACCACCTCCTTGAACACCGCCAGCATTGACCTTTCGCCTACCGACTGGTGCTTGCCCTGAAAAGCGTTTTGAGCCGAAAGGTTCTGTATGGCGGTCTGAAACAGTGTAAACTGATACGGTATGAACGGATAGCAGCTTGTGAAGTGATCCAGCCCCTGGAAATTCCTGTATTTTCGCGAGCTGCCTGAGAATCCGAACAATGTCTTGAAATTGTTCTCCTGCTCACTGTATATCTCCGAAAGAGCTTCCATGCTGCTCTTCTTCTTTGCCAGGAGCCGCTTCTGTATTACCTCTTCCACATCCCTGCTGGTCAGGGATATCCTGGTCTTGAACCTGTCTATGATCTTGGAGAAATCGTCCCCATGCGCGCCGCTTCCCTCTCCCAGCACAGATTCCATCTCCTGCTGTGCGGTTACAAACAACCATGCGCGACCTCCGCACTTTGTCGCCAGACTCTCTGCGATTGTCTGAAGGTTGGTCATAAGCTTGACGTTCCCCGCAACATACTGCCCCACTTCGTCCACAAAGAAGTTAATCCGGAAACCCTCTCCTTTGCTGTCAATATACCTTTTGACCTGATCTGCGAAATCTTCTATGGATACTCTGTACTCCTCTCTGTATTTATTGATAATATCTGCGGAGCCCTTTTCATCATCCATCCCCCTTACTCCTGCGTACGCAGCAGCTATATTATCTGCTTCCAGCAAGGCCTCCTCCCGACCCTCCTCCCATTTCTTTCCCGCTATCTCCCTGTAATTATCCTTGAACTTCTGATATTCTCCCCTGTTGTCCAGATCCCTTTCGAACTTCGCGGTATAACCCTGCTTTCCATAATAACCGCACATCTCATCAAAAACCTTCATAAAGACAAGCAGGACCGCGTCGATATCCTTTTTGGTTATGACATCCGCTTTCTGGTCGATATTGAAGAGAACGCTTCTGGACGGAACACCCACCGCCTTCTTCAAATCTGCTTTCAGCATCTCGTTGTCTTCGCATTTCGGAAGGAACATGTCCAGAACATGTTCGCCATCTATAGACCTGTTCTCAAGGAGAAATGCGAGCATCTTGAGAAGATGAGATTTTCCCGAGCCGAAAAAGCCTGAAATCCAGACACCGTTACCCCCCCGGAAGTTATTGTACGACTCAAGCATAGATTCCAGGTTCTGCGCAACCTCATTGGTCAGAACATATTCTTCCACTTCGTCGTGGAGGTACTTCTGATCATCCGCTTTAATTACTCCTTCGATAGGCCTGTTAATATCTTTCTGGAAAATCTCTTGCAGTTTCAATTGATATCCCCCCAACTAAACCTTGTATTCAGCAATATTAAATGCCCTGTAGTAGTTATCGTCATGAAGTCGCCCGAAAAGTTCCAGGGACGCACCTCTCTCCGGAGAGCGTAAAAACTCTCCGGGGAAGAACATAACGGTCGGCTTTTCATCAGCGGTGCTCTGCAGATTATTAAGAACGGTGTGAGACCTTATATACGGGAACACCTCACCCACACCTGTAATGAACATCATATCAAAATCCCGCTTTTCCATTTTCTCAGCTATCGCCGGGATCAAGTGCGTTTCTATATCCAGCGGTCCCTGCAGGATCTCGATGAATTTCTTTTTCGACATCTCTTTTTCAATTTTTATTATCTTCTCCCATATCCCTCTCTTCTTAAGCAGTTCAATTGAAAGTTCATAGAGATTGATCTTAAGAACTTCAACCCCCCTGCTTTTCAGTTTCTTTATAAGCTGATTGCCCATCGCGCATACCTGATTGGCTGACTCAGGCGGAAAGGGGAAGATAAAGAAGGGTACCTCGTTTCCCAACCCCCGCTTATTCAGAAAGCGTTCACTGCTGAGGACCTGAAGCAGATGGTCAAAACTTTTTTTTATGAAGTCATCAGCCATTCTTATCACCGTCCAGAACAGCTTTCACATCCCTCTCAGAAATCGGGAAGGCGGCCAGAAGGGATTTATCATCCCTGATAATCGCCATCACCACTTCCCTGTTAAGAACAAACGGATTGATAATACCTTCTTCGGAGATAATCCCGGCCTGCTTCATTATCATAAACAGAACCTGCCTTATTTTATTTCTGGTAGAGCCGGCGAGTCTCTCCAGCTCTTCATGCCACTCAGCTTTATCTCTGTAGAAGCGGTCAAAATCCTGGTGGGTGACCAGCATGTCCAGATGGAGATATTTCTCTCTTACCACTTCTTTAGCAAATTCATAGATTAACTTATGCCTCTTGCATACCGCAACCCAAAGCATACAGAGCTTTTCAAAACGGCTTCCCGACAAAAAAAGTCCTAATTCCTCCTCAGTCAGATTCCTCAGTCTGGCCTCCACCTCCCGGTATATCCTCACCGCTGAATTCATCCTGTGTGCCTGAAGCAGATTATCTTCCAATACTCTCTTCTTTGTATTTATCCAATTCCCCAGTTCATCGTATACCTCAGCAACTATTATTGATTCACTGAAGCACAGATTGCCAGCTGTAAAGGACATATTATAATGTTTCGATCTCTTCATGCTTTATTCTCCCTTCCCCACATCCACTACTTACACCTTTATTATCAGTTGCTTGTTATCCTGCTTTCCTAAACCAACAGACAATCGGTTAGAATCAACCTTTCTAAAAAAAGATCTCTCATAAATTCCGAGAAAATACTGGTAAAAAGCTGATTTTTAAAGGCTCTTACCCCTAACGAATACAGACGGTCGCAATTATAAAGCATTTAAAATACAATTTAAACATATTTTTAGTTAACTACTATTAAAATATTGAATGCAAACATGCTGTCCCTCTGTTTTTGTATTTTTCCAATTGTGTTAAATCATTCTGATGACTATAAAACAGCTTAACGGAGTGAAACGGCAAAAACATAAGAAGGGGAGCTTTCAAAGCTCCCCTTCTTATGCATAATAAAGTCAATGGTTCTGGAAAGATTTAAAACACCCGGGATTGTCAATATGGCATCTGTGTCTCCAGAGAGTCTCCACCCCGGGATTTGAGTTTAAATTGATCGGGCCTCTGCTTTAAAACATCTCTCAGCCAGCTTTCAGGATATCCTGTCTCCTCAGGTCTTCCCTTCCTGGTTTGCGTATATCCGTCATTGT
>CAZKNG010000100.1:0-7225 GCA_964554125.1 uncultured bacterium | reverse complement strand
AGCGAACAGCATCCTATACAGGCAACGGTGTTCAGAGTAAAAAGCCCGTCCTCTGTGGTTTCGCCGACTTCGACACCCAGCTCATCCTGAATCGTCTCAATAATCATCTCCGCGCCCGAAACGTGGCAAGCAGTTCCATCACAAGCCCTTATTACATATTTACCCATGGGCCTGAGACGAAATTGACTATAAAAAGTTATCACACCGTAAACTTCTGATTCGGGGATCCCGGTTACCGCTGAAATATAACTTATCGCGCGGCGCGGGATATAACCAAAGTGATTCTGCGCGGATTGCAGAAGTGGAATAAGCTCACCCGGAGTGCCGTCGTATCGCCACAGGTTAAAACTGAAATCATCGTTCATCTTGTAAACCTCTCAGCTTCTTAACTCAAAAGAGCAGGGGTTGATGCTACCAGCGAATATCCTGTTTATTCCTCCATTATCTTGATTACTTTAGCTTCACGAACCCTTAACACACCATCTATCTGATTTAGTTTTTCAACGATACGAGGGGTCTTGCCGACAGAACTCTGCCCTGTTATCATCCCGACAAGCCTTGAGCCATCTTCGATCACATCACAGAAAACAACTTCATCTATAAAAAAGACTGTAGTAAATATCTGCTGTATAGAACCCTTTTCAATATCAACGACTACATAACTTGTCGTCCCGGGATTTTTGCTCGAAGTAACATTCTCCGATTCTTTGACAAGTTCGGAATATATACTTATAAATTCATTAACATCACGATCGAGCTTTGGTCTTTCCACCCTGTCTACTGACACAACTTCAAGACCATCCATCTTGCCGATTCTGCCAAAGAGTTCATCGATTTCATCCTGCGAACCGGCCTGAGCTAAAATAATAATATCAAAATCTCCCCGCACAGCTTCACAGCGATGAACACCATCGAGGTAATACAGTTTTTTATAAATGCCCATACTATTATCTTTATCGGTTATTCTTATAGTAAGATAAGCACTTACGGATTCTCTGACCTCAGGTTCGAATTCAGCCTTTTTACCGTCCGATACGGTGGAGCCCGGCGTCAGCTCCTTGAGAGCTTCAACGAGTTCTGATATTTCAAACGGCTTATCGAGATACCCCGTATTATGCTCTGAAATTGCTTCAAGTTCCAAGCTTACGTCCCCATATCCGGTGATGACAAGTACCGGCAGGTCGGGATACTGTTTCTTGATTACTTTCAGTATCTTCAATCCGTCAATATCCGGCATAAAAATATCTGTTATCAGATAATCGTACTTAATCCCCTTCTCGCGGGAGTTCTCAAGCTCGTGGATTGCCGAAATCCCATCGGGGCAGGAAACCGCGCTGAGCCCCTCCTGAGTAAGACCAACGGTAAGATTTCTTCTTATCTCTGCTTCATCATCAATTATTAAGACGTTGCCTTTCACAGCAATCCTCCCTCGCTAAGTTCATTAAAGAGAGCAAATTACATAACATTAAAAAGCACTGCGGACAAGTTAGATAGTGTGATCTGACTCTGAACCACCCCGGTTGAAACAACTGTAAGATTTATCAGTATCATACCCTCCAATTGATATAAAGATATCAACCATAACCTATAATTTTCGTAATAATTTGTCAAACAAAAGAACTTAATAACGGCAAGAAGATATTCAAATCTTTCAGCAGGAGGTTATTAAAGAAACCCCCGTTTCGCGATAATTTTTGACAATATCATTTTTCCCTTTGAAATTACGTCAATTAGCAGGTATGATAATTGCCTGTTGACCGGTATATATATATTTACGATTATCGCATGATAATTTGTTTAAGCTGAATGGAAAATGACAGATTTTTTCCAGCCGTATATAAAAAAACGAAAGGGAGCATAAATGGCTAAAAATAAAACAAAATCGAAAGGGACTAAAAAGAAAACCGAATATTCAATCAGTCCTCTGGGCGAAAAGTTTCCCATTCCCGGCAAGACAGAATACTCCGCCGAATTCAGGCGTGTAAAAAAACGCGTAAAGAAGGCCCGCGAAAACGGCATGGAAATAGTCGTAGTAATGGGTGTGGGGTTCGTCGGCTCCGTTATGGCCGGTATAATAGCGGATTCAACAGACAGAAAGAGCCGGAGAAGAAAATTTGTAATAGGTTGTCAGCGCCCAAGTACAAGGAGTTACTGGAAGATACCCCTTCTAAACCAGGGACGGGCTCCGGTAAAAGCGGAAGATCCGGAAGTAGATATAATTATCAAGCGCTGCGTCCTTGAGGAAAAAAATCTGACCGCGACATATAACAAAGATGTACTGAAACTTGCAGATTGCGTAGTAGTGGATGTGCAGTGCGATTACAAGAAAAACGACCTCGGGGATATGAGTACGGGCGAAACCGATATGGCGGCCCTTGAAGCAACGATCCGCACAATCGGCGAGAAAATTCCCCCTGAGTGCCTGGTCCTGATCGAAACTACAGTTGCTCCCGGCACTACAGAATTCGTCGCATGGCCCATTCTGAAGAAGGCTTTCGCCGCCAGAAAGATAAAGAAAACACCGCTTCTCGCGCACAGCTTCGAACGTGTAATGCCGGGCAAGGAATATGTGGCCAGCATTCGTGATTTCTGGCGCGTGTGCTCCGGATGTACCGCAACCGCCCGCAACCGCGTGAAGAAATTCCTCACTCAGGTTCTAAACACCGACGATTATCCTCTTACAGTCATGGACAGACCTATAGAATCGGAAACCACCAAAATTGTAGAGAATTCTTACAGAGCTACTATTCTCGCTTTTCTTAACGAGTGGAGCATCTTCGCCGAAAAGAACGGAGTTGATCTGATAAAGGTTGTCAACGCGATCAAAACACGTCCGACACACAGTAATATTATCTTCCCGGGTCCCGGGATAGGAGGCTACTGTCTGCCTAAGGACGGAGGGCTCGGCTACTGGGCTTACCAGAACATACTCGGCTTCGAAGATGGGGACAGAATATTCAAAATAACCCCAACCGCGATAAACATAAACGACACAAGGGGGCTCCACGTTGCCGAACTCGTACGGGACGCCCTGCGGAATATGGGACGCTATATCGCGAGCGCCGATGTCCTTATCTGCGGAGTCAGCTATAGAAAGGATGTAGGAGATACCAGATACAGCGGCAGCGAAATGGTTGTCCGCAAGCTTGCCCAGATGGGCGCTGAAGTACGTGCTCACGACCCGTACGTAAAACACTGGTATGAACTCGAAAAACAGGACACCTACCCTTCTCCGGGACAATCATGGAAACGTTTCTTCCGCAATCAGGAAGGATTGAAGAATACCAGAGTGGGGAAAGATCTCGGTGAAAATCTAAAAGGAAGTGAAGCTGTTGTTTTTGCCGTGCCTCACAAACCTTATCTGGACCTCGACCCCAACTGGGTAGTAAAAAAAGCGGGGGGCAGTCTGGCTGTAATTGACTGTTTCGGGATTCTTACAGATGAGAAAATACGCAGATACTTTGAGCTCGGCTGCGAGGTTAAGGCCTTAGGCCGAGGCCATATACAGAGGATAAAGAAAGACGTAGAGAAGAGCAAATAGGGCGGTAAAAGGGCGCATTGTAAATTTTCTCCGTTTCGCCCTGTGAACCCGGGCGGAACTTCAAGCGGGAAGTAAATATTCCAGTCTAGGATCCCACTACCGGTTGGACATACACTGCTTCCGGGACGCCGTAGTTATACGGCCGGAGAACGCAACAATAATTAATAATATATATTTTTAATATTAGACCGCCAAAGCATCAAGCCCTTTCCGTCCCCACTTTATCCCCGGACGGGTAAGAGCAAAATCGTATTTTACGGGATCTTCAGGAGATATTTCTCTGAATTTACCGGTTATTTCAAGAACGGTTCTAAGACCCTTCTGCTTCCACTCTGTCAACCCCAGAGCCAGTGCAATACGGTACATATGTGTATCGAGGGGAATTAGTAATTTTGAAGCGGGAACTTTGTTCCACCCCCCCGGGTCTACTCTGTCACTTCGGATCATCCATCTGAAATATAAATTAAGGCGTTTGCAGGCGCTTTTTTTCCTGGGAGATGGAAGAAGCCTGTTACAGCCGGAATCTGCTGCTCCTTTGATTTCATCGACGAAATGCCCGGCAGCGCTTAAGATATTTTCATCCGATTCATCGTAACCCGAAGCAAAAGCATTTTCAAGCGAACCGTATCTGTTTATTGCTTCCTTCATCCCTATAAGCATCGAAGATAGATCCACTCCCTTAATCCACCTGTGCTTAAACCCGCTGAATGAATTAATTATACTAAGGGGGGTCGATCTCTTAAGAAAAAGCAGAGGGGAACCCTCCATAACAGAAAGCACACTCCGGACACTCTTTAAGATCTGCCCTACCCGGCCGAAAGCGAGCGAAGAGGCAATCAACCCGGCCAATTCACGGTCAGCTGTATCATCGTAATCGTACAGAAAAATAAGGGGATCGGGATCGACATACTCGGGTCTGTTATACCTGGAGTAGATCTGCTCGAGTTTCTTCTTTAATTCTATATTCTCCATTAATTACAGAGAAACCCTTCGCGAATCACAGAAGCTGATTCATTATTTTAAAAGGGTATACCCCTCTATTCTTCCTGCTCAGGGGCGATATAAACCCTCGCCATCAGTTCCCTGTCAATCATAAAGAGCCCATTGCCTTTTTCTCCGGCAAGTTTAAGTTTGTCGAGAATATCAGTGACACTTGACTCTTCCTCTATCTGTTCTGAAACAAACCACTGAAGAAAGATCTTTGTAGCGTGATCTTTCTCTTCTATTGACAGATCCATAAGGTCATTTATAAGACTCGTTACAAACTTCTCATGCTCGAGTGTCTTTTCGACTACCTCAAGGGGCGTTCCGAACTCCGAAGGCGGTTCATCTATAGCTTTAAGCTTTACTCTAAATCCCTGCTCCTGAATATAATCGTAGATTCTCATCGCGTGATCCATCTCCTCGCGATACTGTATAAAATACCAGTTGGAAAACCCCTTCAATCCTTCTGAATCAAAATAGGATGACATGGAAAGATAAAGATAAGCTGAATAGATCTCTTTGTTTACCTGTTCGGCTAGAGCTTCGCACATTTTATCGCTTAACATTCTTTCAAACCTCCCCTTTTATTACCCTTTAAAACAATCTCTATTCAGCAGATTATGCTGACTAAGAAACCAGTATAAAACACTCCCCGGTACTAGTCAAATAAATTGCATCTGGCTAAGAGATATATATCTAAACTCTATTAAAAGGGTAAAATTATGTGACCTTCCGAGGCAAACTTATTATAATAATGTCAGTTTAATTAAGCTTATTTATTCTATAGATCAGGGAGGATAAATGAAACGGACAGCTTTTCCACCGGTATTCTGGGTCGCGAATCTAGTCGAGGTTCTGGAGAGATTCTCATATTACGGAATTTACATGGGATTCGGTATTTATATGGAGTACCTCGGCTATACAAAAGCTCAGCTCGGCATAATTCAGAGTTTCTTTCTTCTTATATCATACACTATCCCGGTTATCTCAGGAACCTTCGCCGACAGATTCGGGTTCAAAAAAGTACTTATCATATCCTATCTCGCGTACCTCCCTTCAATCCTCCTGCTTATACTCACAGAATCATTCTCCGGAATCGCGCTCACGATGCTGAGTATCGCTCTGGCAGCGGGAATATTCAAACCTCTCGTATCGGGCACAGTCCGGGCAGTTACAGACAGATCAAATAAAACGCTCGGGTTCGGGATATTCTACGCGATGGTTAATATAGGCGCATCTTTCGGCCCGCTTATCGCCGGCAAACTGCGAGCGATATCATGGAATCACGCCTTTATCGCAGCAGCCGTATCAATAGGTTTTATGCTTCTTATTACAATATTCTTCTACAAGGAACCGGAGAGGGAGATAGAAGGCGTATCCCTGAAGGGAAAATTCATCGATATATGGATCGCCCTTTCAGACGGTAAATATCTCCTCTTTTTGATACTGCTCGGCGTTTTCTTCTGGCTCCCCTTCTGGGCCTTTTTCAACCTGACCGCGATATATATCGACAAGAGCTTAGACACCGCCCAGCTGTATATGAGCATAAAATCGGTATTCGGAACCACATTCGCTAATTTTCTCTCCCATAAATCAGAGGACGGCACATGGAGGCTCCTGGGAGAGACAATAGCCCACACAGGTTATATAATTATGATACTTCAGATCTTTGTCTCCCGCGTCGCTGAGAAATTCAGGGCAATACCCACATTTCTTTTCGGCCTTGTTGTAATGTTCGCGGGATTCACCGTTATCGGATTTGCCAATATTTCCGCTCCCGCGATTGTGTTTCTCGGGATCGCTCTCTTCGCCCTCGGCGAAATGCTCTCCAGTCCGAGAATTCAGGAATATATCACATGGATAGCGCCCAAGGAGAAAGCCGGACTTTATATGGGAACTAATTTCCTGTCCACCGGACTGGGAGGAGCTTTAAGCGGAATTACATATACATCGCTATACGGTTACTTTCGCTCAATCGGACACCCTGACTTCGTATGGTACTCTCTCGCGGCACACATGATTCTGGGATTTCTCGCTATCCATATCTTCACAAAAATACTGGGAGAATTCAAAGAACTCGAAGAGTAGCCACGCGAGAGAAATTTATTGCCCGGAGAAATAAATGAATCTCCGCTTTATGGGGGTGAATACAGGTTTGCTGGCAGGCTTGTCAGCTTGGTTAATTAACATACTATCTCATCCTGATCTGCCTTTTCGTTTGTTTGAATTGGAGTAAGAGGGAAAAATTGCTTGATATATCAACGGATAATGTTATAGCCTTGCAGAAGGAGGAGAGATAGTATTTTTAATCAATGCAAGGAGTGGTGATATGATAAAAGTAAACAAGATACTATGTCCCACCGACTTCAGCGATGCTTCCTACAAAGCGCTGGAGCTGGCATGCAGCTACGCCGAACATTTTGCCGCTGATCTGATTCTGGTGAACGTGGTCGAACCCATCCCCACCGCAGTAGCCGGAGGGCCGGAACCGGTCGCGGCGTTCGATATAACCTCCTATGAAGAACATCTCATGGAGATTAACGAGGAACATATCAAGAAGGTGGTGAATGAAAGAACCCCCGACAGCATCAATGTTAAACCCATTGTGGTAAGAGGAGCCCCCGGGGATGAGATACTAAGAATTGCAAGCGAGGAGGAGGCCGATCTTACCGTCATTGCATCCAAGGGGCATTCCACGGT
>CAZKNG010000099.1:0-7261 GCA_964554125.1 uncultured bacterium | reverse complement strand
AATGAAGCTTATGTTTCAAACTTCGTGGCAAACAAACAAGGTAAATATCAATTTAAATAGTTTTATTCCTTTTCCTCTCTCCCGCAGAGATAAATATTTTTATTTAATGTCAATGAAAACATTTTCTATATCTTCCATCTTATTTATTACATTTTTTTCCATTGTTACGATCGGCTTTATAAGTACGAACTTTTTTGTCGGCGTTTATGCTGCCATTCTATTTTTTTTATTTTTAATTTTGGTAGATATTTGGATAACCAATATCAATTTGCTTTTTGGGAAGATATTTATCAAGTATAAAGTTGGATCTGTTTTAATATTATATTTAATTATAATACCCTTAGGGCTTAATAGCGCGGGTATTATTGGTACATCTCAATTATTATTTTATATTTACAAACTCCCTGTTCTCAACTGGCCCGGAAACGGCGTATATGAAGCACTGACCGGCCAATGGCTGAATGCGGGATTAAACTTATTATATATAATCGCATTTTCTGCTGTCGGATATCTGCTTGGGATTTATATGGTAAAGAAGAAACATTGTAGTTAGAAAAAGAAAAGAGCAAATAATTCAAACACAGGGTTTGATAAAATGCATGATAATATAAACATTAAAAAGAGAATTCTGCATCTTGTCCGTTTTGAATTCAAGCTGCTGCTGAAGTATTCCCAGGCGGCGATTATCATTCCTGTTTTTGTCCTGTTCTCACTATTGATGATGAAGATGGGAGGGGGAAAAGATTTTTTTACAATGATCATCATTATCACGGCATTTATACTGGGAGTTATTTTCAACAGGCAGTTTTCAATAGCTGACAATGAGTTTATACTTTATCAGATGATGCCGGTTTCGTTTGAGAATGTTATAACGGCAAAGAATATCAGCCTGTTTATATTTGCCGTAATCCAGGTTGCTCTGGTTGTTTCCTTAAACGCATTTGTCTACGGGCTCGAGAGGGTTTTTGTCATCGATTCTCTTCTTCTGGGACTTTTTCTTTCGGTTCTGTTTCTCTCCACCGGCAATATACTTTCTCTTAGAGCTTTAAAGAGAGGTTCTTCACATCTCTCGCTACTGGATAATATAATTATGGCAGCGGTACTCCTGGCGGCGCTTCCGATATATGCTGTTATGACCAGGATGTTTTCTGTATATATTGCTGTTCCCGTATACCTTGTATTGGGGGGCGGCTATTATATGTTGATATTTTCTAAAACCAGAAAGATGTTTTGCCGTGACAGGAAAGGAATACTGGAGAGATTATGTATGCAATAGAGATTGAACACTTTAGTAAGAAATACAAAAAGGGTCAGATTGCGGTGAACAATCTGAGCATGAAAGTGGCTGAGGGCACATTCTTCGGTTTTGTCGGCCCCAACGGTGCTGGTAAGACAACTACGGTTAATTATATAGCGGATTTGATTTCCAAGACAGAGGGTCATCTGAAGCTGTTCGGAGAGGAGATCAGGGAGGGAGATTACGAGCACAAGAGGCGGATTGGATTTGTGCTTGAGAAGCCCTTCTATCTGAAAAAGCTGAAAGCGGCGGAATATCTGAGGTTTGTCGGCAGGATGCAGAATATGGAAGATAAATTGGTGAAAGAAAGGATAGAGGAGCTTCTTAAGGTATTAAAGCTGTCCGAACACAGGGATAAATTAATAGAGGAGTTTTCTGCCGGGATGAAGAAGAAGACCTCTCTTGCGGCGGCGCTTATTCATGATCCGGATCTACTTATACTGGATGAGCCGTTCGAGGGAATAGATGCGCTTTCCTCGAAGATAATCAGCGATAATCTAAAGGCTATGGTTGAAAAGGGAAAAACCGTGTTTCTCACTTCCCATGTTTTGGAGATAGTCGAAAAGCTCTGCGAGAGGGTTGCGATAATTAACAGGGGGGAACTGATTTTTGAGACAGAGGTTTCATCGATTAGGGAAAGATTCAAAGACAGGGAAAAGGTTGAGAAGTACGAAGGGCTTGAGGATCTGTTTCTGAGCATAGTTGCCGGAGAAGAGAAAACGGACAGATTTTCATGGCTGAAATAGGATTATTTCACTTTCACCAAAATTGGCTGGAATATCTTCCTTTATGCCTTGAGAATCTTAAGCTTGAGATTGATGAACAGTTTAATAAGAGAATTCAGGTATTTTTAAAACCTCACAGAATACTGAAAAAGTAATATTTGGGAACATTACCCCCCGATCGGCGGGCATATAGAAATTGTTGTTTTATTTTACGTGGGAATGTGGTATAATACCGTATAGAAGCACACCAGTGAACAACACCGGAAAAAGGAACAGATAACTTTAATAGAGCGGAATAAATCCGCTTATGGAAGGGATGATATGTGGAAAGGAACCTTGGTGGAGAATTCCATTAAAGTCTTTTTCGCGGTGATTCTGCTGTTTCTCCTCTCCAGTTCATTTGTTTACGCTGAGGGAGAAATGGCTATCCCGGTTGACGTTAAGACGGGCGGCGGTTATTCGTTTGTTTATCTTAACGGAACCCTTTTCAGCATTTACACGAGCGGGGAATATTACATCGGCTTCGAAGAATATGACAGCGAATGGGTGATGGTAGACATCATTCCCTGCGGAGAGAAACCTGATGAATACAGCCCGGTTTACATACAATGGGATGTTTTCGCTCCGGTTGTAATTACGCTCGAATCTGATGAGGGTGAGACCTATCTTCTGGGATCAGAAACTGGTTACGCGGAAAAATAGCTGAGGCAGCAGCTGTTCAGTTTGTTTGCCCGAGCTGAATCAGTCTGAAGACGGAATCGAAGGGTGGACAAACAGGACTGTTTCTCGCTCAATAGCCGCTGTACCGGGGGGGGATTTTTTAGGTTTCCAGACATACCTCTTCTCAGTATAAGCTACCGGCACAATTTTAGAATTTCTTGCCTTGCTGTAATAGGCGGCTATCGAGGCCGTTGTTTTTAGAATATCGGGAGGGGTGGACGGATTACCTCCCTTGAGTATAACATGTGAGCCCGCGATTCCCTTTGCATGAAACCATAGGTCCCTCTTTGAAGAAAACTTATGTGTCAAGAGATCATTTTCCGCGGCATTTCTGCCGACAAATACCGTGTGGTGTTTATCAAGCACGAATCTTCTGAAGTCCTCGCCGGATTTTTCTCTTTGACGGGAAGAAGAGCTGTCCCGCTGAGGGATAAATTCTAAAAGTTCGCCGGGGCTGTCGACCTTCAGCAGTTTGTCGAGCGAATCAGACCGCGCCGATATACTCTTTTCGACCGATCTCAGTCTCCGCTTGATTTTCTCTCGTCCCTTTTCCCCTTTTTGCGCTTTCTTGAAGTATCTGGTGATATTCTGCTGGGGGCCGAGGGTACTGTCAAGGGGTATAATGACTTCTCCCTTCTCAGAGAAATCGGGAAGAGTTATCTTCTCCATCCCCTTTTCCAATCTGTCGAAGTGTGTAGTGAGAAGGTTGCCGTAGAGGCGGAATTCCTCGGAGCGCGCGGCTTTACCCAGGTCCTTTGACAGGTTTTTCTTAAGACGCTCAAGCCGCTTTAACTCTTTTTTTGCTTCTTTTACCGCCCTTTTCCTTAAGGTTTCAACAAAGAGGGGAAGAACCGTACGCTCCGCGTGCAGGCCGGCAGCTTCGCTATAATCTTCCGACTCTGCTATCTTCCGCCCGACAGGAAGAGGTATTGGATATAACACAGTTCCGGCTCTCTCTTTTTCTTCTAACCCGCGGACATTCCATTTGTAATCTCCATCTTTCATCCTGTCTCTTATCCGGCGCGTCATATCCCAGACGGAATCCGGGTCGCCCCCGCTTTGAGCGACAATTGCCCGGGCAAGCAGGGGGTCTAAGCCGTTAATAAGGTTGAAAAGCCGGTCGTGAAGGGAGCTTTCAGATACCCCCGCCTCTTCCAGAAACCCGCCCGGTTTTTTGTCAGGCATTGTCAGGAGCGAAAAGTTCCGGGTGGCGGGAAGATCCTCCGGCGATCGCGGAGTAATTGATTTTGAAGGGTTTACAGTAGATATCACCCTCTTTTTTTCCCCGCCGAAGAGTGTCGCGGGGGAGTTAGACGGTATAAGATCGAGTCTTAACACGAAATCTCTATCTCTTCCCCAGCTTCCCGGCGCGGTAAGATTGATGAGAATGATCCTGTTTATTCCGGGTGTTTCAACGCCGGTTATGGCGCAACCCTCGATCTGCCTGAACAGCTGCGTGGAGTGTTCTCTTTCTGCTATAAGTGAATTTGAGGGAACGAGGTCTCTCTCGAGCCCCGAATAAAAGATATGTATAAATGGAGACCAGCTTGCCGAGAGTGATATTGTAACTAAGTCCGGATACTGATAGACTCCCCTTATAACGCTGCCTTTAAGACGCGTGTTTAGAAGAGGGCCGAGTGCGTATGCCGTAAGGCTGTTCATCAGCATAAGATAATAAAGATAACTAAAGTTTAAGTCAAAAATATTATCTTAACTTTTAATATTTAGTTTCTTTACAATCAAGCGGGGGTAGCTGTAGAATAACTGTTGAATGATATTACCGCCTACTGGAGGAATAAATGATTTACAGCATGACCGGATACGGAAAAGGAAAGGTTAAAATCGACGGCGGCTCTATGATGACTGAAGTCAGGACGGTCAATCACAGATTCATGGATTTTTCGATCAAACTGCCCCCGGAGATGAACGAGTATCAGAGTTATATTGAAAAGAGAGTGCGGGAGAAGATCAGACGGGGAAGGGTCTACGTAAAGGTTTCTTTTGACAAAAATACTGCCGTTCTTCAAAGCGGCATCAATAAACCCCTTCTGAAAAGACTCTACCGGGAGGTTAAGGAGTTTGCATCCTCTGAAGGTATTCCGGGCGAGGTCGACATAGCTTCTTTACTTTCATTCCCCGACGCTTTCAGGTGCAGGGAAACAAAAATCCCAAAAGGCAAGATCAAAAAGGCTATAAGAGAGTCCTTAAGCAGTGCCCTTGACGAGTGTGTTCGAATGAGGGAAAAAGAGGGGGGTATGCTGGGGAAAGATATTGAGCGGAATATAAAGAAGATTGAGAAATCCGCAGAAAGTATAAAGAAGAGGGCCCCGGGCGCGATAGAGAGAGCGTTTTCCAGGTCAAGAAAGAGAGTGAAAGAGATGCTGGGCAGTTTGAAGATAGATGAGCAGCGCTGGCTGACAGAGGTTGCCGTCATGGCCGATAAGGCCGATTTCTCAGAGGAGCTCGTCCGGCTCGATTCACACGTCGTCCAGTTCTCCCGGGAACTTGAAAATGGCGGCCAGGTGTCTAAGAAGCTCACATTCATACTTCAGGAGATTCACAGGGAGATTACAACGCTGGGCAACAAGGCCTCGGACACTAAAATAATAAACAGATGTCTGGATATTAAGGAAAAGGCTGAGAGGATAAGAGAGCAGGTTCAAAATCTCGAATAGCCGGGTTCCAGGGCTGCCTCGGCAGTGTATAAAGATCAATACAGCTGGTATTCACAATCGGCTTTGGAGGAGCAAAGATGCTCAATGTCGGATTTGGTAATGTGGTGGCAAAAGATAAGATCGTAGTTATATCAGCCTGTGATTCATCGCCGGTCCGCAGGTATAAGGAGGAGAAGGCAGGCAGAGGCAAATTGATAGACGTAACGCAGGGGCGGAAAACACGCTCTGTGATTTTTACTACTTCCGATCAGCTGATCCTGTCCGCTGTGGCTGTGGAGACCCTTGTGCACCGGCTGAAGGAAGATCAGAGTTAGGGCTCTGGAGGTGTGATATCATTCGCTTAAGAGAACCTTTCGTGATAGTAATCTCCGGCCCGTCCGGAGTCGGCAAGTCAACTGTAAACAGGCACGTGCTTGCCAGATTTGATAATTTAAAGGAATCTATATCCTTTACAACCCGCCTTCCCCGTGAGGGCGAGGTTGAAGGAGAGAGCTATTTCTTTACCGACCGGGAGGATTTTAAAGACAGGATAGAAAAGGGAGAGTTTATAGAATGGGCTGAAGTCTACGGCAACCTCTACGGAACAAGCATCGATTATGTTAAAGAGAAGATCGGGGAGGGATGGAACGTAGCTCTGGAACTGGATGTTCAGGGCGGCCTGGCGTTGAAAGAGAAGATCCCGGACGCTGTTTTGATAATGATACTGCCGCCCTCGCTTGAGCAGCTCGAGAGCAGGCTGAGAGGGCGAAAAACAGATGATGAAACGGCGGTCAGAAAGAGACTCGATAACGCCAGGCGTGAAATAGACTGCTCAGGCAGGTATGATTACGTTGTGGTAAATAAACAGATTGAACGCTGCGTAGAAGATATCTGTACGATAATCAAGTCGGAATCTATGCGCTCGGAAAGAGCGGATCTGTTAAAATAGGTTGATTATCAGAGGTAATTATATTTAATTGTACTTTCTCTGATCGATTTTGTAAATTGTTCTACGAAGTGGGTTGTTTACCGTAATCCGACAGGCAGTAAGTTAAGGGGTCGCTATGGATATTGAAGTTATGGAAAAATTCCTCAATATGGGCAAGAACCGGTATGAGCTTGTAAGAGTAGTCTCCAGCGAGGCTAAGAGAATAAGCGCGCTTCTGCGGCTTTCCGACGAGGAGGTTCAGGATAAGGTAACTACAATAGCGCTCAGACGCGTTGTTGAAGGGAAAGTAAAGTATAAATATGCAAAGTCATCGGGGGAAGAATAAATATCAGAAAAGCTTGAATGGAAGAAGAATCCTTCTCGTTGCCACAGGCGGGATATCCCTCTACAAGTCCGTTTATCTGGTTCGTCTGCTTGTACGCGGAGGGGCACGGGTAAGGGTCGTGATGACCAGAGCCGCAACCAGATTTGTAACTCCGTTAACATTTGAAACACTATCGTCTAACCCTGTTCGGGTAGAGCTCTTTGAACAGAGGGGCACGCCGGAAGTTCCTCATATTGATCTGGCCGGCTGGGCCGAAAGGATTATAGTAGCTCCCGCTACGGCTGATTTTATGGCTAAGATGAGCTCCGGTATAGCCGATGACCTGGCAAGCTCCGTTGTATGCGCCGCCGGATGCCCCGTGATTTTAGCACCGGCCATGAATGAAGGTATGTGGCTTAATCCCGCGACACAGAGGAATATCAAAACTCTAAAAGAAGATAAGAGGGTTATTATCGAACCCGATTCCGGAGAGCTTGCCTGCGGTGATACGGGCAGGGGGAGAATGACAGAACCGGAAGAGATAAAGCGGAGGATCGCAAGCACATTTGAGGACGGGGGCCGGCTTCAGGGGGTAAGGGTTCTTGTAACGGC
>CAZKNG010000098.1:0-7505 GCA_964554125.1 uncultured bacterium | reverse complement strand
TGTTTCTTTTGAAATAATTCCATCCCTCACAAGGTCAACGGCAATTCTTATAGCTGCAAAACCTGTCCTCTTACCCGTACGTGTCTGAAGAATCCAAAGTTTTTTATTCTGTATTGTAAATTCGAGATCCTGCATATCCTTGTAATGTTTCTCAAGGCGGCTCCTTACATCAAGAAGCTGATCATAGACATCTTTCATCTCTTCTTCGAGTGAAGGGATATCGGCATCTCCCTTCTGCTGAATATTTATTGGATGAGGCGTTCTTATACCGGCGACGACATCTTCTCCCTGAGCATTCATAAGATATTCACCGTAAAAATTATTCTCCCCGGTCGCTGGATTTCTCGTAAATGCAACGCCGGTTCCCGAATCTAACCCAAGATTTCCAAATAACATAGCTTGAACGTTGACCGCCGTACCCCAATTATGAGGAATACCGTTCAGCTTTCTATAGGCAATGGCCCTCTCATTATTCCAGGAATTAAATACAGCTCCGATCGCTCGCCAGAGTTGTTCTTCAGGGTCATCCGGAAAATCAAGATCCTTTTTTTCTTTGATTAATTTCTTATATTCTGAAACCAGATCTTTCAAGTCATCGACATTGAGATCAATATCGTTATCTATCTTTCTCTCTTTCTTCTTCTTAATAAGAATTTCTTCAAAAGGATCGATATCATCCTTTTTCTCGGGTTTCATTGCCAGAACGACATCGCCGTACATCTGAATGAACCTGCGGTAACAATCCCAGGCAAAACGCTCGTCTCCTGATTTTTCAGCGACACCTTTTACCGTTTCTGAGTTCAGGCCAAGATTTAAAACTGTGTCCATCATTCCCGGCATACTTATACGCGCGCCGGATCGGATAGAAAGAAGGAGCGGACTGGCGGGATCACCGAATTCTGACCCCATTTCTTCTTCAATCTTCCTCAACTGTCCGGTAACCATCTCTTTAAGTCCTTCAGGATATTCACCGTTATTTTCGTAGAAATCGATACATACCTTTGTTGTAATGGTAAAGCCCGGTGGTACCGGAATACCTAAATTAGCCATTTCCGCAAGATTTGCTCCCTTACCACCCAGCAAATCACCCATTCCGGAGTTACCGTCAGCTTTATCGCTTCCAAAATAATATACCAGCTTTTCTTTTTCCATTGTTCCCTCCACTCTTAAATTACAAAGATATAATTTCAATAATATTTATTCCAGGATATTTACCTTATGATACTAATCTTACAAGAAGAATTACAACATAAATTGAATAATTTTCACAAATAAAATAATAAACATAATTACCGGAAAGCAAGCCCGGCTTTATCTCATACTCGCACTACTTGAGAATCGGGACGATTGAAAACCGAGATTGATATGTTATTATAAATAAACTTAACAATTGGGGGCTGAAATTACAGTTAGATTGAACCGCAATACAAATACTTATTATATAAAGAAGAATATTAAATGATAGAAAAGATCTTTTCAGTCCATTACAGAACTACCTTATAACTATGACCTTGCCGTAAGTATCCTCGCCGTTGGTGTCTTCGCATCTATATATAAACACTCCTGAAGTAACCTGCTGCCCCTCCATATTTTCCGCGTTCCACTTGATTATACCCTCACCTCCATAGGAGTTGTCATTGACAGCTTTCCAGACAAGATCACCTGAAATAGTAAATATTCTTAATTTGGCTTGCGGCGGAATATTAAAAAATTTGACATAATCCCCGTCTTCATAATTATGATAGTATGGTGTTGTTTGAGCCGACGAACCTGTTCTGAACGGGTTAGGCACGGCATAAATGTCGTCTATAATGCCTGTAGCCGGCGAACCTACCCATATTGCTTCCATAACATCAGAGCAGGGAATCGAGTCATTATCGCAGACAAAATTATCTGAAACCGAATCTTTGGAACTTCCCCTGTAAAATCCTCTGTCGTAACTTGTAACACTGTAGTAGTACTTAAATCCCGGAAAGACATTCTTGTCGAGCCACTCATAATATACCAGATCCTTACCTCCCAGGCTGTCAACTCTCGGATAGGCCATCTCTTCGCCGCGGTCGTTGAAATACTCCCAGTTTTCTAATCTTTTGTTAGGTATGTCATCCGTTCTGTTAATTTTTGAATAAAGGTAATACTCCTCCTTAGAAATCTCGGATATAGCCGTCATGTCGGTCTGTGAAGGATAGTTGTCCGGCTCCGTGTTTTGTACTCCTTTTCTCCATACATGGAAACCCTCATACGTCTGCAGGTCAACGGAAAAATAAGCGCTTGTTCCACCCTCAGTGGTATCGACATAACCATCTTTAAAGTAGATACTCAATCCAAGATCTTTATCAGCACCTGTTTGTGTGCTCATAAGAACAAGTGGTATTGTATCACCGTATTGCGCGAAGTATCCTATATTGATCCTCTTTTGATAAGTTTCATATTTAACCTGGTGTCTTCTCAACAAATCATTATAGACCCAGAATTTATCGGTAAATTCAATAATTATATCAATATTTCCGCTTCCGCCATCGGCGGCGCTTGCAACATGATAAACTCCATTATTCGCCAGAGAAATATTCAGTTCTCTGTCGATAAATCCTTTGTAAGCTCCGATAAATTCAATTTCAACACCATCTGTTTCGTGCATATAATTCCAATTATCATAAAATTTAGTGCCAACTTCAGTCGTAATTGAATCGGGAGCGGGATACCAGCGTATCCTCACATCTTCCCCTTCATTCTGAACGGTAATTGAATCCGGTTTTACCGGTCTAAGTATGACTTCTTCTCCAAAAGCCGGCTTAATCAAATTAATCATAAAAAACAATATTAAATTTACGAATATGTAGCCTTTTGAAATTGCTTTAAACCTCACTATCCCTCCTTTAAATACCCGATATAATCTTTTATTTCTTAATCTGCCATTCAGTAAAAATAGTTTCAAATATCTTCTCGACAGATTCATGTTCGATATACCAGAGCGGAAATCCGAAATGAAAGCTGTTAGCCGGTATAGATGTGCCCCTGATTGGAACTCTGTAAGCATTCCTTGTCAGTATAAGCCCTACGGGTGAATTGTTGAATTCTGAAAGTTCATTACAGGCTTTCATACGATACATTGGATGAAACCAGTCGAGATGCCTTGTAATACCCGCATACTCCATATCATCTGAACTGTCGAAGCTCTCAACATACCATAACCCGTACCGCGATGGATCCGACGATTCCTGGTTCCAATCCCACCACCAGCCCGGCCCTGTGATATCCTGATTCAGCTTAAGAGTATCAGGAAGGCCAGGATACATCGATGTTACAGGGTCATTTCTGTCAAGTATCGCCATAGTCATCGAATTATCGGCTAAATCATCATAGTCCGCAAAATCGACTTTATTCAATACTCTTACACCGTAATCGGCGTATACCATGCAATCTTCATATGAATCGTCATCATCATTTTCTATAAGGTCGTTATCTATAGATAACGGAAATCTTGGATCATTTTGTCGTTCTTTACGATCGAAATCGTCCTCATCGAAACAGTCACTTAATCCACCTCCGCTGCGAGCGCTGAACCCGTATGTCAGCACATGCCCTCCTGTGTGTAGAAACAGCTTTATAAGATTGACACTGATCTCGCTTCCGGTAGAAATTTCAGCAGCCTCACTCTCCCCTACAAACCGAATATTCTTCGTCCATTCACTCTCCATACTTGAACTATATATCCAGATAATATTTTTGTAATCAGCGATATCGGATATTCTCAGAGCCCCCAGAGTAGTGGGATACACATCACCCTCGGGGAATTGAGCGTCATTAAAATTCGATCCCAGATTATCATTAATTATACCAGCGAGGAAATTATCGTGATTATCCTCTATAGGTATCTGTCCGTTCCAGCTTGTTTGCGGCCCGGTATAACTTATCCAGTCATCTACGAGCAGAAGATCCCTTTCCATTTCAAACTGGACAATCTGTATCCTAATAAGTCCCCGGGAAACTTGCTTCGCGTCATCTTTTGCTTCTACATAGAGAGTGTGCTGACCCGTAGTCCATTTTTTCGTGCATTGCTTATAGTCGAGACCAAAAGTCGAAACATCCCATTCATCATCAATCTCAGTATTGATAATATCCCAGCCATACCTGTATCCGACTATCTTCCCCCCATACTCAACGGCATTGGCTGACCAGGAAAAATTCAATTCAACTCCCGGAGGTAAAAAGACTTCCTTCGCTTTCGAACTAGTTCCCGTGAATGTTGAGCTCCCGATAGTCGCTTCTCTGATAGTCAGATCGGGTGTCTTATTCGTAGCAACACTGAAATCTCTTAAATTACCAGCTCCTTCATCATCCCTCTTCATAATCGATGTTATCGCACCTGCTTCATCCTTTGCCTGAATCGCGAAGATGTATGTGCCGGCGGAGGGAATTAATTCTTCACCAATGTCATCTCCGTATATTACGCCGGATCCCTCACCTGTTGAAGAATATTTTTTCCAATCACTCCAAAGAGAATAAAATTTCTTCGGCGAACTATTCATGTATTCAGCTATATTATACCTATTTGGTGATTCACCCTCATACAAATCACCTATATCCTTTAAAGAGGAGCATAGATATCTTATCGATTCAGGAAACTGTGTATTGTCAGGTGAATCTATATAGTCAGTTGCTTCCCAGCCAAATGATATCACGACACTATAGTTTCTGGCAGATCCAATAGGTTCAGTAATCTTGCATTTCGGCGAAAGTGTCCAGGATGTAAATGAAACATGTTCAACCTTAGAGATCGCTCCCTCTTTATCAATAGCTCTTATAAAAAATGTGTTGGTTTTTTCAAATCTCGTATAGTCAGAATCTTCCTCCCACCCCGATGAAACACTGTCACACTGAAACGCAAATATTTTGTCATTGTAAACTTTAATCTCTGTTGAATCTTCATCGGTATACGCGAAGGTTTTTTCCCACTCTACCATTGTGTCAGCAGGCGAAAAGCCGTAGGGATCACCGCTTACAATAATATATTCACAATATTGGACCTCACCGTCAGGATCGAATGAATCCCAGTAGAAATGAATTTTATAAGATGTTGTTGACCTCTCAATCGGTACACGCGTGAGCCTGACAACCGGAGGTTTGTTTTCCGCCATTTCACCAGTAAATAGGTCTTCAGAACAACCGATAAAGACGGACGCTGCCAATAATATAATAAGCGGGAAGATAGCCGATCGGAATATTAACATTACTAATTAACCTCCTGCCTTGATCCTACAATACCCAGAATAAAAAATCCGGTAATCACCAGTTTTTTTCGATATAAAACTGCCCTTCCAGAGTATCCTTCCTGGCATAATTACTGAGGTTACTGCTACTGGAATAGATATCTCCATCGGGTGACATTCTTATCTTCTGCTTGAATATACAACTATTTTCTTCGGAATCAAACGCACAATCTTTTCCAAGGTCAAAACCTATAACATGCCAGTTTTGAACTCCCGAGGGTATCTCCCCGAGTCTGGTTGTATCGGCTGAACCTCCGGAGAAAGGTATATTAATTCTAATATCCTTCAATAATAAATCATCTGTGTCCGGATAGAGCATTTTGTTTTCATCTCTCAAATTGCTGCTTCCTTCAACCCAGTAATACCAGGATTTGATCGCGGACCACTTGGGATCTCTGCTATGATCATGCCCAGTAGCTCTAAGCATAATCGGATAATACAAACCTTCTGGGCCCGTACTCCCCGTAACAACGACAGGCCTAACCTCCCCCTCTGAGTTTAGATACGGTAACGGATACATAAAGTCAAACCACCAATTAGCCATATCTGTCGGGTCGGCAAGTTTCAATGAATCGAGCGGAACAAACGTTGTATCATCTTCCGAGAATTGATGGTATTCGTATTCAAGCACCCCTACTTCGAAACTCTCCACTGTTGGTTGAAAATTTCCGTAAAAAGTAACTTTGGCGGGGGTATGATCATATCTATACTGCTCGTCGTATGAACGAACTGAAAATATATATTCACCCGAACCTATATTCATCGAGACTGAATCTTTATCTCCGGGATTGTTGTTCTCAGCATTTATAAGTATTGGAAAGTAGGGTGTTGAAGCGGATGACTGGTCATCGTCAAGATTTGAATAGCGGTTGACCTGAAGCTGGTATTTGAATCTAATTGGAATTGGGGGTTCATACTCAAGTATATCTCTATGATCATCCCACCCTGTATAATTGATCCGTAATATTGAACCTAATGGAAGAGTATCAGGCTCAGCATCAGAAAAACATACCGTGTCACTATCCGCTTCGCCATATTCATCCAGGAAGTAATTATCACCATACAAGATCTTGGTGTCGGGGTCGAAATTTACTACAATATGGCATAACCCTTCTCCTGATATAGGATCGGCTTCAGACTCAGCTCCAGCCTCATCAAGAGCAACTCCCCTGAAATAAAAATCTCCATTTTCAAGAGGATTATTCCTCGTATTCATTGCGGTAGCGGTATTATTTGTATCCAAATTCCCATTTTCATCTTGTATGTAATATATATTATCCTCGGAGGGGAATTCAACAATTTCACCCGGGGCGGGATCATACGGCTTATCTGAAAGAATATTCGGATTTTTCTTAACACGCGGATAAATAACACCCCTTGCTGACCAGCTGTAGCCCGTAATCATGCCTCCGGCGATTTCTGTAGTCCCCTGAAATTTGAATCTCAAAGGTGTAAACAGGCTGACCGTGTCGAGGGAAGAGGGATCATATGATTTATAAGGTTTATCTCCTATCTTAACCCAATAGTTAATTACAGGAACCGCGTCCACGGTGGCAAAAAATTGTATTCTCGCCGGTGTTTCATCGATTAGACCGCCGTCATCTATCGCCGCGATATGAAACGCCTGTCTATTCCTTGTTTCTTTTTTTTCATTGTCATACCCTTGAAAAGTTATGACAGTATCAGTTCTCGTTGTAAAATCCGCCTTTAAATAATCATCTTTTCTGTTTGCGGGATTCCAGTCGAGCATTTCCGCGTTTCTATCTTCAAGAGGTGTTAATGTTCTGACTGTATCTGATATATAAAATATGTATTTAATTACCACACCATCTTTGTCTTCACCGTGCCAGTATAGATGTACTCTGTAATCAGCGTTAAGTGTTTCCGGCGGAGCATATGTAAGATATGTTTCAGGTTCCCTGTTTTTATCGAGTGGCTCCTCCTCCAACCTACATCCTGAATAAAGAAATAATGCCGTAAATGTTAATATAACAGAAGCTAACACAATCAATCTCTTTATAATCTTCATAGTCTTTCCTTTTGATATCAAGATTATCATACTGTTTTCAACAGGTATAATATATGTAATCACTTCCTGTAAAGTCAATGAAAAAAATAGACAGATAAACCCTTTTCAAAGCTATATTTGCGTTAATAAAATCAAAAGAAGGGCCGAATAGTAATCGAGTAGGAGATGAGGGCGGAAATTATTCCGGCCTCATCGTCCTCTCACAC
>CAZKNG010000097.1:0-7542 GCA_964554125.1 uncultured bacterium | reverse complement strand
AGAGACTGGTTGAAGGGCGGTATAGAGTGTACCGGCTGGCGAACACTAACTGAAGCTGTCTAACATCAGCTTCCAGCAGACTAAGCCAACGATTGCGCGGACCCAACCCCAGTCATCCTTGGAAAATCTTTCCACATAGTATATAATCACAAGGAGAAACGGTAAGAGTTTTACTTTAAACTTTAGAGATAAAGATCGAAGGCTTTGATGGCTGAACTGCAGGATAGAGAAAAGAAAATATTAAAAAGGATTTTAGACGCGAACGGCAACAGGTGCGCTGAAGGATTGAGGGTTATAGAGGAGATAGCAAGGCTGGGGATGAATGACGCAGATCTGGCAGGAGAGATAAAATCCCTGAGGCATAAGGTGAGATTAAGCATCAACTCTCTTATTGACGATTTGGTCAGGTGTAGAGACAGCGAAGGTGATGTGGGAAGAAAAACCTCTTCTGCCTCTGAGTTGACCCGCCGTTCATTCGGAAACGTTTCGAAAGCGAATTTCTTCAGAGCTGAAGAAAGTCTCAGGGTGATTGAGGAGTTCTCAAAACTGATAGGGCCGGGGGCCGGAGTAAAATTCAAAGAATTCCGTTTCAGTGTTTACAGTCTTGAAAAGAGTTTCTTTAGCAAAATAGAGCGTTCAGCGGCGATTCCGGATTCGCCCTTTCTTTACGCGTTTATTGACCGTTCTCTTGTGCCTTCGAGCAAGATTAAAGAAACAGCAGCAGCTCTCTGTTTGGGAGGAGCTGATATTATTCAGTACAGAGCAAAAGATTGCACAGAAGAGGAAAAATTTGCCGATCTTTCAGTTATTTTATTTGAGAGATCCAATTATGATATTCCTGTTATCGTAAATGATGATCCATACCTTGCCGCTGAGTGCGGAGCGGACGGAGTGCACCTTGGAAGTTCTGACCCGGACCCCGCCGAAGCCAGAGAGATTTTAGGGCCGGATGCTATTATAGGCCTTACTGTTCATTCCACCGGGGAGATGAAAGCCGATCTCTTAGATCTTGCGAGCTATGTAGCAGTAGGATCAATATTCCCTTCAGCGACTAAGAGGGATGTCGATGTAAAAGGAACTGAACTTATCGGAAGGGCAAGAGAGAGGACAGACCTTCCTTTAGTTGCCATAGGAGGCATTTCTCCTGATAATGCGGAATCTGTTTTTGATTCCGGCGCGGACGGCATAGCGGTAATATCATCTTTGCTGAAAGGAGATATAGAGAAAAATTGCTTTACCTTTCGGCGGATCATTGATAAAAGATGATATGAGTACAGGTGCCGTTGTGTTATTTTTGCGTAAAATCTGAATTAACAGTTCCAGTTCAGCTTGATTAACGCTCCAGATAAATCACGCAGCGTTTTAAAATATTCTTTTAACTTAAGAGCAGGCTATACTTTTGAAAATGAAAGATAAAAAAAGAATATACAGAGGGATATTACTTGTAATATCAGCAGTTTTTACCGGTTTCGCGCTTGCGTCCTTTGAGGGTGATGAATGGGGTATGTTCTGGACCGCTGATAAGAATCTGTGCGGCCCGGCGGGCGTGTATATAGGCGGGAGCTTAAGAAAGCTCTTTGGATTGGTTTTCTCCTGGGTGGTTCCTGTGTTTCTGGCTTATTGGGGTTATCTTTCTCTTACCAACCGGAAATTAACCGAAGGACGGATAAAACTGCTGCGCAGCTTTGTTTTTCTCTTTGTTATATCTTCTCTGTGTGTCTGGGCGGGGCTGGCCCGGGGTGGAGGTTTAATCACGCGCTGGGCGGTTGAACTGCTTGAAAAGCTTACCGGGAGAGTGGGATCTGTGCTTATCCTGGCGGCGTCATTTCTCTTAAGCGGTGTACTTCTTTTCTTCGGTTCGTTTAAGCTCTTAAAGGAAAAGTTATCCGGTAAGAAAAAGATAACTGAAAGGAAAGGGAAGAAGAGACCAAAGGAAGGAAAAGAAAGGAAAAATAAGGTTTTCGGTATAGTTAAAAAGATGGAAAAGAAAAACGGGACGAAGCGTAAATCGGAACCGAAGATAGATGTTCCAAAACCCGCAGTCAGGGATAAAAAGAAAAAGAGCGCCGGTAAGGCCGCAAGGGAACCGTCGGCTGAGATAACAGCCGCGGATCATGCTCCTCTTCCCGGGCTTGATATTTTGACAGATTACAATCAATCGGATATTTCTCACAGCAGGGAGGACCTGCTGGCAAGATCAGATATTATTGAGTCAAAGCTGGCCGACTTTGGTATCAGGGGAGATGTTAAACAGGTAAGGCCGGGGCCTGTTGTAACTACTTTTGAATTCGTCCCAGCGCCGGGTATCCGCGTAAGCCAGATAGCGAACAGAGCGGATGACATTTCACTCGCGATGGCTGCTAGAGCGATAAGGATCCAGGCTCCGATACCCGGGAAGGGCGCTGTGGGAATTGAGATACCTAACGCGAATCCGCAGACGGTGATGATAAGAGAGATGCTTGAGCATTATCCCCCCGGCAGAAAGGGACTTGTAATTGCTCTCGGAAAAACCGCGACAGGGGAGCCGTATTACGCCGACCTTGCCGATATGCCCCACCTTCTTATCGCGGGTGCTACGGGGAGTGGAAAGAGTGTTTGCATCAATTCGATTATAACCAGCCTTCTATTCAACCATACACCTGCTACATGCAGATTTATTCTGATCGATCCTAAAAGGCTCGAGCTTATAACCTATAAAAATATCCCTCATCTTCTCCATCCCGTTATAAACGAAGCCAAGGATAGTATAAGGGTAATGAACTGGCTTACAATCGAGATGGAACGAAGGTACAAGCTTCTCGCGAAATACGGAGTTAAAAATATAGCCGGGTTCAACGAATTCGTAGAAAAGGAAAAGCCTGTATCACAGGAAACAGAGGAGAAGGTAAATATTCTTCCCTATTACGTTACTATAATCGATGAGCTCGCCGATATTATGATTTCAACGGGAAATGAGATATATCCTTCAATTACACGTCTGTCGCAAATGGCGCGGGCTGTCGGCATACATCTTATTTTTGCCACGCAACGCCCCTCCGTGGATATTGTCACAGGCCTGATAAAAGCGAATTTCCCTTCGAGAATTGCCTTTCAAGTTACATCCAAGACAGATTCGCGCACTATACTCGACTCAAACGGTGCTGAAAAACTTCTGGGAAATGGTGACATGCTGTATCTGCCGAAGAATCTCCCCGCGCCGGTTAGACTTCAGGGGTCATATATATCTGAGAAGGACGCAAAGAAGACAGCTGATTACTGGAGGCATTTTCAGGGGGACCATGAAAAGATAGACCTCGAAGAGATTAAAAACAAAAATGAAGTCGGCATCACAGATTGTGATGATGAACTTTTTGATGAAGCAAAAGAACTTGTAATTACACACCAGCAGGGCTCTATCTCTCTTATACAGAGACGGTTGAGAGTGGGATACGCGAGAGCTGCCAGATTGATTGATATGCTTGAACAGTCAGGTGTTGTGGGGCCATTTGAAGGCAGCAAGGCGAGAAAAGTTCTTGTAACGAGGGAAGAGTATGAGGAAAAGGGATAAATCTTCTTATATTCCCACATTTCACTTTATAAATCTGGGATGCCCCAAGAATATTGTGGACGCACAACGTGTGGCAGACAGGCTTGAAATAGCGGGATTTAAAGAGGAAAGGGAGGCTTCGGAAGCCGATCTGATTGTACTTACGACCTGCGCTTTCATTGAAGCGGCCGTGGAGGAATCAGTTGATGAAATTCTCAGGATAGGTATGTCTAAAAGTGAAAGGCAGGTCTTCGCTGTACTGGGATGTCTTGTTTCCAGAGAGGGTGAGAAGCTCTGTGATCTTTTCAGTGAAGTAGATATCTTCCTTTCCGTAAAGGAGATGCCGGCTCTGCCGGAAAAACTGGCTGAAAAGAATCTGATAGAGGGGCCGAACCTCCAAGCTCTAAAGCGGCAGGATGGGCTTATTCTTAACAAATTGTTTACACCGAGTCATATTGCCTACCTTAAAATTTCTGAAGGATGTTCAAATAATTGTGCCTATTGTTTGATCCCTGCTATCAGAGGGCCGCTCTCGAGCCGGAGGAAGGATGATATACTGAGTGAAGCATGCAGGCTGGGCCGTAAAGGGGTTAAAGAGCTTGTAGTGATAGCTCAGGATACCGGTGTCTGGGGCAGCGATTTAGATGGTGATTCCGGCCTGTGCGGTCTTCTCGAGGAGATCTCCTCGGAGGCAGGTTCAGAATGGATCAGGCTGATGTATCTTCATCCCGGTCATGTAGATGTTGATGAATTGTTGAGAATTTATTCTGAAGGGAAAATATTGCCCTATCTTGATATCCCTATTCAGCATGTTTCCGACAGGATTCTATCTGCGATGGGAAGAGGGTATGGGAAGGATCAACTGATGAGCCTTTTTAGCCGTCTAAAGTCGGAAGTGGATGATCTGGTGCTCAGAACAACAGTTATGGTTGGATTTCCGGGGGAAAATGAAGATGATTTCGAAGAACTTGTGGAATTCTTAGAAAGATTTGAAATTGATCATGTCGGTGTATTTACCTATTCTGCTGAAGAAGGAACCAGAGCATCGAGCTACAGGGACGCTGTAGAGATTAATACAGCTGAAGAAAGAAAAAATATTATCGAAGATATTCAAATGGATATATCACATGAACATCTCGCCGGGAGAACAGGTACTTTCGAGCGTGTCCTGGTTGATGAAATAATCGATCCGGACCTCAGTCCACAGGAAGGGGTCTGGGGCCAGGGCAGGTTCTATGGACAGGCGTATGAAATCGATGGAATTGTTTTTCTGTCGGGTAAACAGGCCGAGCCAGGCGAATTTGTTGAAGTTCGTATCGATAAAGCTGAGGCATACGACCTTTTTGGCGGGATTACTTAATAAGACCTGAATCTCTTTGTCGACATCTTTGTGTTAATCTAATAAAGTATATGAGCGTAATATTTTTATTGACATTTTAGTGTGGATATCGATTATAAAAGATGTTAAGTTACACAGGTAATCGTATACAATATGTGATGGAGGTTAAGTGTGAGGATATTCAGGAAATATGGTAAAACTCAGAAGATCATAGATATTCTTGTTATAATATTCCTATTCTGTTCCCTTTCAGCTTCAAGCGCTCCTCAGAAAACGGGCGAACAGATACAGTCTAATTTTGATCTACTCAAGGATCTTTCCGTAAGAGCTATAGATGAAATAATCGAAAATATGCCGCCTATTGGTAATGAAAAACGAATTGTTTTGATGAAAAGCAGGGGTGTTGGTGAAATCGATTTTGTTTTCGATAACGTTCTTCTTAAACAAACAGGCGACGCGGGGATGAATGTGTCGAGGAAAAAGGTGAGTGAATCCGACACCGCTCTGGCTGTTCAGCCTGATTATGAATTTAATTATCAGATAATTGAAATGTCGCTGAAGTATCCTGAGATAAACAGAAGCTGGTGGATAGGCGCTAAAGAAGTGGAAAGATATGCCGGTTTACACCTCTTTGTTCAACTTATCGACAATCGGTCCGGAGATATAATATGGATCGGTGAGACAGAAAAGAATTTTGATGATGTAATTCCATATTCATCTCTTGATAAGGTAGAAAATGAAACCTACGCCTTTACAAAACCTGAAAGAGACGAATTTTCAATGGGCAAATTAGTACAGCCGGTTATCGTTACTGGTATTGTAAGCGGTCTGGTTTATCTCTTTTTCTCCAATCAATCCGATGAGTAGCACGGGTATGGTGCGTAATAATATTTTCAAACTGACATTGTCGGCGGTTTTGATCTCTCTTCTGCTTCTTTCATGCGGGCAGGATTCCGTTATTGAAAAGGTAGAGAAGGAGTATAAAGATAAAAACTACAAACAGGTTGTTTTTCTAGTCAGACACCACATCAGGAGAGGCGGCAGGAAAGATCCGAAATTACTCCTTTTAGCCGCCGAGTCTCTTCTCAAGCTCGGAGCTGAGAGTGAAGCCGAAGAGTATTTCAGTGAAATTTACAAAGGGGATTCTGCCCGGGGGCCTGAAATTGCTTCGATACTTCAGGAGAAAGCCATCAAATATATGGATCAGGGATCGATTATGAGCGGAAGAAGGTTTATTATCCAGGCTGTAAGTTATAATCCGAATATTACTTTCGGCCAATATGATCTCGAAGCGGGGAAATTCCTGATGAAGGAAAGAAAATTCGATAAAGCGATTAACTTCTTCAGCAGATATCTCGGAAGTTACGCCGATTCGTCGGGTTCAGCAGAAGCAATGCTTAACCTCGGGTTTGCGTATAAAGAGACCGGCCGAATTGGAAAAGCGATCGATACATTCAGGGCTCTTATATTTAAATATCCCGTCAGCCGTTTTGTTTCCACGGCACGCTGGAATTATGAAAACCTTTCAATTGAACAGGCTGAAAAAGCTATAAAAGCCGGTGAATTTGAGGAAGCTAAAAATATACTGATCTTGATGAAGGGTTCTTCCACCAACACACTTAATCTTGTTCGAGCTAATTTTATGCTGGGAGATATCTTTGCAGGACAGAACTTTATCGGGAAAGCAATCGATTCTTATAAAGAAGTATTAAATCTTAATTTAGGGTCGAGCGGAAGATATTCCGAAAGAGCAAAGGAAAGGATTGAGGAACTTGAAGAACTGCGTTGATTACAAATTTAAATTCTGCTTTATAATTTCGATCTTTCTTTTCACTATTTCGTGCGGCGGACCTTACAAGGCGGCTAAATTAAACCAGCCGACCAGAAAGCTACAAATCGCCGACGAACTGTTCGAAAAGGGAGAGTATAGTAATGCCGCAATAGAATTTAAGGATTACTTGACAACTTTTGCCGGCGACGAGCGCTGTGATTATGCTCAGTTCAAACTGGCCGAGTGTTATAGAATGAAAGAGGAATACCCTCTTGCTTCCGTCGAGTACCGGGTTCTTATAAATGATTATGGGTACAGCGAGTACGTAGATGACGCCTTTTATCTGGAGGGTTTGTGTTTTTTCAGACAGTCGAAAAGGGTTGAAAGGGATCAGACAAAGACATTTGAAGCTAAAAACAGAATCGAGCGTTTTATGCGTCTCTTCCCCGATAGTCCTAAAAGGGATGAAGCAAAAGCGCTTCTTGAAAAAATAAACACAAAACTTGCCGAAAAGAAGTTTATGAGTGCAAAGCTGTATTATTCCCTGGGGCATTATGACTCTGCATTACTGTACTTAGATAAGACCGCCAGCATGTACGGCGGCACGATTCCCGGAGTGAAAAGCCATTATCTCATGGGCAGGATTTTTGAAAAGAGAGATCAAAAAGATAAAGCTGTTGATCAGTATAAAAAGGTAATTTCGTTCGGCAAAGATATTGATGAAAAAGGTTATGCCGAGAAGCATCTTGAAAGATTACTTGCTGAGGGTACTGATGGAGATTAGAGAGAAAATAGGTTTATTCGGAGGATCTTTCGACCCTATTCATACCGGCCATATGATTCTGGCTCAGAGAGCTGTTGATTTCGTCTCTCTGGATCGGGTTTATTTTATACCAACAGAAAACC
>CAZKNG010000096.1:0-7633 GCA_964554125.1 uncultured bacterium | reverse complement strand
TAAGGGTTCTTGTAACGGCAGGAAGGACAGAGGAGGAGATCGACAGCGTCCGGTATATATCGAATAGATCTTCCGGGAAGATGGGTTTCGCAATAGCAGAGAAGGCAATGAATATGGGAGCTGAGGTTTCACTTATTCACGGACCGGCGGATTTTCCTCCACCCCGCACGGATACCGTTACAAAAGTTAAAACCGCGGCTGAAATGAAAGAGGCGGTTCTGAAGCTTTTCGGCGGATGCGATCTGCTTATCATGGCGGCCGCTGTCTCAGACTACACCCCCTGCGACCCGAAAGAGGAAAAGATCAAAAGTGATAAAGAGAAGCTGTCGCTCGAGCTTGAGAAGACAGACGACATCCTCGCTCTGGCGGGAAAAAGAAAGTCCGGGAATCAGCGTATTACAGGGTTCGCGCTGGAGTCCTCTGACGGCGAACGAAAGGCCGTAAAAAAACTTGAAGATAAAAACTGCGATTTTATTGTTCTCAACATGATTGGAGAAAAAAGCGGGTTTTCGGTTCCCACAAACAAGATAACAATTTACGGCAAATCGGGTAAACTGCTCTCAACGCCTGTAGTTTCCAAGCAGGAAGCGGCCGGAATAATATTAAAGGAATTATCGGCTGGCGGAAGAAAAAAGAAGGGTTGGAATTGAATCGAGAAGCCGGAACTGATATCCTCTTTGAGGTGAGAAACTACCTGCTCGGAAGATTAACCAGAGGAAGTAATATTCTCTACCGCAGTGAAAAAGATAGAGAACCCGCTGATAGCACAAAGGATGCCGGCAGCATCTCCGGCTCCGCGGCGGAAGCAGCAAGAGATGATAAGGGCGAGGGTTCTATGAAAAGGGATTATGAGGCTGAAAAGGAAGTAGAAGCTGAAGACGGAATAAGATATTCCGCCCGCGGCCGCTCTCAGGACAGTCTGTTCGGGGAGAGATCCCACGCGGAGGAAGATCAACTCGGAGAGCTCGATTTTGACGGACTCAAGCTGGAACTTTCCCGCTGTACGCGCTGCGAACTTTCAGAAAAACGAACGAACACCGTATTCGGCGCCGGCGGAACTTCTTCCGGCATTGTATTTCTCGGGGAAGCCCCGGGGAAGAACGAAGACCTTCAGGGAGAGCCCTTTGTGGGCCGGGCGGGCAAGCTCCTTGATAAGATATTGCGCGCGATAGACCTCGAAAGGGATGAGGTCTTTATCACCAATATTCTCAAATGCCGCCCCCCGGAGAACAGGGACCCGAAAGAGGATGAAATCAGCGCGTGTGAGCCGTATCTCAAAAGACAGCTCGAGCTTCTCAGTCCGGCGGTTATCTGCACTCTCGGCCGCGTCGCCGCGCAGAATCTCCTTAGAACAAAAACCCCTCTCGGGAAAATGAGAGGAAAGATTCACTATTACAACGGGATAAAGACGATAGTAACTTATCATCCGGCCGCCCTGCTGAGGAACCCTCATTTTAAAAGGCCGACATGGGAAGATATGAAATTACTCAAAAAGATCTACAGCGGGGCGAAGAAAAAAGAACTTTAGAAGATAATCATTCAGATGCTCTATGGAGGGTTTTGTGGCAGATAAGATAAAAGAGGATACCGCCGAAATAAAGATGGGAAGAGTTCCTCCTCAGTCGATTGAGGCGGAGAGGGCTGTGCTGGGCGGAATGATGCTCGAAGCGGAAGCTGCTCCCAGGGCAATAGAGATCGTAAATCAGGAGGCCTTCTACCATCCCGCGAACTCAAGGATTTTCAGGGCGATGGTCTCCCTTTTTACTAGACGTGAACCTATCGATGTAATGACCCTTTCAGAGGAACTTACGAAGACAGATGACCTGCAGACTATAGGCGGCATGGCTACGCTCACTGAGCTTGTCGACAGTGTGCCCTCAGCCGCGAATATAGAATATTACTCGAAAATCGTGCTTGAAAAGTATCTGCTCCGGCAGCTTATCCGGGCATCCACTGAGATTTCAGAGAACTGTTACAGAGGCAGAGCGGACGCGAATTCGATCCTCGATGAAGCCGAGCAGCGTATTTTCCAGGTTTCTGAAGAAAGGGCGAGTCAGGGCTTTTCTCATATCAAGGATGTTCTCAAAAACCGTTTTGAAGAGATACAGAGAATTCATGAAACGAGAGAGAGTGTGACGGGGGTTCCGAGCGGATTTATCGACCTCGATAAATACACGGCGGGACTTCATTCGGGGGAAATGGTTATAGTCGCGGGGCGGCCTTCAATGGGCAAAACCAGTTTCGCGCTGAACATAGCACAGCATGTGGGCCTCACCGAGAAGAAACCGGTTGCTGTTTTCAGTCTTGAAATGTCGAAGGAACTCCTCGCTCAAAGGATCCTCTGTTCTGAAGGCGAAGTGGATTCGCAGAAGGTCAGGAGAGGATTTACATCGGCTAAGGATATAGAGAGGCTAACGAACGCCGCCGGGCTTCTTTCTGAAGCGAAGATATTTATAGACGATACTCCCGCTATAACGCCGCTTGAAATGAGAGCGAGAGCGAGAAGGATGAAAGCGGAACATGACATATCACTTATCCTCATCGATTATCTTCAGCTTATACGTTTAGATACCGGGAAGGAAAACAGGCAGCAGGAGATATCTTTTATATCACGGTCGCTTAAGGCCCTCGCGAAGGAGCTGAATTTGCCGGTTGTAGCCCTCTCGCAGCTTTCCCGGGCGGTAGAATCACGGGGAGGAGACAAGCGTCCGATGCTGTCCGACTTGAGAGAATCGGGAGCTATTGAGCAGGACGCCGACGTTGTTCTTTTTCTTTACAGGCCTGAATTCTATCAGCCGGATGACCCCGAGCATGAAGGAAAAGCGGAACTGATAATAGGGAAACAGCGTAACGGTCCCACGGGCACCGTTAATCTGTTGTTCGAAAAGAAGTACACGAGATTTCGTTCCCTCACAGATATCGGTGCTCCGGGTGAAGCTGACTGATTCTGTCTGAACCGCCCTTACCTTACGGAAAAAAGTTGCAAAGCAGGGTGGTTATAAGGGAGGTCATCAAAAACAGGTTTACCGGTCTTACGGTATCTGTAGCTGGAAGGATTAGATATATCGGTTTATTGAAGGCGGTTATTTAGATTGTTTTTTCTTATAGGCAGATTCATTGTTGATTTCTTAGAAGAGGCGGGCGCGGTAGGTCTGCTTATCCTGAGGGTTTTCAGGCGCCTTCCAAAACTGCCCCGTAATCTTAGAAGCCTCTTTAAGCAGATGGAGAGGATAGGGGTGGGGTCGATCCCGCTGGTACTCGTAACGTCACTGTTTGTGGGCGCTGTTACCGCTGTTCAGGCGGCATACCAGTTTCATGGATACGTGCCGCTTCAATACCTCGGCGCCGTAGTCGGGAAAACCGTAACGCTGGAGCTGGGACCCGTACTTACCGCCCTTGTTGTAGGCGGAAGGGTAAGCGCCGCGATGGCGGCTGAACTCGGCACGATGAAGGTCACTGAACAGCTCGACGCGATGGAGATGATCGCCGTTGACCCGGTCGAATATCTCGTTCTCCCCAGAATAGTCGCCGCTGTTATCATGCTTCCCGTACTGACCGTGTTTTCAGATTTTCTGGCCATTCTCGGAGGAATGGCCGTGGCGAAGTTTTCCATTGGAATAAGCTATAATATTTTTGCCGACGGTCTGAAACTTCTCTTCAGATATCAGGATGTCGTCGGGGGGTTGATGAAGACCTTCTTCTTCGGATTTATAATCTCACTCATGGGGTGCTATTATGGTTTCGCGACGAAGGAAGGCGCTGAGGGAGTAGGTCTCTCGACGATGAAAGCTGTAGTCTCCTCGTGCCTTCTGATTCTTGTTTCAAACTATCTGCTGGCGACGATAATATTCCGTATAATATTCGCGGTGTAAAGGCCGGGGGTGAAAGTATATGACAGATAACAGCAAAAACACAGAGAGCCGCCCGGTGATCCGGATTGTAAATATTTCGAAGACCTTTGAAGGACAGCGTGTGCTCACAGGTCTAGATCTTGATGTGCTCAGAGGAGAAACGGTTGTTGTAATAGGCAGAAGCGGATGCGGCAAAAGTGTGCTGCTGAGGAATATCGCGGGGTTGATGAAGCCCGACTCTGGAGAGATATACTTCGAGAATGAGGATATAACTAAATTCAACACCAGAAAATTATTTAAAATGAGAATGCACTTTGGTATGCTCTTTCAGGGTTCAGCGCTCTTTGATTCGATGACGGTGGGTGAAAATGTGGCGCTTGCCCTTGTAAAACATACAGGGCTTGATATAGACAGGATAAACAGGATTGTTACTGAAAAACTGGACCTTGTCGGGCTTGCCGACGTTACGGAGAAATACCCTTCGGAGTTAAGCGGCGGTATGAAAAAGAGAGTGGCTCTGGCCAGGGCTGTGGTTATGGATCCGGAAGTGGTTCTTTACGATGAACCGACAACGGGACTTGATCCTGTTATGTCAGGTGTGATAAACAGATTAATCGTGAATCTGCAGAAGGAACTGGAGATAACATCTATTATAGTCACTCACGATATAAAGAGCGCGTATATTGTGGGTGACAGGATAGCCATGCTTCATGATGGAAAGATTGTATATGAAGGTACGCCCCGGCAAGTTGAAAATTCGGATAATCCTTTAGTAAAGGGGTTTGTTGAGGGCAACCTGCAGATTGGAACTTAGACAGACAAGATGCCGCTTAATACGGAGCTGACAGGTTTCAGCTGAAGAAGGATTACTGATCGAGGAGTAAAATGAAATTCAGATCACTTGAATTGAAGGTGGGAGTTACCGTAGTTGCCGCCCTTTTTATCTTGATAGCCGGTCTTATGTGGTTTGAAGGGGTTAAAATCGGAAGGGAAAGCTATCAGATCTTCGCCACTTTTCCGATAGTTGGCGGTATAAGTCCCGGGGATGCCGTGAATGTAAACGGCGTTGAAAGGGGTGAAGTGAATAGTGTCAAGCTCTTGAGGGAAGGGGTTGATGTTGGGATGAGAATAGACACAGGCACTTTTATTCCGGAGGATTCGAAAGTGATTTTACAATCTCACGGGCTTCTGGGCGAAAGGATGATTCTGATAGTAAGGGGCGTTTCGGAAAAAGCTGTTCAGGAGGGCGCGACTCTGGAAGGCGTTTACAAGCCCGGGATATCGGAAACATTCTCTTCCCTGAGCGATGTCATGGACGGGCTGAACGATATTTCAGAGGATATAGGAAAAATAAGCCGCATCCTGACCGATGAAGGCAAATTGAAGAGGTCGATAGATAATCTAGCCGTGATAACAGATCAGCTGAGGGATTTGATTTCAGAGACATCTCCCGATTTTAAGAAAAGTACGGAGGCTTTCAAGAGCTCGAGCATGAGAATAGATTCCATGCTGGGAAGGAATTCAGAAAAGATAGAGAGGATAATTGCCGGGCTCGATACTACAATGGGCAGAATGCCGGTAGTAGTGGGGAGGGTGGATACATTAACGACCCTTCTCGTTGATATATCCAAAAGACTGAAATCATCAGAATCCACTGCTGGAACCCTTTTGAATGACAGAGAGTTTATTGAAAGGCTTCAGAGCACGGTGATTGAGCTCGAGAAACTGATAGCGGATATAAAGAAGAATCCGGGGAAGTATCTGAAACTGGAAATATTCTAACTGAATTATTACGGAAGAGAAAGGTAGCATATGGCCAAAGACGGAATTACTTGTATTATAGCCGGAGCCGGAAGGGGGAAAAGGTTCGGAAAGGAGATTCCCAAGAGTTTTTTCCGGATAGAGGGGAGAACCCTGCTGGCAAGATCGATAGAGAGCATTAACATAATTGATGAATCGATCGAATTTATTGTTCTCGTGCCTTCAGGATGGGAGGAGAAGGCGGAGGAGAAGCTTGCCGCCGAAGTTCCTGACGCAGAATGCCGTGTGATTGCCGGAGGGAATTCCCGTCAGCAGTCGGTGAATATCGGTCTGGATGAAATAAAAGGCGCCCGTCTCATTCTCATTCATGACGCCTGCAGACCTTTTGTTTCGCCCGGTCTCGTCCGGAAGGTAGTAGATGCCGGCATGGAATTCAGAGCGGCCGTTCCGGTGCTTCAGGCAACCGAGACGCTCGCGAGAATAAGAGATGAAAGACTTGAAGGGATCGTGCCGCGAGAGAGGGTTGTCAGGATTCAAACTCCGCAGGCATTCGATCCTGAAATTATAAGAGAGGCTTATGACACGGCTGAAGAAAGCATAAGGACGGCCACCGATGAAAGCTCTCTTGTCCTGGCCGCCGGCCTGCCGGTAAAGGTCGTCGAGGGTGAGATATGGAATATCAAGGTAACCTTCAAAGATGATATTAAAGTGGCTTTAAGTTTTCTGACAGAGAAGAAGCTCGATCTCGCTGAGTCAGAATGAAGGGCAGGTGAGAACCGGTGACCGGCGAAGGTTACAGGGTTGGAATCGGCTATGATATTCACCCTCTTGCTGAGGGAAGAGATCTTATTCTTGGCGGTGTGGAAATAGAGTATCATAAAGGGCTTGACGGTCATTCCGACGCGGATGTGCTTTCCCATGCCGTGGGTGACGCCCTGCTCGGGGCGGCTAATCTGGAGGATCTGGGGCGGCATTTCCCGGAAAGTGAGGAGTTTCGGGGGATTTCAAGTCTGATCATTCTTGAAAAAATATCAGAGCTTATTTCAAATGCCGGGTTCAAAATAGTCAATATCGATTCGATCGTAAACGCAGAGAATCCCCGTTTAGCTTCCTGCCGTCCTGAAATGACAGATAATATAGCCCGGTCCCTTGAAATAGACCGCTCCGCGGTATCTGTTAAATTTACGAGGGGAGAAGGGATGGGTGAGGTCGGAAGAGGAAAGGCAATGGAAGCAAGAGCGGTTGTACTGCTCAAGAAAGAATAAGCGTGAGAGCTTCCGGGGCTGGAAGGCCCGCTCTGCTCCGGCTTGCGGTTAGCCGCCCTTGAAATAGCACGGGGAAAAGAGTAAATAAAAGAATAAGATTTTTTTTGTTGGTGAAAGCAGGAAGGTGTTATGGACAAGGTAAGAGTTAGATTCGCGCCCAGCCCGACAGGCTATCTGCATGTCGGCGGCGCCAGAACCGCCCTCTTCAACTGGCTCTTCGCAAGGCACGAGGGAGGCAGTTTTATACTCCGTGTAGAAGATACCGACAGGAAGCGTTCCAGCGCCGAGCTGGAAACGGCGATGCTTGAAGATATAGAATGGCTCGGCCTGAAGTGGGATGAAGGACCGGGTTCAGAAGGCAAATTCGGTCCGTATCGCCAGTCTGAAAGAATAGATATCTATCGTGATTACGCAAGCAGATTAGTCAGTGAAGGAATGGCCTATCCATGTTTCTGTTCCGAGGAGCTGCTGGCCGGCAAGAAAGAACGGATGATAAAGGAAGGCCTCCCGCCCAGGTATGACGGGACCTGCAGGCATCTGAGCGCCGCCGAGATAGAGGAAAAGAGAAACAGAAACGTTCTGACGATTAAGTCAATTGATATAAAGATACAAACTATACTATATTTTATTTTTTGTTTAAAAGTTATAATGATTGTAATTGATAAAAGTTTTAACAAGTTTCGATTGAATTAAGTGATAAATAAAACTGGATGCCAAAAATGGACTGTTTCCTTCTAGCGGTAATCCATCTAGGGG
>CAZKNG010000095.1:0-8013 GCA_964554125.1 uncultured bacterium | reverse complement strand
ATTGATGTTAACCAGGTTAATCAATTGAAAGATCGATTTTTGGGGGAAGTCCTGAAAATCCGCCTGTACTTTCCCCAATTATTACAAATTCTTTGTTTATCCGGCTATAGGTATAGCAAAAACCGAGCGGAAGACGGGCGGACATGGCTTCTTGATTTCCGCGAAGGATACGGGAAAGAGCGAGTCTAAAAGCTAGAGATCCAAAGATTTCCTCAGCCCGGGGAAATTGACCATGATTTTGGTAATATCAATCACAGGATAAAAACAGTACCGCAATCACCTGTTTCACTTGTAAATATAGATAACCACTAGATATCATTAATGTTAACTGTTTCTTACCCAAATTTTCAGGGAATATCCTTCGAAAGCTCGGCTGACAGAAAGAGTCCGAAGAGCATCGAGCAAAACTCGCAATTTCGTAACAAGCACCTCGGGCTTGTACGTAAATATCTACAACTAAATGCTTTTTGAAGCTGATTTATTTCACCACAATATTCTTCTGGTATTATCCCGTTTTGTGCCTTACTATATCACAGAATAGACGAACTTTGTACAGAGGATAACAGATGAAATGCAGGAAACTGATTTTATTTACATTGCTGCTGTCTGCCGCTGTTTCGCGTGAAGGGGTAATTACGCGGCCGTCCGCGCTGCTGGCGGCAGAAAGATTCTCAGAGACCGATTCCGTAAATAGATCAACAGCTTCCCAGGTGTTTCAATCCGCCATAGTAGACAGCGTCGTAGAAAAACTAGACAGACTGTACCGCAGTAACTCCAGTATGGGCAAGATGAGCATGACAATAGTAAATCCGCACTGGAGGCGTACACTCGTTATGGATTTCTGGAGCGAAGGGATGGAGAAAACACTTATTGTGGTTCAGAACCCTGAGAAGGAGAAGGGAACCGCGAGCCTCAAGCTTGAAAACGAGATGTGGAACTATATGCCGAGGATAAACAAGGTTATTAAGATTCCGCCGTCTATGATGATGGGAAGCTGGATGGGAAGCGACTTCACAAACGACGACGTCGTAAGAGAATCTTCATTTCTCACCGATTACAATTACAGGGAGATTCATCCGGCGGACGCTGATTCAAACATGATTTACATAGAATTTATACCGAAGGAGGGTGTAGTCAGCCTCTGGATGAAGCAGATAATGGTTGCCGGCAGAGATTCCAAACTGCCCGTAGAACAGCGTTACCTGGATGAAAAGGGAAGGGTTATGAAGAAGATGCTCTTCGGCAAGGTCAGAGTTATGGACGGCAAGAGGATTCCGGTAAGTATGACTATGGTCCCGCTCTCTGAGGAAAAAGAAGGCCACAGGACAACGATCGAATATCTGGAAATAGACTTTAACGTAGAACTGCCGGAGGATATCTTTTCTCTGCGCAGTCTTAAAAAACGGAGATAGCCCGGGCGGCGATCGATTAAGAAAACGGAAACAGATGCTCTTTAAATATTCTCTCAGAAATACTCTCAGGCAGAAACGGCGAAGCCTCTTTACGGTACTTATGATGTCGGGCGGGTTCATCCTCTGCGGTTTTACCATAGGATGGACAGAGGGCGCCTACGATAATCTTATTAACAAATTCACCCGTATATGGACAGGTCATATACAGATTCACAAGGGGGATTATCTGGACAGACCCGGCCTTTACAAAACTATAGACGACTACGGACCTTTGATCGGCGATATAGTAGCTGTAGAAGGTATAACGGGGGCCGCAGCGCGTATACGCGCCTCCGGGCTCGCCTCAATAGGAAATAAAACCTCGGGCGTAGAGATAACAGGAATAGCCCCCCGGGCAGAGAACCGGACTACAGGATTCAACAACCGTATAGAAACCGGCCAACCTTTCAAAGATGAAGCCGACGGGTCAGCGATCCTGGGTTCGGGCCTTGCCGAGGTTCTCGAGGCGGAGACGGGAGATTCCGTGGCAATAATCTCTCAGGCCGCTGACGGATCGATGGCTGCTGAAATCTTTCATATTCGCGGAACATATTCCACGGGCAACGATGCCACCGACCGAGCCAGCCTCTATCTTCACATAGAGGACGCCGAAGAACTTTTCGCTCTCGAAGGCAGGGCGCATGAAATCATCGTCGTCTGCAATTCTCTCGGCGGTGTGGACCGGGCGGCAGACAGACTCGAGAAGAGATTCTCTGAGAGGGGTCTGGATATAGCGGCCTGGCCCGAGATAAACCCTGTATTCTACCGCTCCATGAAGTCCGACAAGGCAGGCGCTTACTATTCTTACGCTATTATAATTATCATAGTCGCCGTGGGGGTTCTGAATACCGTCCTGATGTCAGTCCTCGAACGCAGAAAAGAATACGGAATACTGAAGGCGCTGGGTACACGCCCCGCCCAGATCGCGCGTATGGTTTACATAGAAGTAGGCACTCTGGCGCTTATCTCTACAATAATAGGTTCCATTGTTACATATATCCTTCTGAGCTACTTTGAGGCGAACGGCATAACAGGATTCGGAGAGATGAGCATAGGCGGCATTTCGGTCGACGAATATCCCACAAAGGTTATTCCCTCGGCTTTCTACGTTTCCGCGATTCTTATCTTTTCAAGCGCGGGACTCGTCTCCGTGTTTCCCGCCTTCAGGGCGGCCAGAGTAGAACCGTCGAAAGCGATGATTACCAAATAGGAACGGGAAATTATGATTTTTATAAAACTCGCCTGGCGCAACCTCTTCCGCAACAGAAACCGCACGGTCATCTCCGTTGTGGCAATATCTATCGGCCTGGCCGCGCTGATCTTTTATCACGGACTCTTCTACGGAACAAAAAACAATATGTACAGGACGGCAACAGAGACATTTCTAGGCGATGCCCAGATTCACCACAGCGGGTACAGGAGGTCCGGTAAACCTGAGGAAATGATTCAAAATCTGAAGGAGATAACCGGAATGCTCGAAGGTGAAGAGATCGTAAAAGCCTATTCTCCCCGCGTATACTCCTTCGCTATGATAAGCTCGCCGTCGAATGTGGCATCTGTACAGCTTCTGGGAATCAACCCTTCAAAAGAAAAGCTTCTTTCCACGATCGATGATAACATTGCGGAGGGCGAGTATCTTTCCGGGACCGGCGGCCCGGGTCTTATTATCGGGAAAAAACTCGCGCGTATTCTGAATGCGGGGATTGGAGACCGGATCGTAATCACTGTAAGCGAAGCCAACACGGGTGATCTCGCTCAGAACCTTTTCAGGGTATCGGGCATTTTCGATACGGGCGACCGGAATATGGACCGGAGCATTATTCTTGCCGGTATCGACGAAGTCAGGGGGATGCTCTCAATCGGAGAGAACTGCCACGAGATCGCCGTTGACTTTACCTCCCTGAGATTCGGACTTGACGACCAGCTCTTCTTCTGGAACAAATACAGCCGTTTCGGAAACGAGGCGGTAAGCTGGAAGAAGCTCGCGCCTCAGCTCGTTTCTGCTTATGAGATGAGCGAGAATATAACAGCTTTCGTGGGCCTTATAATGTTTGTTCTGGTAGCGTTCGTGATCCTGAACACCGTCTTCATGTCACTCTACGAACGGGTCTTTGAGTTCGGAGTACTTCTGGCTCAGGGGACCAGGCCGTTTCAGATGGCAAAACTTATTGTGTTTGAGTCGATCTCCCTGTCAGTCTTGAGCATTGCGGGGGGTTCTATTCTCGGACTTCTTGTGACATTACTGTTCGGCAGGGTCGGCCTGAGCTATGAAGGCGCGGAATTTATGAATGTAACAATGACCAGGGCTATATACCCTGTTCTGGAAATCAAACCGTTTATTACATATTCTCTCAGTCTCCTCGCCAGCACATTCATAATCAGTCTTTATCCGGCAGTGCACGCCGCGAGGATGAAACCATCTAAAGCACTTTCGAAGGTATTTTGATCACGGGAGGCGGAATGAAAAACAGCAGTGTAATCGTAAGCGAGGGTGTGGAAAAAACATATCACAACGGAGTGGATGTCCGCGCGGTCAGGGGTATCGACCTGACGATAGAACAGGGTGAATTTACCGCGATCGTCGGACCTTCCGGCTCGGGAAAGACCACTTTTCTAAACCTCGTCTCGGGACTGGACAAACCCACAGCGGGCAGGGTCTTTCTGGCGGGCATCGAGATAGGAAAGATGAGCGGAACCGAACTGTCAGACTTCCGGCGCGACAACATCGGGTTCATCTTCCAGGCCTACAACCTCATCCCCGTTCTCACGGTTACCGAAAATATAGAATATGTAATGCTGCTTCAGGGAATAGCTAAGCGTAAACGCCGGGAACGTGTTATGGAGATGCTCGAAATGGTCGGCCTCGCTGACAAAGCCGGCACCAAACCGACCCTGCTTTCAGGCGGACAGAAACAACGAGTAGCAGTGGCGCGTGCCATGGCCGCGAAACCAAAACTCATGCTGGCAGACGAACCCACGGCCAACCTCGACTCAGAGACAAGCGGCTCGCTGCTGGATATGATGCGTAAGCTGAACAGAGAGACGGGAATGACATTTGTCTTCTCCACTCACGACGAGCTTGTAATGCGCAGAGCCGAACGGCTTCTAACGCTCCGTGACGGCAAAATTACCGCAGATGAAACAGGACACAGAAAAACCATTCCCGGAGAGACAGACCTGAAGCAGGGAAACGGCAAAACCCCGTAATCTTAAAAATCTCTGAGTCAGCGGAGTTAACCCCGAGCGAAACGATGAATTGACAGAGGGGGTGTAAAAGTGCAAAAAACCGATACAAAATGGACCTTGTTTTTCGCCCTGCTTCTACTTTTAGCTCTGCCGCTTAGATCCCCCGAAGGTGCCGCTATCGATTTAGACGGTTACCTGAAAGATTTCCATGTGATCTTCGCCCCTCCGGACTACGCCGACAGCCTCGGGCTGGATGATGATTTCTACAATATAAATATTCACCGTATTCGTCTTGACGGGAGTTTGACTATCCCTGATGAATCAATGCTGCCCTTCGAACTTAAGTTTTTCCTCTCATATTCACTTTCGGCGAATATCCAGAATGAAAGACTGAGAACTTTCCTTTCAGACCGCGCGGAATCCCCGGAATACAGAATCACCGATCCGCGTTCGAGGATTTATCCGGAGCCGGGTTCACAGGCAGGTTCATTCGGTCTGCGCCAGAATATAGACAGATGTTATATAGCTGTCTCGGGACCATTCGACCTCTACCTCGGGCGCCAGCCCTTCGGATGGGGAGCTGGAAGAACCGTAAATCCGACAGATGTGCTTGCCCCCTTCCGTTTCGATGAATTAGACAGGGAAGAGCGCGTTGGCCTGGATGCCGTCCGTTTGATCTATCCGCTGGGCGTTATGAGTGAAATCGACGCGGGTCTGATACTGGGCAAAGATGCTGAATCATCAGAAAGCGCGGGTTATATCCGGGGGAGAACTTATATTAAGCGGACCGATATTTCCGCTACTGTCATGAATTACCGGGAGAACCTGCTGGTAGGGATGGATATGACCCGGAATATAGTGAATTCCGTGGGCTGGCTGGAAGCGGCTTACAACGAAGTCGAGGGCCATAACGGAAAAGAGGATTTTCTGCGGCTCGTCGCGGGATGGGACAGAAGCTTTTTCCGGGCACGTCTTTACAGTTATATAGAGTATCATTACAACGGCGCCGGAGCCGGGGAAAGGGACAACTACCTGTCCAACTTCGTAAATAACCCGGCATACCGTGAGAGCGGAATTTTTCTTCTCGGCAGGCATTATATTCTGCCCAGCGTGAACTGGCAGTTCACACCGCTTCTGACCGGAACCGGCCGGTTTTTCATAAATCTCGCCGACGGCTCGGTTCTTTTCTCACCCGGCATCGAATTCAACGCTTCAGAGAATTTCTATATAGGAGGCAGCGGATATATCGGTTTAGGCCGAAAATCGAGCGGCTCTCTGACCTCCGGGTCCGAGTTCGGTGATTACGGGAGCATTTTATATCTCAACATGAGGTACTATTTCTAATCATCCTGAATTAACTCCCCATTAGACATTCCAAGTTAAGTGCCTGTTAAACTAATCTTTCCCCGCTCTGTGGCTCAGTAACCAAAGACTTCTTCTAAGGTCAATTGCTTTACCCCGCAATATTTGGCCAGCGTGTCATAATCGAGTTTATCCGTATCACCCAGGACGAGAATGGCATATTTTCTACCTTTGATGTAACGATTGCCTACCCTGCTATTACTACTTGACAATCAACTATAGCAGGGCTATTATTAGATAGTACGTTATTAATAGCACAAAGGGCTTAACCTATGTATGTAAAAAGAGAACTGGAAGATAAAATCAATAACTATATGGACCGCAAAGAGATAATAGCGGTGATTGGCACCCGTCAGTGCGGAAAAACCACGATGGTGTCACGGATTCTTGAGAAATACAGCAATGTTAATTTCATTACCTTTGAAGATGTGGAGAAGAAATTACTGTTCGAAGAAGATATAGATTCATTTATAGCTTTACATGTCAGAGATTTTGATTATCTCTTTATCGATGAAGTTCAGTATGCTGAAAATAGTGGAAAACAGCTCAAATATATATTTGATACTGAAAAAATAAAGATGATAATATCCGGGTCATCTTCCACTGACTTGTCGATTAAAAGTTTAAAATACCTGGTAGGAAGAATAATGGTGTTTGAATTATATCCCTTCTCCTTCAGGGAATTTCTGTCATTTCGAAATAACAGACTGTATAGATTGTTCTTAAAAAAAGCGTTCAAAAACACAGTAAATAAGAAAATCCTAAATTACATCCACGAATATATGCAATACGGCGGTTATCCGAGAGTTGTTATATCCGATTCTCCGGAAGAAAAAAGGATCGTGCTGAAGAATATTTACAACACCTATTTACTGAGAGAGATAAAGGAACTGTTGCAGCTCAGCAATAATGACAAATTAATAAAATTATTAAGAGCTTTATCTTTTCAGATGGGTAATATGATCCACTATAATGAACTTTCTGATACTACCGGATTTGATTTTAATACCCTTAAAAGATATTTACAGATTCTGGAACAGACATTTATTTGCAGTAGATGTTATACATATTTTACAAATAAGAGGAAGGAGCTAGTTAAAACACCCAAGATATACTTTATAGATCATGGGTTCAGGAATCAGTGTGCGGGAGATTTTAAAATAGATCAGCAACGTATAGGACAGTACTACGAGAATTTGATTTATTCGGAATATCTTAAAAAGGATATTGTACTTAAATACTGGAGAACAAAGTCAAAAGCAGAAGTGGATTTCATTAAAGATAATCATATCCCGATAGAGGTTAAGAAAAGGGCGAAAATCACAAAATCATTCCTGAGTTTTATCAGTAAATATAATCCGAATGAGGGTTATATTGTATCAGAAGTTGAGAAAGACAGTGTCACAAGAAAGGGCTGCACAATCCATTTCAAGCCCTTTTCCAAATTTATTTGATGCCTTCATAGGTTAAACCAGTATCATCAATACGCTAATTGTAGAATTTCTTTCCTTTCTTTACTGTTTTCGCAGACAGCATTTTTTTGTTTCTTTCCGTTCACACATGGGCAGGGACATTGCCGCCTCTGTGTCTCAGTATCCAAAGACTTCTTCTAAGGTCAACTGCTTTACCCTGCCATATTTTGCCAGCGTGTTATAGTCGAGTTTATCCATATCCCCAAGGACGAGAATAGTGTATTTGCTACCTTTGATGTGTCGATTGAAAAAAGTTTTCAGATCATTCATTTGAAGAGTAGGCACCTCACGATATATATTCCCTCGTATATCATAGTCTTCGATCCCGAGACGCTTGCGTTCTTCATATTCATATAAAACATCTTCTTTTGTAGTTCTTTCAGTCCTAATCTTGCTAATAATACCTTCTCTGGCATTTTTTAGGCATTTCCTCGACTCGGGGAATTCATTTAACAAACCATACATCCCGGCCATGGCCTCCGGCATCTTGTCCGCCTGCGTACCTATATATGAATATATATAATGCGCCTCGTCCTTATCAT
>CAZKNG010000094.1:0-8071 GCA_964554125.1 uncultured bacterium | reverse complement strand
CTGCAAATAATCCTTGACAATAATTTATTACGGGGGTCATAATAGCGATGTGAATACGCATAGAGAGGAATATTCAACTTCATAAGAGGACGGGAAGGCTGTAAAAGAGGATATAGGAAGTAATTTCTGCCTTAAAAGGCGATCTGGAAATGCTGACTGCTAAAACAAGAGTATATAATTAGAAACTGAACCAGGGGATGGTTCAGTATTTTTTTTGTCAGATATATTTCTCAGTATTTCCGGAAAAGGATAGGAGTGTGATCACATATGCGGATTATATCAGTAGTTAATCAAAAGGGCGGATGCGGCAAAACAACCGTAGCGATAAATCTTGCCGCTGCTCTCGGAAAACTCGAGAAGAAAGTGCTTTTGATTGATCTGGATCCCCAGGCGCATGCCTCCATGGGGCTTAACACGCCATACGAAAGGATCTCTTATAGTACGTATGATTTACTGATAGAGCCAAGGTTGAAACTGTCCGACGCGGTTTTTGAATTATCTGAGGTTTTTCATATCATACCCTCTCTTCCTGTTCTCAGCGCGCTTGAACAGGAGCTTTCCGGTAAAAAGGGAAGGGAAAGGCATCTTGGATCAAAACTGGCCAGATCGAACGAAGTGTATGATTTTGTAATAATTGATTCGCCGCCAAATGTCGGGATACTTACTTTCAACGCCCTTATAGCTTCGAATGAAGTTATTATACCGGTTGAGCCGAGTTCTTTTTCTCTGGACGGGTTGGACCGGCTCAAAGAAACTCTTGAGCTTCTGGAGAGTGAGATAGATCATACAGTGAGCATGAATGTTCTTATAAATAATCTGGAAAAGGGAACCAGGTTTGCCAGAGATTTTGTGTGTGAGCTGGAGAAGGAGCACGAATCTATATTAATGAATAATACCGTAAGCCATTCTGTACGGTATAAAGAATCGGCCCACATGGGCATTCCGATATTTGGAATGAAAGATGTTGAACATCTGCAAAGAGAATTCTTACGTATTGCCGAAGAAATTGTAGATAGAGCACCTATACTGAATGTGGGGAATATAAAAAGATGGATGGCAAGGCTCCACGGACCTAAGATCGTGGAGGAAGGTGTCCTGTTTTCACTTGACGCGCCGGACGCGGAAAGTGTTTATCTTACAGGTGAATTCGCGAGTTGGTCCAGGAACGGAATCAGGATGGAAAAAAATCCCATTGACGGACTATGGGAAGTTACCTTGAACCTTGAACCCGGCGAATATGAATACAGATTTATTGTAGATGGAAACTGGGTTAAGGATCCAAAAAACAACGATATTGTAGTGAACGAATTCGGTCAGGAAAACTCTTTGCTGATTGTATGATATAATGTCTCCTGGAGAAGCACCTATAGAATTCAAACAGTTATCGCGTCTGTTTCTATCCGGGGAAGAGAGAGGAGATCCCCGGGAAATAGCAGTACCTGAAGCTTTCGTCTGGATTATAGGATCGGAAGTTTCCGCAATGAGGGCTTTTCTCTCAAGCGGCATATCTGCTTCTATTGCCCGACATGATGTAAATGTGACTCTTGTTGAATGCGGATCAGGAATGCCGAATGCCGGCTATTATTTCGCGTTTGAACCCGATGAATATCTGTCTCCGGTACTCGGAGAGAAAGTTATTATAGAAAGGACTATCTCCGATTCACTGCGTTTTGTATATGCCGAACAACCATCTATGTTCAGACCCTTTAACGGAGGATTCGTTCGGAATAACACGGCACATATCGTAGTTGAAGCATTTAATTTTCATCCGGGAAAAAGCAAAAAGAATTATCTGGAAGAGATCTTACGCGGTTCACCGTTTTATTCTCTCAGGGATGAGTGCGGCAGTGTTGTTCCATTTGTCATAATAATACCGGATTATGACAGGGTTGTTAAGGACAACGGGTTTCTTGATCTGCTTTCTTGTATAGCCCCAGACGCCCAGCTTTACGCCTCCGGCCGGATTCCTGTTAACAGGACCGGGAGTTTTGATATTGAGAAATTGGATCTTTCCGACGGAGTAGATTATTCATTCGGGAAACGCCTGCCACCCTCCGGTCGATTCTTCTCAGGTTTTACAAATACCCTGCTGCAGAAGATCGGCGGCAGATGGAAGGAAGGATAATGACCCCCGGTCGGGCTTTAAACAGTGATATCGAACTATTAGGGAAGATTATAGATGAAGGTCCGGTTCGTTATCTGTTCAGTGATTTCTGCAATGAAATACTGAAGTTTTCAGATCAAATAGCAAAAAAAACCACCCCTTTTGAGATAACTTTTCATTCAGGGGGTTGTTTGCTGCTTAAAGTGTCCCCTTATAAAGATCTCTTTATTGTATCGATAGGCGATAATTCCTCCATCGAGATAAGGGTGTACGGTAAAGATGGATTCTTCAGAGGGCTTGATCTCTCTTTGAAACATTATCTGGATTATCTTTCAAAAAGATACGGGTAGATGAACATAGAGGTTATAGAAAACTGAAGGGGAGGGAAGGTATTTAAGATTACTTAACATTTCCTGTTGAAATTGTCATATTTCATATTATATTTAAGTGGACCCCGTCTTTAACACAGGCGGTAGGATATGCAAAAATATGGATTGATAATATTTCTCTTTCTTTCTCCTCTTCTGATTTATTCCTGCATTTTTGAAGATGATTCCGTCGGGCCGAATCAGCCCCCGAAGATCGTTTCCTTTTCCCCTGATTGGCAGATAGGCACTTTGCGGATTCCGGCAGACTCGGTTAGTCTTAATATCAGGGCTGTTGATCCTGAAAAAGACAATATCAGGTATAGTTTTGTGTTAATTGATTCTGTCGGCGGGATAGATTCTGTTATATCCGATTCTGATTCTGCGGTCTTTTACGCGCGTGAGAGCGGTATCTACAATATAGAAGGAAGAGCTTACGATTCGGATCATTTCGGGAAACGCAGCTGGTTTATCAAGGTTAGAGAAAGAATTAATACGCCTCCTGTTATTACTGAGTGGACTCCCGGAAGTAAGACAGTTCAATTTTTAGTGGGGTCGCTCGTCAATTTCAACTTTAAAGTCAGCGATGATCATCCCGAGAATCTGGTTTACGGTTATAAAATGGGGGGGGTTACAGTCAAGCCTTTTTCTACTTACCCGAAACTCAGCTACAGATTTCTGCAGAATGGTTCTTATTATCTTGAAGGGGTTGTTTTCGATGGAGAGTATGCCGATACTGTGGGGTGGGATATTACGATCAGCGGAGATCCCGACACTATCGCTCCGGCCGGAATATGTGATCTTAACGGCCGTCCCGGCAATGAAATCGGTACAGTTGTCCTGAATTGGACGACTCCCGGTGATGACGGGTATGAGGGTAATGCCACGAGATATGTTGTACGGACATCAACAATCCGTATAATGTCAGAGTTGTCATGGAATCAGGCGAATGACCATACGGGTGAGCCGACACCTTTGGATCCGGGTGTTAGAGATTCAATGGTGCTGCGTTCTCTTCATCCGGGAGAAATGGTTTATGTGTCTTTGAGAGCGTATGATGAGTTTGGTAATATATCACCTATATGCAGCTCTCCCCATTTGAGAATACGCGGGTTCGATATTGAAGGCAGGGTTATTGACGGAATCAGCGGAGAAGGGGTTCAGGGTGTCATTGTATCTTCAAATAATGTTGAGGACACATCCTTGGAGGGCGGATCATACAAACTTGAAAATCTTACTCTGAGCTCAACATTTCTGACTGCCAGAGATGAACTGGATTCTTCTTCTCTCGGCGATTATTATAACTTCACTTACAGCTTTGATGAAGTTGGTGAAAATTTTGAGGTTGATTTATGCATGGTTCCGATATTTCCGTTGATTGACGCCACGGATGACCGGTATACGGATTTTCTTGATTTTTTCAAACGAATGACCAATACATCGAGCACATATCAAGCCAGTATCTACAGAGGATGGGGCCATTGGCCGCTTCTGGTATATAATCCTCCTGTTGTATGTGACGGTGTCGATCTGCAGGCGGTGGCTGAAGGGGCTATGGCCGAGTGGGAAAGTATGACGGGGATCGATCTCTTCAAAACTACAGAAAACGTCGTGGAAGCCGATGTTGAAATCCTTTACGATTCTACAACCGTACCTGATGATTATGTCAGTCATCATGTTGAGACCGTAGAAATGCTTGAAGATGATACACCGGGCAGAAAAGTAATGTTTATCTATACTCTATTATCCGCACCTTCTATTACAGGTGATTCCCATGTAATCTATACACATGAATTCGGGCATGTTATAGGTCTTCATCACAGCCTGGATGATGGACACATAATGATCGGTTTTACTTTTCCAAAGGTTGATCACGTCTCTACCGATGAATCAAATCTGGTAAAAATACTTTATAATCTACCCCCTGTTTTTGATTCCGACTGGATATTGGAGGACTGAAATTGCGGTTTTGTTTTCTTCCCCGTTTCACTTATCTTACTTAAGTAACGCGGGCGTTTGTTTTTAGTTATTGTTTGCAACTGATTATTTGATCTTAATTTCATCATTTTCTTATCTTCTGCCGCCCCAGGGGTAAAGGGGTTATCAGGGTTGACAAAAATCCCGATTTAGTGTAAAATAGGGTTCAACGACTTAGACTTATCTTTCTTATGTGTTTGAACCATAGAGAGTCATATTCTTGAAGGAGTCGCATCATAGGGCCATACAGCTAACGTCTTATCATAGACAAAATTGGATCAGTATAGAGCCAAAGGCTTTCTCTTTGCCAATCAGGAGGAAAAAGATGCGTGGATCTGTTTTATGTATGATTATGATATTTATCACGGCAGGTGTGTTATTAACACCGGCAGCTGTTTCAGCTTCAACTGTCACTTGGGATTTCTCCATGGAGAGATCTGATGCTGATTTCTCCGAACCTGTTTCGGGCAAACAACGGTTTACCGGGATTGAAGGTTTTCAGATGACGGGGTTTCTGGATTATCCTCAGATACCGTACCGGGTTGTGACCCTGCTGATTCCCCAGGGAGAAAAGGTTTCTTCTATAGAACTTGCAGACGTAGAATCAATTGACTTTGAAAAACCTGTACTTCTGGCTAATTATAACGGTGAATTGCTTGAAGATGGAACAAAACTGGGCTTAACCGCGGATAAAGAGGATATAATTACTTCAGATTCTGTCTTTCCAAAGTGGCAGATACGGCATCTGGGCACAAATAATTACAGGGAGTATAGAATAGCCTCTATAGCAATTTATCCTATTCATTATTCAATTGATACAGGTGAACTGGAGATGATTACCAGGGCAAAACTCATTGTCGAGACAGCCCCGCGTGATTCTAAAGGAAGTGACGCCAAAAGGATTAGGCATATTAAGGGTTTCAGGAAAGAATCCAGGAAAATAGTTGAATCTATGGTGGAAAACAAAGATCTCTCGTCATCCTATTTGTTCCAGGATATCAGAGTCGATGATACGAAGCGGGCTTTTCTTCCGAGTTATATGCCGAGTACTGAAGGCAGTGAAGTTAAATATATTATTATTACTAATGAGGAGATGAAAGCCACCTTTCAGGAATTCGCAGACAGAAAGACCAGAGAGGGTATCCCCGCTGTAGTAAAAACCGTTCAATGGATTGAGAATAATTATAGAAATGGTGTTGATAAAGCTGAATCAGTAAGAAACTTTATTCAGGAAGCATACGCGAAATGGGGCTCTGAATGGGTTCTTCTCGCGGGTGATACAGATGTAATTCCTGACAGAGTCGCCTACGTGAATTTTTATTATGGTGAATATATTCCTACAGATATGTATTATTCCTGCCTTGACGGAACCTGGAATGCTGATGGAGATTCTCTCTGGGGAGAAGCTCCCGCGGTGACAGCGGGCGATGATGCTGATTTGTATTCTGAAGTTTACGTTGGAAGAATGCCCGTTTCCACAGTAGAGGAAGCGGAACTGCTTATCAACAAAACGATAGATTATGAAACCCCCGCTGATACCACATCGAAAGAAGAATTCCTGATGCTGGGTGAAGTGATATTTCCCTCCGATTATTCACCGGGCGATGATATTATTCTTGATGGCGCAGAGCTCTTAGATGGCATATATCAAAGCTGGCTTCAAGGACATCCTGAGATTACAACTGACAGGCTCTATGAAAATTATCCGGCATACCCGGGTTCTGTGGAATTGACAAAGGCGAACGCTCTATCTTATCTGAATGCGGGTACTAATCATGTCGTAGATGCGGGGCACGGTTACAAATACAACATGTCGGTCGGAGATGCAAGCATCCTGAATTATGACGCAAATAATCTCACAAATGGAGACGCTCTCTTCTCGATGTACCTTATGAATTGTACAAATGCCGCTTTCGACACCGATTGCCTCGCGGAATATTTTCTTCTGAACGATACAGGCGGAGCTTACGCTGTTACCGGCTCAAGCAGATCGGCGTTTCCAAGTACTTCACGGCTTTATATGGATGAATATTACAGGCTTCTTTTTGATGAGAATATAACTGAATTGGGTAAATTGTATACCTTATCCCGGGAACCTTTTACATCATCAGCTTTATCGGAATCGAGTCACAGGTGGACACATTTCATCTGTAATTTACTGGGAGACCCTGAAGCTGTAATGTACAATGGCGCGGTTAAGAATTTCACCGTAACTATTCCGCCGTCTCTCGCGATGGGAGAAAATGATGTGACTGTTACAGTTCAGAGTGACGGAGTGCCTTTCGATTCGGCCAGAGTCTGTCTTTACAAGGAGAACGATGATTACATTTATGGTAATACCGATTTATCGGGTGAAATAACATTCGATAATTTTCTCTGTAGAGAAGAGGGTGAAGTATATGTGGCAGTTACGGGGTTGAACCACAGCATCTATCTGGACACGATACAGGTGCTGCAGGAGAACGACTCTTATCTGAGGGTGTCTGATAAAAACTGTTCTGATTCTTCCGGGGGCAATGGAGACGGTTTAATAGATAGCGGAGAAGCTCTGAATCTCTCTATTGAAATCGAGAATACCGGCAGCACCGACGCGGAGAAACTCTACGCCATACTTTCTTCCTCTGATACGGGTGTTACCGTTACAGACAGTACAGCGATTTATCCTGACATCACGGCCGGCGGAGAAGAATTTGGAAATGACCCTTTCAGTTTCAGCGTGAGCCCGGGGTATGAGGATGAAGAAGTAATAGAATTTCAGATTGCAATACATGATTCGTCAGGATCAGTCTGGAGTGAAAATTTTGCCTTCGAAGTTCACGCTCCGAGGATAGAGCTGTATGTCAACTCCAAATCGGATGAACTGCCCTACGGTGACGGGGATGGAACGGTTGAGACCGGAGAGAATTTTCTGCTTAAAATCGGAGTAAAGAATTTTGGAACAGGATCGGCAGTCGGACTGGAAGGCGTAATTTCTTCGCTCGACCCCGATCTAACAGTGATAGACGGCGTTTCGACTTATAATGATATATCTCCTTTGGAGATTGGATATGGTAGCGGGTTTGTTGTTTCGGAAGATAGTCTGAACAGGAACAATTATTTCTCTCTAACTCTTACAGATAACTGCGGAAGGGTTTTTACTGAACAGCTTGAATTGAGAGAGCCCCAGGCGCCTGAAAACGTCAATCTGGACGCGAGTCTGGGAGCTGATCAGATTGTGTTGTTCTGGCATCACGCTTCTTCCGGCGATACATTAAACGATTTTCTGGTATACCGTTCTCTGAGTTCGGGAGGGCCGTTCAATAAAGTCAGTAAAGATTTGCTTTTTCACACGACATACCATGATTACGGTTTATTATCCAGCACACATTATTATTATCTCATAGCCGCTGTAGACTCATGCGGGAATATTGGTCCCTACTGCAATGAAGTATCAATAACTACAAGTCCTGCTCAGCAGGCCGGCTGGCCGAACAGAATGCAGAAAGAAACATCCAGCAGCCCTAAGATAGGCGATATTGACGGAGACAGAGATAATGAACTTGTTATCGGGTCTGATTATATGTATGCCTGGCATGAGGACGGTATCGAGATAAGGGACGGTGATAATAAACCGTTAACCTGGGGC
>CAZKNG010000093.1:0-8087 GCA_964554125.1 uncultured bacterium | reverse complement strand
ATTTACGAGATAAACTCTGTGCTTTTTCTTTAATTCTTCAGCAAGCCTTGTATTATAATGAGATATCCCACCCCTGTAGGGATAGGCTGGGCCAACAAGGCAAATTCTCGGACAATCGCTCTCATCGGTTTTATTCATCGATTAAATACTCTCTGAATGAAAAAGATTTCTTGGTCCTGGAGGAAAAAAGTTCAGCAAGCAATCCAAAAGAGCCGATCTGAACAGCCATTACGATCAAAATCATCCCGCCGACCATAACAGGCCTTACATGCAAACCATTGCCTGCGAGCCATTGTATCAGAAAATAAAGATTAATTAATCCTCCGATTATCAGGAAAAAGAAAGCTATGCGCCCGAAGAAATGCAGAGGTGAAGTAGATCGGCGAGTAATAAAGATCACAGTCATAAGATCAAAAAAACCATTGAGAAATCTTCTCGTGCCGTATTTACTTTTACCGAACTTTCTTTCGAAGTGACTTACCCCTTCTTCAGATATCTTAAATCCTTCCCAGGCTGCCAGAACCGGAATAAAGCGGTGGAGTTCACCATAGATCAATACCCGTTTCGTAACTTCTTTCCTATACGCCTTTAACCCGCAGTTGAAATCGTGAAGTTTAATGCCGCTCACCAGCGAAGTGACAAAGTTAAAAATCTTTGAGGGTATTGTCTTGCTGACAGGATCCTTACGATTAATTTTCCAGCCGGAAACAAGATCCGCTCCCTGGTCTATCACACCTATAAGCCGGGGGATTTCATCGGGATTATCCTGAAGATCGGCATCAATTGTAATTACAATATCACCTTTTACGGCATCAAATCCAGCCGACAGGGCTGCTGATTTGCCGTAATTACGCAGGAAACTTATTATCTTAACGTGATTGTCTTTCTTCCGCAATAAATGGAGAACTTTCAAAGAACCATCAGTCGAGCCGTCATCGACAAATAATATTTCGTAATAATCAGCTATTTTCTGTAGCACGGCAGTTAAACGGTTATAAAGCTCTTCAAGACTCTTCTCCTCGTTCAAGAGTGGGACAACCACTGAGATGTTATGTTTCTTTTCCATGTTATCTTCTCATTTACTGAGAGTTTAAGAAATCACGGTACCACCTGATTTCCCGCTCCAGACCTTCTTCAAGACCAATTTCAGGCGAAAATCCAAGTTCCCTTTTTGCCCTTGAAGTATCAGCCCATGTATCGAGAACATCACCTTTAGCCCTGTCGGAAAAAGTAATGTCGTAATCCTCACTAATCCAGGTTTTTATTAATTCCAGTACTTCAAGTATGGAGACTCTGCTTCCTCCGCCTATATTAAAGATACTCTCTTCTCCATCATATTCCATAGCCAACATGTTTGCTTCAACAGCGTCCGATATGTATGTAAAATCCCGTGTCTGATTACCATCTCCGTAAATCTCTATCTCTCCTCCCCTGAGAGCTGAAGTTATGAAACGGCTGAAGGCCATATCAGGCCTCTGCCTCGGTCCGTAAACTGTAAAATATCTCAGAGAAACGGCATTTACATCATAATTATTTCTATACAACTCACACAGATGTTCTCCGGACAGCTTTGTCACTCCATAAGGAGACATCGGTTTTAATTTCTGCTGCTCTTGCATTGGAAGCTTGTCTGTTTCTCCGTAAACTGAACTTGAGCTTGAATAGACGAGTTTTGTTTTTACGTTTCCCTTCAGCGCCTCGAGTATTTTCTGTGTTGTAAGAATATTTGAATCAACATAAATCGAAAAGTCCCGCCCCCAACTCATCCTTACTCCAGCCTGAGCGGCGAGATGAAAAACACAGCCGCAACTTTCAAACAGCCCACTGAAATCAAAATCATTGATATCTTCTTCCAACAATTCAAAATTATTGTCATAGATAATATTCTCTATATTCTTTTGTTTTCGTTCCGGACTGTAATAATCAGTAAAAGAATCTATTCCTGACACCTGATATCCGTCCGCGATAAGACGCTCGCAAAGATTAGAACCTATGAATCCGGCGGCTCCCGTCACTAACACCTTCTTCTTCATAATTTAGAAAGCCCCTTTTCTATTCTGATAAGATTGATCCGGAATCGCTCTCTGTTTCGAACTGTCTTTGGAGCCGTCTGAATTCCGCGTCCTCCGGATGACGTTCCACCCATTTATCTATATAGGATTTTGCCCGCCTGTGATCGCCAAGGCCGACGGAGATCTGGAAACCATACGCATAAATATCCCTCTCATCAGGAAACCTCTTAATACCCTTATCGACCGCGTCGAGTGCCATGGCCGGTTTTCCCGCTTCACGGTAAACGGCGACAAGCCCTGTAAAATAGTCCGCTCTTTCGGGATAATTCTTTAATAACTCTTCATAGTGCCTGACAGCTTTGGGAAGCTCTCCGTTTCTGACATAATAGATTCCAGCGTATTTCTTCGCGTAATCAAAAGAGGAATTAAATTCAATCGAAAGTTCAGCGCGCCTGGAGGCTTCTTTATAATCTCCATCTCTTGCCGCTTCCTGAGCCAATTGAAACGCGGCGACTGAGAAATTAATAAACATCGTTTTTGTATCTTCATTCTTAAATACCGACCTATCTCTCTCCATTTTGTCAGTCAGTACCCCGCGGTACTTATAAATATCGTCAAAATTCCTTGCCATTAAAAATTCATTAAGAAGGTGTTCCCCCTTGTAGGGGACAATTCTGCGTACCATTCCTTCCATTTCAAGATTCTCTTTATAAGGGGTCCATACTTCATGGGGAACTGTAACCGCAAAATAAACCGGACGTTTCCATATTGAGTTACGTATTATATGCTGAACGGCTCTGTCTCTTTTCCAGGCTATACTGCCGTCATTGAGTTTTACGGGATTTAAGTTTTCAATCTCTGAATCGTTCAGTTTAATCGGCGCGCCGGACTTCATATCCCTTAACTGTTTGATATACCAATTCGTATTCAATAAACTCAGATTGGCCACGCATACATCATTCCTGAAATTTTCGACACATTGAATATACCACAGGGGAAAAGTGTCGTTATCACCATTGGTGAAAATAACCGCGTCAGGTTCCAGGCAAGCAAGCATATTGTAAGCGTAGTCTCTCGCAATATAGTTCTCAGATCTGTCATGCTCAAACCAGTGATATCTCGCCGGCAGTATCGAGAAAACTATAATAATAACCCCTGCTGCTACTGTCGGGCGCCTGAACTTAGCCCCTTTGGTTTTAAAATAATCCCTGAGCAGAATTAGAAACGCGCTCGCCCCGATCCCGATAAAGACAGAGAAGAAATAGAAAGCCCCGCTATAAAAGTAGTCCCTCTCCCTGACCTCATGATCACTGAAATTGAGAAAAAGAATCAATCCTATTGAATTTAAGGCTAGAGCCGTAAAATTAACAATCCAGCTTTTTTTCTCTCTGTAATAATTTAAAATTATCCCGTAAATCCCCAATCCAAATGGGATAATCATACTGGCCCTGCCTAAATTAAAGCGCCCGATCATAATGTCACCGAGCATTCTGAACTGCTCGCGGAAATAACCCCAGAAATGCTGAAACTGAAATATCAGAGAAGCTTTCCTGTTAAAAATATTCATCGGGGGGTACTGTTCTCGCCGAAGATGCGCGTAGAGAGCCCGCCATGTTTCGGGATCTACTTCGTCGATCGGAGGATTCAATCCTGAACGAATATAGAGAAACAAATGGACCGACAGACCAAGCAGAAACAGAGCGGTCGCTGTGACGGCAAATTTTCCCTCAGACAATATGGTCCATATCAGGAGAACGGCTAAAATCAGTAATCCTACGACCGTAATCATTGAATTCTTGTACATCGTCATATCAGCAACAATAACAGCCATTCCGAACCCGAATACGATGAATTCAAAGTTTGTGAATGTTTTTTCTTTAACTATCAAAAAGAGCAGGAATATGCCCCCGGCCGTCAGAATAGTTCCGAGATGGAATCCGATACCCAGAGAAAAGAGATAAATAATAAACAGCACGAGATTGCGTGAATGCTTCTTTCCCTTTTCGTCCAGTGTAAGGAGTATTTTCCTTCCCTCTTTTTTTCCTTTCTCCTGGGTGATTTTCTGCCTTTTTGCGGCGCTGACTCTTCCGTCAGGATTTCTATACCACTTCAGAGCTAATAGAACGGTCAGACCCATCAGAAAGGCGCTCAGTGAATATACTTCCGCTTCAGTAGCATTCCACCAGAAAGTATCACTGAATGTTAAATACAAAGCTCCGGCAACGGGACCTGAGTAGTGAATAAATTTTTCTAAGCCGTTTTTCATCCTGCCGAACATCAGGCTGAGAACTTCGGCCATAATCAAATATGCCACTAAAACGGCAAGCGCCCCAAACACTGCTGAAAGAAGGTTAACTTTCTGAGCAATGGTCAGCGGAAGGGGCAATAAAGTAAAAACTTTTCCCACAAGTACATAAAGCGGAGTGCCTGGAGAATGAGGAATACCAAGGATATGGGAAGTTGCAATAAATTCGCCGCTGTCCCAGAATGAAACACTCGCGGCCATAGTTTGCAGATAGACCGTCAGGCTGACTATAAAAATTAAGACTGAAATAATATAATGTATTCTCTTTTCCGACATAGCCTTTTCCCTTAAAAACCATTAAATCATAACATCTTATTCTACTAATTTAAACTAAAACAATTCCATCTTAATTGGAAATAATATTTCGTCTATCGTCTGCCTATATTCCTCCTTAGAAAGAGTATGCCGCCGGATAAACTTACTGTAACCATAACGACGTAGGTAAGAAATTCAACAAGCAGCGCCTGTTCAGCCAGAATCCCAACGCTTGTAAACAGCAGAACTCCGGCTCCCTCACGAACTCCGAGCCCGTTTATTGAAACAGGTAAAATCATAATTATTCCAAGCAGGGGCACAAAAACGAAGAAATACAGATAAATCCATATAGAGATCTCCATCCCAATCGATTTTCCAACTATTACATGAGTCATAATCCTTAAAAACTGGATTGAAAGAGTCAGTAAAACAATTTTAGTCATTAAGAACTTGATGTCTCTCAACCCTCCAAGCTGATTAAATATTAAATCCAGGCGCTCTCCTATATTCCACAGCTTTATTCGCGTAAGAATCTTTCTGAGAAGTCTTGCCAGCCGCCTGTTCAGCATCAATATAAGAATTCCTCCTGCGATAGCCGCAAAAAACAATATATAGATACGAATATTGCCTATATCCCCGGAAGGGAGCAGAATCAGTGAAGATACAAGTGCCAGGATACAAAGACCGAATATACCGAATATCCTGTCGAGTAAGGTGATCGCGAATACTTTGTACGGATCATTACCCATCCTTGATACATCGAATATCTTGTATGCGTCGCCCCCTACATTTGCCGGAAGAAAATTATTAAAAAATAAACCGACAAAATAGAGATTGAGAACCTTCGAGAAAGACAAATTCAGCTCGCTCTTCTTAAGGAGAATATACCATTGAACAGCTCCCAGGAAACTGCTCAGCAGAAAGATCAAAAGAGCCGCGGCCAGCAGAAGTGGATCTATATCTTTAATATAGCGTGATATTTTGGCCGGTGATATTTTCCAGATCAAGAGAATAATCAAACCTGTACTTATTATTATTTTAACCCATTGAAAGAGGATTTTTCTTCTTTCCAAAAATAACCCCTCTGGTTTATTAACCTTCAACTACCCTTTTTAAAATTGTTTCAGTCTCGCGGGCGCAACGTTCCCACGTAAGCTCTTTTACACGCCTCAGGGCGTTTTTGCTCATCTTACTCCAGAGGTCCCTGTTCAGAAGTAATTCCAGGGACTTTTCCGCGAACGCGTTCTCATCACCGTAAGGAACGAGATATCCTGTTTCCCCTACCCATACAGAATCCCTGAGACCCGGCCTGTCACTTGCTACAACAGGCATACCGCAGGCGTTCGCTTCCACAACCGTTAATCCCCATCCCTCTTTCGGACTCGGATTAATCAGAAGATGCGCCTTATTAAGACACTTTACAACATCTTCCGTCTCCATAAACCCCTTAAATTCAACCGCCTCTTCCATACCTGCTTTCTCAACGGTATCTTCGAGTGCTGACTTATAAGGCCCGTCTCCAATTATCAAGAGCTTCGCTTCAGGTAGTTTTTTTCTTATAATTTCTACCGCCCGGATTGCTATCTCAACACTCTTATATTTTCTAAGTCTTCCCAGATGAACTATCGTCGGATCTTCATTCCTCTCCAGATCAAGATTGCGATATAGCTCGTGATTCAGACCGCATAGTACAACATCTATCCTGTCGGGGGCTATCCCCCTGCTGGCAAGGTCACTCCTGGTGCTTGGACTTATAACCATAAATCTGTTGTTCTTATATATATGGGGTATAAGTTTTTCCATAATAACAACATATGAACCTATAAGCCAATTTGCTTCACGGAATACCGTTGTACCAAAAAGATGGGGTACAACTCCAAGGACGGGGATATCTGTATAAAGGGGCATAAAAAAGGGAAGTTTGTTTATATCTTCAATAACAGCATCAAAAGTATTCGATTTCATGATACGCCTGGCAAAGACCGGCAGCGTGAGATTCGCGTCGAACCAGTGTCCCGATCTCAGGATCCTTACTCCATCGACTACTGCCTGGGATTCTCCTTCAGGAAAAGCGGAAGAAATTTGTGTCACATCATGTCCCCACTTTACGAGGAAAGAAAGTATTTCATGCAGATGCACTTCAGCTCCACCGGCTTCGGGATGTTTTATATCTCTCCAGTTAACAGCTAGAAACCTCAAAACAAACCTTCCTTTAATCTTTCCGGGCAATACTTCCAATAACAACTGCTGTATAAAGAGCACATCTCATATTGAGAATAAACCTTCTCGGACCTTTAAAGATTTTTCTCAGGGCTCGGAAAACCGCCGGATACATGGGGATTCTTATTCCAAATCTGCGGAGTCCTTTCCGAAGCATTCGAAACCATATAGGAGGATTCAACCATTCACCGTAACTCTTTACAACGGTCAGGCCATGCCTTTGCAGCTTCCTCTCCAACTCTTTTACGCTGTACTCCGTCTCCCATCCCGCGAACCACTTTCCCAGAGATATCAGCAGATGTTTAACAACAGTATAATAATGGTATCGTTGTGGTACATCCACAAGAAGATAACCACCCTTCTTAATAACCCGCTTATGCTCCTTTATCATATCGTCCGGATTTCGGAAATGTTCGAGAAGTCCCTGATGAAAAACAAGATCAAACGTTTCATCTTTAAAGGGCAGAGAAAAGGCGTCGCCGCGGCAAAGGTCCACGGAGTCACTGCTGGAAAGCTGTGATTTAACAAGCCCCAGCGCCCTTTTGCTGTAATCCAGAGAAACAACCCTTGCTCCCATCCGGGAGAACAAAATCCCGTCTCTTCCTGAGCCGGCTCCAACTTCAAGTATTCTCAGACCTTCAGGTGAAGCAATTTCCGTAAAATGTCTGCTTACTCTTTCCTCATTGTCATAAACCTGATTAACATCGGGTGACTGTTCCCAGAAACTGTTCCAGTGCCTTCTCTCAGAGATCTGCTTTTCACTCATATTATTTAACCTCAAATAATAATACCACTATAAATTACCCGGAAACATTTACGTAAAAAAAAGCAGTATTTATTCCATTTTACTCAAATACCCGCTTTTCAATCTAATCAATCACGAATCCGACCGGAAAGTTTATCCAGAATACCATTTACAAATTCGCCGGCATTTTTTGAACTGAACCGGTGCGCTACCTCAACTGCTTCATTGATTATGACATTCTTTGGTGTAGACGGAAAATAGATAAGCTCGACAAGAGCTATTTTCAATATTAAAAGATCTACAACGGATATTCTCTCAAAATCCCAGTTCTCAAGAACTTCCTCTATCATTAAATCCAGTTTTTCACTATCCCATACAACTTTCTCAACTAAACCCTCCGCGTATTGAGCAGCCTCGCCGCTGGAATGACGCCTTGAAAGATTTTCCCTGAGTGCTTTTTCCCAATCCTGAGAAGATAACTGCACGGCGTATAGCGCCTGTAGGGCTATTTCTCTGGCTTTTCTTCTTCTACTCAAATCCTCACCTTTTC
>CAZKNG010000092.1:0-8344 GCA_964554125.1 uncultured bacterium | reverse complement strand
CGTAATTATCTATAAAACGGCAAGCTGCCATCTGTGCCCGACGGTAATAGTACTGCTCAATTCAAAGGAACTTACAGGTGTTTTTTTCTTATCCAGAACTACGAGGATAGAGAGCCCATACCTGACCATAATATAGATCCCCGGAATTATAAAAAAGATTGCGCCCGCAAATGTAAAAACGGAAAGAAGTATAGAGACAATCCATACATCCCTGAACCTGCCGAAAGCGTCAAGTATTACAGCTACCGTCACCTTCTGGCCTCTTGCAATTCTCAGGCAGTAGTTGAGCCAGCCGGCCGATAAAACAAGCCCCGCCGACAGCTGAAGCAAAAGGGTTAAAAACACCCCCCCGGGCATAAAACCTACCAGGTATAAAAGAATCTGATAACCCAGTAAAACAACTACTCCCCTGTAAAGATCGGAAGTTCTTTTTGTGATTGTATTCAGGGCGAATAAAAACCACCCGTCAACTGATAAAGGATAACCCTCCCGCATTACTCAATGCTCCCGTATTTAATTAATAACACCGATGTATATGTCAACATAATACAGCTACGAATCCTATCACAGCTTGGAGGCTGAACAACAACAATAATCTCTGATTTCACCTAATAATTATTCCGCGGTTAACCTCAGTGTTCGTCTGAGGAGTAAAAACAGACCAGCTAATATTAAAATTTCCCCGGCGGCAAAGGTGTACCAGCTGAAATTTGAGGGGATAAACCCTGAAACGGCCAGTCTGAATCCGCTGTTTTCTGCCATATTCAAAAAATCTCTCCAGAATCCGCCCCGAACTATAATAAGCAGATAATCTTTAGTGAAAGACCATAATATCATAAAGGATCCTGAAATGACAAACAACCACTCCAGACCGGTCATCCTGACTCTATACCCTCTATCCTGAGGATAGATAATACAAATTGTCATAAATATCATTGTTATTGAACAAATAACAGGAGCCAGCACGGGACCGATCCATGTTACCGGAATCAAAAAAAGAATGTCCCAGGTAAGAATGGAAGGGGGCCATCCAATTAACATTTTGAGAAAGAAATAATAAAATATATCCCATACCGCGAATATATATAAAAACCAGGCCAGCCGTTTAAGTGCGTCTCGGGCAGATAAAAAGGCTACAGAGACAATCATCAGGATCGTTGAAAACTCCCTTAATAACTCAATCGAAAGCATCCTGGAGGAAAACAGCTTCAATGGAAATTCAAACCCTTCGGGATAGTAGATCCTCCTGAGATATATAACTACTATCGCCTCAAAAGCTCCCATGGCTACAGCAAAAACGGCCAGGATAAGAAATTTTTTACCGGAATCAGTTAGTTTTCGTTCCATTTTTCCTGTCTCCTTATTATTGAATTTAACATAAAATTCCCTGTTCTTGAAATTTTTTCCCCAGGACAGCTCATTTTTTTCAACTCAGGTAAATTAAAAAAATATAATCTCAGAATAAACTATATCTGACATGAAAAACGGGATAAAAGAAACTCCAGGAAAACAACAGATCTCTTAACAATTAAGCCGTAAACTTGATTAGTTCGGAAGCTTAACTCTTAACGAGTAAATGTATAATCTGAAAAGCAGAGATTGTATGTAGTGATTCTTTATCAGATTAAACTCCATAAGAAAGCGTTCTTTCTTCTTTCTTCTTAAAATAAATTCAAATTGTCCGCATCCATCCCGCGCCCCAAGAATATCCCGAGCCGTGTGAGCTCCGCTTACAAGCGCCGTTGATATTCCCTCTCCGGTAAGTGGAAAAGCAAGTCCAGCGGCGTCTCCGCATAGATAGATATTATCGAATTTAAAACCGCTGTAGAGGCAATTTACCGGAAAGGCCTTTAATTGTTTCCCCCTGTAATCCAACCCGTATTCGTCAAGCATGTCGCAAAGAACTTTCCTTGAATTGGAATAAGAAACACGGTCGGGGTCGAAATAAACCCCGCAGGAGGTAAAGTTGGAATGGGGGAAAAGCCAGCAATAGCCCAACCCCAGTTTTTCAGGATTCAGATACCACAAGACCCTGTCGAAAACAAAAGGGATTCTATAATGAGCTCCGATATAATATCTGCTTTCAAGACCGAGAAACTTCCTGGTTAACGATTGAGAGCCGTCCGCTCCGACAAGAAGATCAAAACCAGCCCTTTCTCCGTCTGAAGTAACAATATATCCGCCTCTTTCATGGTATTGATTCTCATCGATTGAGTCAGTATCAGCACCTTTTACAATCCTGACTACTCTCCTGCCCATTTTAACCTTTACATTACTATGATCCTTGAGCAATCCAAGCTGAAATTCCGCGAGAGCAGTCCTGTCAATTATCCTCAGGGGGTCATCGGCTTCAACAACAAACCTTTTTCCGTTCAGAACCACATAATGCCTGTTAAAAGAAACAGCTTCCTTTAGAAGATCGCCGGGTAAGTCAACAAACGATGTAATCCCGCCCGCGCATTCCTTTGGCCCTACTACAGGAGACTTTTCGTAAACGGCTACTTGAAGGTCCGTTCCGCCGAGAAGTTCAGCGCATTTAAGGCCGGCGGGACCGGCCCCTAATATTATAACATCAAACTGCTCCACATAAGACCCCTTCAGTTTCCAGCCGCTTCATTTCCCTCAGATCAGCTTACTCCTGGCTAAATAAATATTTATCATTATGTCATAAAGAAAATCTTCCGTCATCAGTTGTATCTTTGAGCCTGTGGATTTTCCTGTCCAGCCACCCGATTCTTACTTTTTCCCTGTTGTCAAAACCGGGGACATAGGGTTTAATATCGAGAAGAGGTGTTCCCTCTAAGATATCTACATCTCTAACTTTAAGTATATTATCCGAAACACTCAACAACCGCACCGTTGAAATCCCTATCGCGTTTGGTCTTGACGGCCCCCTTATGGCAAATATGCCACGATCCTCATCCCCCATAAAGGGCCTGCCGGTAAGAGCCTCCCCCTTGACCATATGAAAATAGTAAAGAAGAATAATATGGGAAAATCCATCCAGATCTTTTAATCCACGCTTGAATTCTTCGAACAGTTCAACCTGCCCCGCGGCTCCTGAGGCTGCCGAAGGCTGAATCGGTGTTCCCTCGGGACTCTTGAATTCTGAATGAATAACCCCTATAGGTTTGAATACTATCTCTTTCAAAGTGTACCCCCAAAGAAAAACAAAACAGCACAGAATGAAAACAAAACTTTCTAAAGACGCACTTAAGCCGGCCTGTTGTGTTATCTTCTGATAAGCCAAAGGATCAAAGAAAGTAGAACACTCAGAAGTACCATTGTTGTTATCGGAATAAAGATCCTGACCCCGGGCCTGTTAATAATAATATCTCCCGGAAATCGCCCTATTGGAATCCTGCTGATCCAGGGCCATAGAATACCTGCTCCAATAATTATCAAACCGGTGTAAATTAACACTTTCCGCATCGTTAACTCCGCCTGAAACCGCCTGTTTCGTCAAAACCAGACACCCCGAGGCAATTCTTTCTATTAATACTATACCCCCTGCGGCTTAATTTTACAAGCGGGACAGGGAATGGCTTTTGTACGCATCGGTCCTTTTTGACTCTTTTAATTACCTGTGGCCGACATTTGCAGAAATTACGGCAGAACTATAATTACCAACCTGTCAGCTGATATCTCCCTGGAAAATATCGCTTGATTTCACACCTGTCTGTTATATTTTTTAAACTCAGTCCCTTGATATAATAACCTCGGAAGAGAGAGGGGTATAAAATATGCCGACATACCATTACGCGTGCGATAAATGCGGTAATGAATTTGAGGTTTTCCAGAATATTTCCGATACTCCAAAAAAACGCTGCCCCAAATGCGGGGGCAAAATATATAGAGTTATCCACCCTGTTAACCATATTCTCAAAGGTTCAGGATTCTATAAAACAGACTACAGAGATGAGGATTTCTCAAAAAAGGAAAAAGAGGAAAAAGAGCAGGGAGCCGGAAAAGAAAAAGAAGCAACCAAAGAGACTAAACCGGATAATTCAACAAAGAAAACTGAATTAAAATAAAAAAAGCCCCCCGGCAGGGAGGCTTTAGAGCTTTATAATTTTTCTCGAGACAATCAATCGATAAGTACGGCTTATTCAACTCCTCTGGAGCTGACAGAACAGGGGAATAAAATAAACGTTGAATCGTTCGTTATTTTATATCCTCTATTGTGGCCGCGAGAATCTCTAACGCCTTATCAATCTCTTCTTCACTTACATTAAGCGGAGGACGGAATCTTATCGTAGAAGGACCGCATTTTAAAATAAACAGACCATTCTCGAACAGCTTATCAACAACCTTATCTCTCATCTCGCCGTCTTTAAGATCAAATGCGCAAAACAGCCCGAGTCCCCTCGCGTTTAAGATAATATCCGGGTTTTCAGACTGAACCTTTTTTAAACCCTTCTGAAGCAGATCACCCATTTTAGAAGCATTATCCACAAGGTTATCTTTTTCTATGACTTCTAAGATCCTCTTGGCTCTGTACATATCCACAATGTTGCCGCCCCAGGTGGAATTAATCCGGCCCGAAACCTTAAAAACTCCGTCAACTTCATTAAGCCGTCTGCCGGCCATTATTCCACACACCTGTGTCTTTTTTCCAAAAGCAAGAATATCGGGTTTTACGCCAAAATTCTGATGCGCCCACATTTTACCTGTAATACCAGCTCCGGTCTGGACCTCATCGAAGATCAAAATTATCTCATTATCATCAGCGATTCTCCTGAGCTGCTGGAAGAACTCCCGGCGGAAATGATTGTCTCCGCCTTCCCCCTGTACCGGCTCAATAATAATAGCAGCTATATCATCCCCGTCATCGGCTACAAACTTCTCGATTGAATCCACTGCCCGTTTTTCCGCTGCTTTAATCTCATCAATATTCTCTTCAACGGGAAATCTGACTTTCGGATTCTCAATCCGGGGCCAATCGAATTTAGGAAAAAATCTTATCTTAGTAGGATCGGTATTCGTAAGAGACATCGTATATCCTGTACGGCCGTGGAAAGCCTCCTTGAAGTGAATTACCTTCTGGCCCTTTTCTCCTTCGATCCCCTTTGCTTTATTCTTCTGAACCTTCCAGTCAAAAGCAGCCTTTAGAGCATTTTCCACGGCAAGGGCGCCGCCGCTTACAAAGAAGAGGTTCGGAAGATAATCAGGAGCCGCTATTTCTGAAAATGTCTCTACGAACTCCGCCATCTGAGTAGTATATAAATCAGAGTTAGAAACCTTATTTATCGCGACTTTAGTCAGTTCATTTAAGAAATCATCCTCAAAAAGAGCGGGATGATTATGACCAATAGCACAGGAGGCAAAAAATGTGAAAAAATCAAGATACTTTTTACCGTCAAGTGAATTTACCAGCCAGCTTCCATGACTCTTATCAAGATCTAAAACTATAGGATAGCCGTCGATCAGCATATGCTTATCAAGCACATCGTGTACCTCTTCAGGTGAAACTCTCTTGCCTTTACCGTAGCTTTTATCACTCATCTGGCACCTCTCAATTATAATTTATTGAAGCACAACGATTTATGGGCTCACACTACACTGCCTGTAAGTAAACATTGCAAATATATAAACTTTACCTGAATTTATCAACCCTATTTACCTTATTTTAGTGAAAAGTTCTCAGTAGAATTATACTTTATAAAAAAAGAGGGAAAAAGGGACGAAAAGCTTTAAACTGCTTAAAAGATCGGTCCCTTTAACCCAGATGAGGTGACCTTTATGCCACTTCACGCTCCCAAAACAATCCTGCCCCTCCACAGAACTTAAAACCGCTTGAACCTTTCTCTTCTGTCTTCCGGCCAGAAATGGCTTGTTTTTACAATCCGGGATTCATCGTCAAACACAAATTCAATTCCAAGTTTGTAGTACTTCCAGTGTTCTCTCACACGCCCATAACCGTACACTCTGTAGCGATGTCTGGGGAAACCGTGCTTACGGTAAACATCGAGTTTATCATTTGTCCATTTTTTTATGAGATACTGGTGACGCAGGAGCCTGCGTCCCCTCACCCCCCGGATGATAGCAGCCTCTGACGCGGAGGCCATCAGGGCTAAGATTGCCAAGCCAAAAACAACTCGCTTGACCATCATACTCACTTCCTTTCCCGTTGCAAATCCAAAGTTGTTGCATCTTCGACCCTGCTGTGCTTTATTATACCATAAAATTGACTATGATTTCAAGTATGATGACGAAATTCCGAAAGGTTTCCCGTTATGCCTTATAATTCCTCGAAAGGTCAACTTCCTCTGCCTGTTGTAAGATCTCTGCTCGTCCTGCTCTTCGTATTCTGGTCTAATTCCTTTACGGCTATTATGCATCTTCGGGAGCTTTTCGCTCCCTCAGGACTGCTGCTTGCCCGTTTCTTTCCCGTCTCCCTAATTTGCTCTGCTTACCTGGCTTCCAGCAGGGAAAGGAGAAGAATAACCCTTGAAATCCTGAAGAAATTCCCCGTAAGGATAATCGCCATGGGAGGCTTTGGAATTGCCGGATACAATATCTTCCTCTATCTGGGGCAAAGCGAAATCAAACCCGGCGCGGCAGCCCTTATAACCACTCTTTCACCCCTCTTTACTATGATCTTTTCTGTAATCCTGCTCAAAGTAAAAGTTCCTCTAAAGAGAATTATCGGTGTTATAATTGCGTTTGCCGGCTTGTACTGCGTTGTCATGTGGGGAGGAATCGGTCTTGGAAATGTAACTGATATTTCCAACGCGGAAATAACATACGCGCTTATTACCGGGCTTGCTCCAATATCCTGGTCACTATACACAATCATCGGAAAATCACTAACCAAACACTATACACCATCTATCATAAGCAGTCTTTCACTTGTAATAGGAACTATCCCTTTTATTCTAGCGGCTGACGGTAATTTCTTCAGCGCTGTAGCAGAAATGAACTCAACTCACTGGCTGGCGCTCTCGCACCTGAGCATTCTTTGTACAATAGCCGGGTACTGGATATGGAACACGGGATTAAAGTATCTGCCGGCTACGTCAGTTGCCTCGTTTATTTATCTTAACCCCCCTATGGCCGCGATATTCGGCTGGTTCTTATACGGCGAAGAGATCACTCTTTTCTTTATCGCGGGCAGCGCCGTAATCCTGACGGGGCTCTGGCTCGCTCAGAAAAACAGTAACTGAAAATGAAATATAATAAGATTCAGCGGATTAAAAAAATCATTGCTTCCGCAAAGAGGTATGGTATAGGGTATTACAAACGCGGTCACTTGAGTTAAAGCCGGATCTGATTATTATCAGCTGAAGGGGGAATAAATGGAGGCAGACAAGGTTTCAAAACGGGGTCAATGGGGATCTAATATCGGTTTTATTCTAGCCGCGGCAGGTTCCGCCATAGGCCTTGGTAATATATGGAGATTTCCATACGTAGTCGGAGAGAATGGCGGAGGCGCTTTCCTCATTATATATCTCTTCTGTATACTGCTTTTGGGACTGCCTGTTATGCTCGCGGAGCTTACTCTCGGAAGATACAGCCGTAAAAATCCGGTTGGCGCGTTCGAATCAATCAGACCTCGAACTCCCTGGAAGATAGTCGGCTTTCTTGGTGTCATCACAGGAATATGCATTCTATCATACTATTCCGTTATAGCGGGATATACTCTGGGGTACATCGGGAAAACCCTTGCCGGCAATCATGCCGATTTTCAGTCGTTCTCATCAAATCCTTTCTCAGCAATTTCACTATTTATCATCTTTACGGTAATTACTGTACTTGTAGTACAGGGTGGGATCAAAAACGGGATCGAAAGATGGGCAAAGATTCTAATGCCCCTCCTGCTTTTTCTTATGATCGCTCTTATAATACGTTCCGTAACACTGGAGGGCGCGGGTAAAGGTCTCGTTTTCTACTTCAAACCCGATTTCAGTAAAGTTACGGGACACACATTTCTCGCGGCTATGGGACAGGCCTTCTTTTCACTCAGTCTCGGAATGGGCTGTATGATCACTTACGGCAGCTACCTTCCGGAAAACTCCAATCTGTTACTTAACGGCACCTCCGTCGCTCTCTTTGACACACTTATAGCTCTTATGTCGGGGCTTTTGATATTTCCAGCCCTCTTCGCTTCCGGCATGGATCCGGCTGCGGGGCCCAGCCTTGTTTTCGAGGTTCTCCCGAAGATATTTTCATCTATTCCCGGAGGAAGTATCATCGGCGCCTCCTTCTTTCTGCTCCTGTCTATAGCAGCGTTAACTTCGACGATATCACTTCTCGAAGTTGCTACAGCGTATTTCGTGGATGAAAAGGGATGGGTCAGAGGAAAAGCTGTGTGGGTTATAGCTTTTATCGTTCTCGTGCTCGG
>CAZKNG010000091.1:0-8430 GCA_964554125.1 uncultured bacterium | reverse complement strand
GCAGGATCGCTCTGGCGGTGCAAACTCCGGGTGCTACAGGGAAAATGGTTAAACTGATAGCCCGTAGGTATCTACATACTTTAATAATAAAACCAGAAAATTATACACAAACAAAAAAACTTGTAGAGAAAATGATAAAATCGAGTGGAGAAAAAATTATGCTCCAGCTCTAACAGTCAAAGAAGTAATTAAATAAACTTTATAAATGTTTTTTTAATCTGTGACCAGTTTTTTGGCTGACAACCGTATTGTTTCTCAAATACAGTTTGATATAAAGGGGTTAATAATAAAAAATTCGGGGTTTTATATCAACGAGGGGATTGCGGCCGTGAGGGATTGCAGCCTCATTTATGCTCTGCTTTGTCGCTGTTATTCTGATTTCAGGCATAGAGAGGGTTCCTTCGGCCCTGTTCAGGGCTCTTAAAGCGGAATTTGCTGTGGTGTGGGGGAAAGGGGCAGATCGGACTACATCTCTCGATTCTTAAATAAAGCGGACAAAAGCTTCGACCTGCCGGCAAAATAAAAAGAGCCCGAATTATCAGAGCGGGCTCTTTTTCCGAATACCCCCCGGCTTCCGGCTATTCACCTAAAAAGCGGAAATCACACCCATTACAACCCGGTCCTCTTCCTCTTCCATGAACCTTGTATACTCGCCAAGAAGGCGCAGGTTCCTGGCCATGAGATATGTCCCGCTGAGAGTGACCGATTCATAGTCATATGAGTCCATGTCGCTCTCTACCAGATTGTAAAGCAGGGTTATATATGTCCTGGATTTGTCGTAGTAAGGTGCGAATATCAGCTCGGCAATCACTCCCTCCGTATTGATATCCTTCCCCCGGGGTTTTTGGAATTCGGGATTGGTATCCTCGCGGAAGAGGTACTGGCCGGTCAGGGAAAACCTGTCAACGGTGATTCCGATATCCGGGCCGTAGTAGGTAATTTGGTTATCAAGGCCGGCTGTAGAATCCGGGTGGGTGCCCTCTCTTCCACGATAGACGAATCCACCCACACTGACATAATCGCCGATCCCCTGAGTAAGACGGAATCCGGCATTCTTGAACCTGTCCCGGTCGAAGAAACCGTTTTCGTCGGCTTCCGGTATACCGTTACCGTTTACCACCATTGCCACCAGGTCGGTACCGGTCTTCTCTATACCGTAGGTTATCATCATGCCACGGTCGTAGGCCAGATTAGTGCCGGAATCCCCTATCTTCCGCTTGTAGATATGATAATCTTCGAAGGTCAGTCTCAGCTCTCGCTTCATCAGCGGATCGGATGTCTGAAACTGGCCGGCCATTATATCCACACCGGTGCCGAGGATATTATCGAAATGCAGGTAAGCATCCTCGATGCCGGCCACTTCTCCTCTTTCCGACAGGTACATGTAAAAATAATAGCTTACATTCTTGAAGAGAAGTCCTCCTGAAAGCAGTTTAACGCCCCAGGGCGACTGAAGATCATTGGTTATATCCTCATCCGGCGCTATCATGGAAAAAGCCTCTAACCTCATGGCAAGCGGAAAATCCCGGTTCAGCCAGAGGTGCTCGTCGCCGGCGGATATGTAATCTCTGGCTTTTTCCTCTTCGGGGATTACGAATCCGTCCCCGGCGAATTCATCTCCGTAATCCTTGAGACGGGGAAATGGATTATGACATGTGTTGCACGATATCTTGTACCTTCGGGCGAAAGCGGGGATGGGTTCGGCTTTCTCCGTCCAGATCGCTGTGATAATAACAGCACAAATAATCAGGCATAACAGCATCTTTTTCCTCAAAATCGATCCTCCTTTCATCCGTTCAGTCATAAACAAGAATTTCAGCGGAAGTCTGGTTGATCATATCTATCTCGCTCTCTTCGGCCGGCACGCCGAGATACTCGGCGACCGGCTTGATCAGCTTCCGGTAATTGAGTGTTGCAGTTATCCTTACCTTTCCGAAAGCAATATCATCAGGCATGGTCCAGGAATATGTCTCCACTTTTGTTTCCCGCGGGCCTATCCGGTAATCCACACCAAGTTTCCTGGTATTCCACTGCATTATGGTCATAACGCCGTTCTTATCGAGATACGGCATACGGAAGATACGCGACCCTTTCTGGACCTGCTCGCGCGGGACACCCTTGAAGTCGGGTTTTCCCAGAGGGATACCCATATCCACGTACGCAGACTCATCCGTACCGATAGTAAACTCTTCTCCTTTGAAACCCTTTCGATCCACGGGAATATTGTACTCCTTCCCATCTTCATCAACGGCGGTCAGCTCGAGCCATAAGATACGGTCCTCTACCGATCCGGTAGGAATCTTATGTCCCGCCTTTGCATTGAACAGCTCCACCTTTATAACGGCGGTGCCGTCGTAGGGAACCTCCGGTTCCAGGGCGTGCATTGAAAGCTCAATCGCTCCTCTCAGCTTGGCCGGCTTATGAGCACCCAGGAATATATGCTGCGATATAATCCCCTCCTCTGCCATTTTGGCGCTTCTCCCCCTGGCTTTGGGCATATGACAGTCGAAACACTTAACCCCCTCGCTGGAGTAAGGTCCCTCTTTCCATTCTATCTGAGTGGATTTTACCCAGATCCCGTAAGGGTTCTTTTCGTTGTGACAGCTCCCGCAAAGCTCTGTCTTTGTAAAAAGCTCATTGTATTCTGTTATATGATGAGGCGATTCCAGGCCCGGTTTGCTTCCGTATTTGGTTCTGCCCGGCTCCGAGATCCAGCTGAAGTTGACCGGCGGATCCTCATCGACCCCTGTGATGGTATGGCAGAGATCGCAGCTGACCCCCTCATTCGCTCTGGAGCCCTCCGATGGCCTGGGCGGGGGGATATCTCCGGCAAGGTAGGCAAGCGGCGCGTGACAGCCATTACAGCCGTCCACAACCTCTTTCAGGGAAGGGTCTTTTTTAGCATGCTCCACCGCCAGATCGAAATACTCGATCTCGTCCCAGTGGTGAGTATACGACTGCGACATCATGGCACTGCGCCACTGACGGTAAATGCTGGTATGGCAGCTGGCGCATGTTTCAGGCTTTTCGTAATCGTTATAACTGCGGCTGCCTTTGGCTTCCTCCCCGCTGCGATGCTGGGAGTATGCAGATACCGCCCACAATAGAATCAACGGAATTATTATCTTTCTCATTTGTACCCCCTTATCCAATCAGGACCGCTGTTTCTTTTTTACCATTAATTGCTGCTCAGGGCAACAACATTCTCATTTTTATCCTCAGAGGACCGGCCGTTCAAACGCGTCCTCTCCTGGTCAGCAGAATAACAGACCTGAGTTTCTTTTCACCTCTGGTGCTGTTCCACTCCCGGTGAGAGTCCGGGGCCGGCAGAATCTGAGCAATGTAGATAAGCGCCCTGAGATGAATTTATTTAAGAAAAATTGGAATTTTTCCCGATCTATTAGTTATAATATATAAGGCAACATGATACTGAAGGTTAATAAACCTGTGGAGCCGCTCCATGATGAACATAATAAGAAATAACCGCTTCAGCTCAACACTGGTAGTCCTGGCCCTTGCGGCCGGGCTCTTTTTCTCCGGATTGGGATTCTGCCTCAATCACGGCCATTTCTGCAGGGACCTCTTTCAACATTCCGGCATCAATGAAGTTCCCGAGTATCACTGTCATCCGGCAGCAACGGAGTCTTCCGTGTACGAGGGTTCCGGGCTTCGCTTCCAGACTGGGCACCATCCTGAGGATCAGCACCACATCCACAGAAAAGGGGGGCAGGCTCTTGCCGGAAGAAAGCGTACAGAGCAGAAGGCAGATCTGTCTGTCCATCCTGTGATATCCAATCCGGCGGCAGTTCTTTCAAACGGCAGCCCGGTAGCGGTACCCGACGCCAGCTTTTCCTATTCCACCCTCTTATCGATCCGATCGGTAGTAATGATTACCTGATCCTTCAAACCTTCTTATTAATTAAATTTAGTTTTTTCAGCCGGTGCTGTATCCGGTGTATACCGTGAACGGCCGGCGGGGTTTGATAGACAGGATCAACGATATGTATTCACAGTTCAAAGTAACAGTAGCCATAATATTGCTGCTGGCGGCAGCCGGCTGCGCCGGATCTGGCAGGCAGGCAGGTGTGCCGGCACGGTCTGCCCTGGGGAGCAGTTTCAGTTCCTATCAGGCTGGATCCGAGAAAAGGAGCGGAGGCGGCCCCGGCGATATAGAGCCGGTGGAGGCACTCACCCTTGGAGATGCCCTCTCCAGGGCGCTGATGCGCAATCCGGAGCTTCGGGCATATTCCTGGGAGGTCAGGGCGGCCGGTGCCAGGGCTCTTCAGGCCTCTCTCTGGAGTAACCCGGAACTCGAGGTGGAGTTAGACGAGATAGGGGGCAGGGGAGAACTAAGCGGATTCGAAGGGGCCGAGATGAAATTCCTGCTCAGCCACAGGTTCGAGCTGGGGGGACAGAGAAGGAAGAGGGCCGAGGCTGCCTCCCTCGAGGGAGAGTCAGCCGCCTGGGGTTATGAAGCAAAACGGCTTGCCGTTTACACCGGTGTGGTCAGGAGGTTCTCGAATCTTCTTGCCGCCCAGGAGTACGTCGATCTGACCGGGGAGCTGCTTGCCGTGGCAGAAGAGATGGCCGGGTCGGTGGCAGGGAGAGTCCTGGTGGGAAGAGACGCTCCCCTGGAGGAGACCAGGGCGAAGGTTGTGCTTTCCGATATGAAGATCAGGCATAACGCTGCAAAGCGGAAGCTTCAGCTGGCCAGGAAAAGACTTTCAGCGATGTGGGCTGGCCGGGAGTGCCGGTTCGAGACAGCTTCAGGAAACCTGGACGATCTGGCGCCGGTTCCGCCGGTGGAGGATCTTCTTCCACTGCTGGAAGGGAACCCTGAGGTTGTTAAGGCCGGGCTCGAATACGACAGAAGGAAGGCGCTTCTCAATCTGGAGAACGCACTATCTGTCCCCGACATTACGGTCAGCGGGGGTATGAAGAGGTTCAAAGAGAGAGATCTCGACCTGTGGGTTCTCGGGGTCGCCATCCCGGTCCCGCTTTTTGACCGCAACCAGGGAGGCAGGATCGCTGCAGCGGGCGAGCTGGAGATGTCCCGGGAGAATCTGGAAGCGGTCCGCACGCGGGTCCGCCTGGAACTCGAAGAAGCACGGAGTATACTTTCCAGAACGTATATCGAGGCGGAGGAGCTTAGAGAGAACCTCCTTGCCGGAGCAGAGAAGGTCTACCAGGCATCAAGAAAGAGCTACCGGAGGGGGAAAACAGATTACCTGAACGTTCTCGACGCTCAGAGAACGATGTTCGAAGTTAAAAAGAGATATATAGATATACTTGACGAATACCATTCAGCCAGGTCCGATCTTGAGAGGCTCACCGGAAAGCCGATCGGCCGGGACGTAATCAGCAGAGAGGAAGGCAGGAGATGAAAACAGTAAGATTAATATTTGTGGCGGCGCTTGCAGCCGCTCTTTCATTATTCTCAGCCGGCTGCTCAGATGGCCATGATCAAGGCTACATGCACGAAGAGACCGGTGCTGAGCACATCCACGGGGATGATGACCCGGCAGCCGGCCATGGCTCCAGCCACGAAGAAGAACTGCACGATCAGCAGCACGGTGATCAGCAGCCTGAGAGTGAGCAGGGGCATACTCATGAGAGCCCCGGAGGACCTGACTCCCACAGCCACGAGCACGAGTCGGTCGGAACCGTTAATATCGATGAAGAGGATATCGAAAGGTTCGGTATAGAGACAGAATCGGCAGGCCCGGGTTATCTGGAGCTCAGGAAGGAGATTCAGGGAGAGCTGGTCGTAAATGCCGACAGGACGGCGCACATAGTACCGAGGGTTGCTGGTATAGTGACCGAGGTCAGAAACTGTCTGGGTGACAGGGTGGAGGAGGGCAGGGTGCTGGCGGTAATCGAGAGCTCCGATCTGGCGGACATGAAGGCGGCATACCTGGCGGCCGGGGAGAGGTACGGGATTGCAGAAGCTTCCTTCAGGCGGGAAAAGGCGCTCCGGGATGAAGGGATCTCCTCAGAGTCGGAGTACCTGGAGGCGAAAAGGGGGTTTGCCGAGGCAAAAATCGAGAGAAGGAGCAGCCGTCAGAAACTCCTGGCTCTCGGGCTGGATGAGGAGTATATCAGCCGTTTGCCCTCCGAACCGGAATCGGAGTTTACGGTATTCGAGATCAGGGCTCCCTTCGGCGGAACTCTGATCAAGAGGCATATAACCGCCGGGGAAGCGGTAGGAACAGATACAAATATTTTCACCATAACAGACTTGGACACCATCTGGGCGGATCTTCAGGCCTTTCAGTCGGAAGCGGGGTTTCTCGAAGAAGGACAGGAGCTGCAGATATCGTCCGGGAACGGGGTGAGCTCCGTTCGCGGGATGATCAGTATGATCAACCCCGTCATAGAGAGCGACAGCCGCACCTTGCTGGTCAGGGTGATCCTGGACAACAGTTCGCGGAAGCTGAATCCGGGAACTTTCGTTACAGCGCTGGTCACAGTTGACAAATCCTTCTCTCAGGTTGTCCTGGACCGGGATATTATCCAGGAGATCGACAGCAAGCCGGCAGTTTTTGTCAGGAGCGCTGACGGATTCGAAGCGCGGCGTGTTGTGATCGGCCGCTCAAACGGCGACTACGTTGAAATACTCGAAGGTGTGGGACCGGGAGAGATGGTAGCGGCAGTGAACTCGTTCATGCTTAAAGCGGAACTTAAGAAATCCGAGGAAGGCGGGCACGCCGGACACGGACATTCCCATTAGAGAACCGGAGAGTTAAAGTATGAGAAAAAAAATCATAGAATATATGCTCGAGCACAGGTGGATCATCGTACTCATCCTCGCAGGAGTATGCGTTTTGGGGATAGTATCCCTGACCCGCATGCCTGTAGACGCCTTCCCCGATATCAGTCCCAACCTTGTGCAGGTCTTCGCCGAGCTGGAGGGGACCGCTCCAGAGGATGTGGAGCAGTTCGTCACCCGCCCGGTGGAGATCGCCATGAGGGGTATCGTCGGCGTTAAAAAGATACGCTCCACCTCGTCCCCGGGGCTTTCCACCGTGAACATCTATTTCGAAGACGATATCGATATCTATCTGGCCAGGCAGCTGGTAGCCGAGAGGCTCAGGGAGGCGGAAGAGCAGATACCGGAGACGGTTAACATGCATCACGGCCTCGAGATGGGGGCGATAGCGAGCGGTATGGGGAAGATACTATCGTACTACCTTGAGGGGGATGGACACAGCACCACCGAGCTCAGAACGATCCAGGACTGGATTGTAAAGCGTGAGCTCCAGACAGTCAGCGGCGTGGCCAAGGTGATAAGCCAGGGGGGGTACGTCCGGCAGTACCAGATAAGGGTGAACCCCGACATGCTCCTGGAATACGATCTAACCATATCGGATGTCATAGAATCGGTTGAGAAGAACAACCTGAACACAGGGGCCGGTATCATCGAGAGGGGTGCCGAAGAACTGGTTGTGCGGACTATAGGGCTGGCAGAGACCCTCGAGGATATCGGAAGGATAGTTATCGATGTACGCGGCTCGGTGCCTGTCAGGGTAAAAGATGTCGCGGATGTCCGGTTCGGAAAAGCTTTCCGCAGGGGTGTGGGGCTTCTCAACGGTGACGAAGAGATAGTGATGGGGGGGGTATACAAGACTTACGGCGCGAACTCTTTCGAGGTGATAGGCCAAATAAAGGAGAGGATAGAAAAGATCAACGGAACACTTCCCGAAGGGGTAAGCATAGAGATTTATTACGATCAGGCAGCTCTTGTTAAAAACAGTATAGATACAGTAAGAGGAGCACTTATCCTGGGCCTGATCCTTGTCTGCCTGGTCTCCTTCTTTTTCCTGGGAGATTTCAGGAACGCCCTGATAGTTCTCTTTTCCCTCCCGTTCTCGATGCTCTTCTCCTTTATATTCATGCACAGGTTCGGGATTTCCGGGGATCTTATATCGTTCGGGGGTGTTGCCATAGCACTGGGTATGATAGTGGACGCCACGATCATCATGGTGGAGAAGATCCAGTCGTTCTCAAGCGGCGAGAGTATGTTGGTAAAGGACAGGATCATCTCCGCGATCCTTGAGGTCGGAAAGCCTATCCTTTTCGCCACCCTTATCATCATATTAGTTTTTCTGCCTATCTTTACCCTGGGCGAGGTTGAAGGGAAGATGTTCCGCCCGCTGGCCTTCGCGGTCTCTTTTACCATGATAGGGGCGCTTTTCTACGCTCTGGTCGGGGCTCCTGTACTCTACCGGCTCTTTCACGGAAAGAGCACGAAGAGGAAAAGAGGAAAGGACGTTCACCCCGCGGTGATCAACCGTTATCTTTCAATACTGGGCTACTTCCTCGACCGAACAAGAGGAGTAGTTATCCTCATGGCCGCTCTTATAGCAGCGGGGATGATCACCTTCCTGGGAATGGGGAAGGAGTTCATGCCGGAGCTCCAGGAGGGCTCCA